>CAZNCI010000236.1:0-6475 GCA_964571475.1 uncultured Saprospiraceae bacterium | reverse complement strand
CAGTCCTAAAGGAAGCCCTGCGCGCCTTCTCACATTGAAGCCTTTGACTCCCTCTCCCCCCTAGCGTCCTTTGCGCTTTTTCCTTTGCGTCCTTTGCGTTTCCCCTTTGACGCTTTATTTCCTTTGTCCGGCATTTCTCTCACCCCCAAACAACTCAACAGCTCAACAACTCAACAGCTCTTTCCTCACCCGCGCCCCAGTCCTAACCTGCCTAGCCTGACGAATGTCGGACTTGCCTAGCCTGACAATAGTCGGATAGGTAGGAGGAAGCCCTGCCCGCCTTCTCACATTGAAGCCTTTGACTCCGCCAAAACCGCAAAACTACTAAAGAAAAGTTAAGATAAGGTAAAAAAGGTGGATTTTATACACAGAATGCGTTACTTTTGCAAAACTTCGCGTTAAAGTAAAGAAGATTAACCGGACAATCATAACGAATAAAGTCTCGTTAAATAATAATAGTGACATAACATATTTCAATCAATAAATTTAATACGATGAAAATTAGCATCAAAAACTTAATCCTTGCAGTTGTAGCCATCATTGGAGTTGCAACAATCTCTTCCTGTAACCGTGGCGTTGGCTGTCCCAACAACTTTTCTATGGAATCTCCTGTTGTACATATTGTAAAAACAATTGCAACAAACATTCTTAAATAATAAAGATAAATGATTAATTGGACACCACTAACCTCTACCGATCAGTTAGATGAAATCATCGACTTATCGGCAGAGGTTCCATGCCTCATCCTCAAACACAGCACTCGCTGCTCTATCAGTACTGTCGCCAAACATCGACTAGAAAAAAACTGGGATTTTGAAGAAAAAGAAGTACAGGCGTATTACCTTGACCTCATCAATCACCGGGATATTTCCAATCAAATAGCCGGAACTTTTGGTATTGATCATCAATCACCTCAGGTTTTACTCATAAAAAAAGGAAATTGTGTCTATGATGAATCTCACTTTGGCATCAAGGTATCTCAAATAAAAGCTGCATTATAAACATGCAAAACAAAGAGAATAAATGTCAAATTATTGAGACAAAGGATGGTTCACATTCGGTTATTTCTAAACATTTCGGAGAAGCCTATCATTCAAAATTTGGTGCCATTCAAGAGTCAAAACACGTCTTTATCAAAGCTGGACTCTATCCCCTTTTGGGTAAAAACAAGGAACTTTCCATCCTCGAAATTGGATTTGGAACGGGCTTAAATGCCCTTTTGACCTTTTTGGAAACAAAAAAACAGCCCATAAGTATCCGCTACGACACTTTAGAGGCCTTTCCCTTAAATTTAACGGAAATCACAGCGTTAAACTACCCATCTTTATTAGGTATTACACCTGAAATTTGGAAAAGAATACACGAATCTCCCTGGGAAAATGAAATTCCGCTTTCTACCCGTTTTTCTCTGAGTAAACACCAGATTCTTTTTCAGGAATTCACCACAAAAAAACACTACGACCTCATCTATTATGACGCCTTCGCTCCTGAAGCACAACCTGAATTATGGGATATTCCAATCCTTCAAAATATGTATAATTTCCTCAATGATGATGGAATTCTGGTCACCTATTGTGCAAAAGGATACGTCAAAAGAAACTTAAAATCAGTTGGGTTTACCATCGAAAACATCCCCGGTCCTCCCGGAAAAAGAGAAATGACGCGTGCAATTAAAACAAAACAATAAAACAGCATAAGATGTCCAGAAAGGCAGATATACAAGCATTACAAAATACACAATTTGATTTATTAATCATTGGTGGAGGCGTGACCGGTGCCGGCATTGCGCTGGATGCCGCTACAAGAGGATTGAAAGTAGCCTTGGTGGAAAAAAGTGACTATGCCTCCGGTACAAGTAGCAAATCAACCAAACTCATACACGGTGGTCTTCGGTATCTCAAACAATTTGAGATCAGCCTGGTTCGTGAAGTAGGTCGGGAAAGAGCGATCGTACATGATATAGCCCCCCATTTGGTACGGCCAAAAAAAATGCTCCTCCCCATTACCCAGGATGGTTCTTTCTCTAAATTCACAACGGGTATTGCCCTTTGGGTCTATGATTATCTCGCCGGTGTTAAGGGGCAGGATAAACGAAAAATGCTCAACAAAGAAGAAACAGAACGCAAAGAACCCCTGCTCGAAAAAACAAAACTCAAAGCAGGTGGTTATTACGCAGAATACAGGACGGATGACGCCAGATTAACACTCGCCCTGCTCCACACCGCACGAGACAATGGCGCCATTTGCCAAAATTATGTTGCAGCCAAAAAATTCATTTACGATGACAATCATATCATCAATGGTTTGCTAGCCATTGATAATGAAAAAAATCAGGAGTTTACTATAAGAGCTCATCATATTGTAAATGCAACCGGTCCATGGGTAGATGAATTACGAGAGCTCGATAATACCGCAGCAGATGATCGCCTTTTCCTTAGTAAAGGCATTCATATTGTTCTTCCTCACAATCGGCTTCCCGTACAACAGGCGCTCTATTTTGACGTGGGTGACAAACGAATGATTTTTGCTATTCCCAGATTAGAATGTACTTACATCGGAACAACAGACACCGAATACGTGGATGACCTTGATGAAATTCACATCCTAAAAGAAGAAGTTGCCTACCTATTAGCTGCCACGAATAAAATGTTCCCTAGCGCCCAATTAACGATAAGTGACGTCCAGTCTTCCTGGGCTGGACTTCGGCCGTTAATTAGAGAAAAGGGCAAATCTGCCGGAGAAATATCCCGGAAAGACGAGCTTTTTATTGCCAATTCCGGGCTAATCAATATCGCAGGTGGAAAACTGACAGGCTATCGAAAAATGGCAGAAAAAGTAGTAGATAAGGTACTTCAGTCTTCAAAAGGTACTTTTCTGCCTATCCAAACAGAAAATTTATTGCTAAAAGGTGCCCCTCTGCACGGCGAAAAAGGAATAAAATCACTTTATGAATCTTTAAATCAAAAAATAAAAACATTAAAACTTCCCTCAATAACCGCCACTTACCTGCTTGAAAATTACGGTACAGATGCCCATCAAATCCTAGATACCATCACCGAATTTACCCCCGAAAATGAAGTAAATTTAGCCCTCGTCAGAGCTGAAGCCAAATATTGTATTGAAAAGGAACAGGCGCGTACCTTACTCGATTTTTACAGCAGACGAACGGGGCGGTTGTATTTTAACATCGACAGTATTGAGAAAAGCAAAGATATTATTCTACAGGATTTTGCCTGCGCCCTCGATTTAGATGCTTTTAGCCAGATGCAACAAATTGAAGCCCTGCAAGCCGCTGTTGAAACCGCTACCTGCTTTAGTTAATAATCATCTCATCGTCCTACTTCGGAAAACACCTTCAATACTATCACCGAAGGCTGAACTTATATATTAATGCAGGCGTTAAAGCCAATATATTTAACCCGTTCCGCCAAAAATTCAATCGTGAAATCATAAATATTTCTATCTTTACGGTCAAAATAGCGTGCCATGCAAATCAATTTTGGGCTCACATTCGATCAGGACACTTTTCCATTACGGGCAGAAAACAGCCTCCATGTCTTTAATGTTGGAATTGAAAAATTATTAATACTCCTGGAAGATCAATTGGGGATTCCCTATTTACTGGGAGATCAGGAACACATCAGAATTGAGCAATACCGGCAGGCTTTACTGCTCCAGCAAAAACAAGACAACTCCGTTTTTTATGGGCATTCATTAGACGTCAGTCCATTTGCCACTGCTGTAGAACTACTGGCCAAAAGAGATGAATTATTATTGGCAGGATGGGACTTTAATGACACGGGCAACCCGCCCCCCAAATTAAAAACATTCTCGCAGGTTGAAACAATTTTTCTAAACAATCCATCTCCGGCTATTGGACTGGCTGACCGCTACGACCGCGTCATCAATTTATTAAAGAATAGAACGCTAAATGTTCGACTATTTGCTCACCTTGAGCCCTACGAATTATTGCCACCCGTCATTCACCGCTTAATCAAAATTTTTACTAAAAAAGACATTAATTGCACCCCCTTTGATATCCCGGTGAATAAAGCGAAAGGGGATCTGGGCGTTTTACAACAAGCTATTCTGGAAAATGATTTTTCGCCTATTAAGGCAAAGGCAGATGGAAGTTTACTGCTCATTCGCGCCAAAAGGGAAACAACACTGGCGGAATGGACCGCCAAATGGATGGCTGAAAACCCCGATTTTCACCCCTATTTTATCATCCCTGACAAAAGTGGAATCATAGACAATGCATTCATCCAGGAAGCATTGCCCGGTTTGGGCATACAATCGATTTCCATCGCCCGCCCTGCCTTGCAAATACTAAAATTAATTCCTGTCTTTCTGTGGAATCCTATCGACCCGTTCAAAATTTTGGAATTCCTATCCCTCGCACTCAAACCATTAGATGACAATTTGGCTCGAAAAGTTGCCCTGTTTCTCGCTCAAAAACCAGGCATCAATAGCGATAGCTGGCGACTGATGATTAAACAATTTTTTGATGAATTACAAGACAATAAAGAGCCCAAACATCAGGAAATTCAACAGCAATATCATTTTTGGTTCGGTAGAAAAAGATACCCGGTACAGCAAATGATCCCCAAGCGGGAGCCCATAGAGATATATCGCTATCTAAGCACCTGGGCGACACAGGCTTTCGACGAAAACGGATCCAATAATACCTCTCTCATTGTATTAAAAGAGCAGGCTAAAAGGATCTACGAATTATTAGAATCCCTGCCTGAAGAAGCGTTAAGTTACCTTCAATTGGAAAATATTGTGCGCACCATTTACCAACCTGCTCCGGTAGAAATCCAAGGCAAACAGGTCGCTCATTTTCCCTTTGTAAGCAACGCCGGCAGTATTGCAGAGCCGGTCGATTCGCTGGTTTGGTGGAATTTCTCCGCCTTGGAACAGGAGCACTTTTTTGCGAATTGGTACAAGGATGAATTGAATTGGCTACAAAATAAAAATATTCGATTACAAAGCCCTCAGGACAAAAATAATCTGGTGGTATGGCAAAGAAAACGCCCCTTTTTACTCACCCAAAAACAAATCATTTTATTATTGCCTTCTACTTGCGAAGGGCAGGAAGTCGCCCCTCATCCTTCTTATGGTTATTTGGAAGCTAAATTTAACAATATTGAAAACCTCCTATTTGACATCCAGGTACCCGAAGACCTGAAGCGATTGAGCCCCTATTTTTCTACTCCTCAAAAAGAGACCTTAAAACCAAAGTACTTACCCCGGCCTCAGGCCTTTATCGAACTCAAAAAAGAAGCCCTCTTTAAAGAACAGGAACACGAGTCTTTTACGAGTCTGGATGCACTTTTTTATTATCCCCACAAATGGGTATTTAAATACAGAGCCCAGTTGAGAAAACCATCCATTCTAAGTGTAGTCAAAGAACGTACTTTAATGGGTAATTTATCGCACCGTTTTTTTGAAAAACTCCTACGAAAAGACATCTATAACCTCAATAAAGAACAAATCTTCCAATCAGTTGATGAAAACATCTACGCCTTGCTCGCTCAGGAAGGTTCAATTTTACTCCTATACGGCAAAGAACCCGAGCGCATTGATTTTATCAATAAATTAAAATTTGCAGCATGGAGCCTCATTTCTCTTATTCGAAATAACGGATGGAAAGTAGAACAAACAGAAAAATTAATCGAAGGACATTTTGCCCATAAACCAATTAAAGGACGAGCCGATCTGGTGCTTAGCAGAGGTAACGAACGGGCAATTGTTGACCTAAAATGGAGCAAAAGCATTTATAAAGAAAGAGAAATTAAAAATTTTGAAGACTTACAACTGACCCTTTACACCTATATGTCTCAAAAAGAAGGGCTCCCCCATCCCACCGCAGCTTATTTTATCATCAATGAAGGCAAAATGATCGCCCGAACAAAAGACGCATTTAAGGAGGTAACACCTGTACTTCCAGATGCCAATTTTGAAACCATCAATAATAATATCCTGGCAAAAATGGACAAAACATACCTTTGGCGAATCCACCAATTAACTCAAAATAAAGTCGAAATTCGCTGTGAAGCAACCGTTCAACAATTAGAAGAAATCTACGGCTCCGAATTACTCGATCTATTGGAGATGAAAACGGCTGATGCCTATTTTGATGATTACCGCAGCTTAATCGGCTTGGTAGAGTAAATTATTTTTTAGGGCATATCCCCTCCTTTCCTCGGGGTCGCTACGTCCATAGGCTCACTATTCGTTCGGCCGCTCCGCAAAGCTACGCGTCTGTCTCCTACGTCGCCACCTATTCCCATCGCTTATGCAAAAGGAGTTTTTCTCAACCTAAGGTACATCCTCTCCAATAAAAAAATGGCCGCCCCGCAAAGCAGAGCAGCCATCTAATAACAAATCTTTATTTTCAGATTACTTCACTAAGATCATTTTCCTAGTTGCTGTATTCTTATCTGTCTTTACGGTGTAGTATAATACGCCA
>CAZNCI010000235.1:3885-6520 GCA_964571475.1 uncultured Saprospiraceae bacterium | reverse complement strand
AAAAGAAGGAACCGCGCTAGCGGATGGGATGGCAGTGCGCAGATATAAAAATAACGAATGGCACTTTTGAGGTCTAATTTGGCAACTTATTGCTACCTCACCGTATTCATTCCTGAGATCCTCCATTTATTTTGATAAATTGTTAGGGCAAAGTTAGGATTGTTTTTTTTACTAAATGTGATATAATTGTAAACTGTTTAATTATTTTTTTACAATAGGTGAACTTTTCGGTGGGTTACTTGAAGTTTGTTTATGATACGTGAAATAATTAATTTATTTTTTACGTATTGTAAACGGCAACTATCAGGAGAACTACTTTTTTTAAAATCCTTTACCGGCATATCTTACTCGAAAAGTTTCTAAACAGCCCCGGTCTGCCATGGTGACAAAACATTGTTTATTCCCCTCGCCGCCAAAGGTGATGTTGGATGGTTTTTTACCCTTTAAGGTGATTTCTCTGATTTGTTTTCCACTTGGAGAGAGCACCACAACCGTACCTTTTCCATATCGGCAGACATAGAGGTTTCCTTTTTTATCACACCGCATACCATCCATTCCAAAGTCGGTAAAGGAGGCGAATAGTCGTTTGTTTTCTAGCGTTCCATCCGTTTTGATGTCGTATTTCCAGATTTTTCGTTGAACGGATTCATTGACGTATAAATATTTTCCGGAAGGGCTGACCTCAATACCGTTTGTCGTTCCCATATTTGCTTCCAGTAGCATGAACTTCCCGGCTTTTATCATCCAGATATTCCCCGTTTCCGCTTTCCAATTGGGGTCGCTTGCGTAGAGTGTTCCATTGGGGGAAATTGCAATATCATTGGGTTGATTCAGTCCTTCATTATGGGCGTAAACCACCGCCTCGTTTGTTCCCTTTTTTATGATCAGAATATGGTGTCCGGCATAGTCCGCAATATACATATTGCCCGCCTTGTCAAAACGAATCCCATTGCCAATGCTGCCCTCTGGCAAAGTTGCGAATAAGGAACAACTGCCATCTTTTTCAACAAGACCAATCGTGCCTTCTTTTTGATAATTAACGGCAAATAACTGATTGTCTAAACTGACTGCCGGTCCTTCAATCCCCTTTGTAAACAAAAATTCCTTTGTGAAATCAGTGCTGTGCCTATCCAATTTCACGCAAGCCGTAAATGTGGTAATTAAAGTGATGAAAAGTAGCAATCTGTAATTAATCATGGATGTGTTATTTTGCCCGCAATATACAAAAACCATTTTATTATCCTTATTCTTTTAACTTTAGGCTATTATTGCGCTTGAATTTAAAATCGAACACAATGAAATACCTTCTTTGGGGCACTCTTTTTCTTTTTTTATACCCGAATGATGCTCCGGCACAATTGGCGGATTCTATCTCTACTATTATGGTCACGGCTTCGCGTATTCCCGCTCCAATTTCCCAGACGGGAAAAAATGTTACGGTCTTGACCGCAAAGGATATTGAACATTCAACGGCTTCTTCCTTTGATGAATTGCTCAATAATATAGCCGGTGTTCACCTCAATGTCAGGGGGGGATTTGGCGTGCAGGCAGATATTAGTATGTGGGGAAGTACTTATTCTCAGGTACTCATTTTGGTGGATAATGTCCGCTGGAATGACCCCCTGACCGCTCATTTTAATAATAATATTCCCGTTGCATTGGCAGAAATTGGACAAATAGAAATCATTCGTGGATCGGCCAGTGCTTCCTTCGGGGCGGATGCTGTCGGTGGTGTTATTCACATCAAAACCAAGAGTTATCTTCGTCGATACGAAAAGCAGGATTTTTCCATCTCCGGTGAAGTGGGCTTGGGGGCGCACAATCAGTCGATGAGCAATATTGGGCTGTTGTTTCAAAAAAATAAACTGCTGCTTTCGGCGGGGATTCAGACCAATATCTCTGATGGAGAAATACGGGAGAATCCCAATTTTAAACAGGGTGTTTCGATGGATAGCCTTTATCGGAATTATTTTGATATTCGTACTTATGCTGCTTCAGTGGCTTATCTTTTCAATGACAATTGGAAAGTCCATTTCCGGGCAAATACCACGCAAAGGGCTTTTAATGCTAAGTATTTTTACACCCAAAGTCTTTATGACGAGTCAGCGGAGGAGACCAAAAGTGATGGGTATCAGTTGTCTGTTCACCATCGGGCAGGGCATCATCATACCGATATTACCCTTTCCCATAAAAATACGGATGATCGCTTCGTCTTCAACCCTTTATTTCTGGCCAATCATCACCAGACGAGGCAGCAGATTTTGAATATAACCCATAATACTGAATTGTTGTCCAACCTTAAAATGGCTTTTGGAACTCAAATTCTTCAACAAAATATCAATAGCAGTGACCGGGGCGTTCATCAAAAAACCAAGGCGGCGCTATTCTCTACTTTTGCTTATCCCCTGGTACGAAATTTAAATGCAACGGCTAGTTTAAGGCTGGTTTATGACCCAATTTTTGGCGTTAAGCCTATTCCTCAATTGAATCTTGCCTACATCATCGGCGATGTCACTTTGCGGAGTTCAATGGGTGCTGCTATCCGTTCTGCCGATTTTACGGAGCAGTATATTTCTTCTCAAATCCCCCAACTTTCTCCCGGCAGAAATATTGGTAATCCCGACCTCCAACCGGA
>CAZNCI010000235.1:0-3785 GCA_964571475.1 uncultured Saprospiraceae bacterium | reverse complement strand
GGGCATCATTTCTAAATATATTGCCAACCACCCCAAACATCAGTTGAATGCAAAAGTTGGTTTTCAACACCCGTACTTTTCATTGACAACAACGCTTCAATACCTTAATCGTGATGCCGAATATTTAGCGTCTATCGCAGGAAATATTCCCGAAAATATCTTTTTGGCTCATGCCAGACTTTCGATTTTTCCCCGTCAAAAACAGTTTGCTTTCTTTCTCCAGATTAATAATATGACCAATGCCGATTATCAATTGATTTTGGGCGCCCCTCTATCCAAAAGGTGGTGGATGACTGGGGTGAGTTGGTCGTTGAATTGAGGAATTGTTTTTTTGGGCGATCCCCATCCCGATTTTATCAGGGATGTGGCGGGGCATTCGTGAGTACCGTCCTTCGCGATGCTTCGGACCCATTCCTTCGTCATGGTCACTACTGTCCCTATCGCAATATGCAGGACACTGGCAACAAATTGCCATCATAAGCACAATATTTTATAAAATAAGCTGTACTTTTGATACACTATTTAACTCAATTACAATTTTTTTATGAAAAATATTTCTTTTTTATTACTGGCTGCTTTTTTGTTGATGACATCCTGGGGAGGTGCTCAAGAGGTGATGACACCCGAAAAATTATTACAAGTCGGGCGCGTATCTGCCTTGGGAATATCGAGGGATAATCAATGGGTGGTATATGGGGTAAAGTATTTTGACGTAGCAACGAATACGGGCGCGTTCAAACTGTATAAAATCCCCGTTGGAGGCGGAGATGCCGTGCATATCAAAAACACGGATGCCTTATTACGCGACTCAAAAGTTTCGCCCAACGGAATGTATAAAATTGCCGCAAAGGAAGTGAAAATAAACAAAGTCTTCGGCAGGGATTATTACCCGGAGATGAAGGAGTCGAATATGATGATCTATGATGATTTGAACTACCGACACTGGGATCACTTTGAAGATGGGGCATTTAGCCATATTTTTATTTATAATACTGCCAAAAAAGGGGAGGACAGCGAGCCGGTGGGGATTGACCTCATGCAGGGAGAACCCTTTGATTGTCCGCAGCAGCCATTTGGAGGGGAGGAGGATTATATTTGGAGTCCGGACAGCAAATCTGTACTTTACGTTTCTAAGAAATACACTGGAACGGAGTATGCCATTAGCACCAATTCGGATATTTATTCCTACGAAGTGGAGACAGGAAAAACCACCAATTTGACAGAAAAAAATAAGGGTTATGATGTCGCTCCTGCTTACTCGGCTCAGGGACAGTTGGCTTGGTTGCAAATGAAACGAAATGGTTACGAATCTGATAAAAATGACATTGTTATCCGCACGAAATTTGGGGCAAAAAATCTGACCGAACGATGGGATGGCACCGTAAATGGCTTCCAATGGAGTAATGATGGCAGGAATATTTATTTTACCGCGGCAATCGGCGGTACGGTACAGCTATTTGTGGTTGATAACCCGGGATTGACCAAAAAAATGCCGGTGGTGAGACAAATCACCCAAGGGCAATTTGATATAATAGGGATCGTCGGACAGGTAAAAAACCACCTTTTTGTCGCACGGAGAGACATGAATCATGCGACTGAAATTTATACCGTTGATTTGAAAAGTGGGAAGATGAAGCAGCTCACTCATGTAAACGACGCGCTTTATAACTCCATTCAGTTGGGCGCAATAAAACCACGTATTACAAAAGCGACAGACGGAGCTGATTTGTTCTCCTGGGTGATTTATCCACCCGATTTCAACCCTAAAAAGAAGTATCCCGTTTTATTGTATTTACAGGGAGGTCCACAGGGCGCACTTTCACAGTTTTATTCTTTTCGATGGAATTTTCAGTTGATGGCCGCTCATGGTTATATTATTCTGGCACCGAATCGTAGAGGAATGCCCGGATTTGGTGTGAAGTGGAATGAGGATATTAGCAGGCATTACGGAGAGCAATGTATGGATGACTACCTTTCCGCTATTGATGATTTCAAGAAAGAACCCTTTGTCGATCAGGAGCGAATTGGGGCAATTGGCGCGAGTTTTGGAGGTTATTCTGCTTTTTATTTAATGGGAAACCATCAAGGTAGATTTAAAACTTTTATCTCCCACGATGGTATTTTTGACTGGTATAGTATGTATGGCACCACAGAGGAGATGTTTTTCGTTAATTGGGATCTTGGAGGCCCTTATTGGGACAAGGATAACGAAGCCGCACAGAAGGCTTACCATGAGTTTAACCCACTTACTTACGTGGATAAATGGGATACACCCATCTTAATTATTCAGGGAGGTAAGGATTATCGCGTGCCAGTCGGGCAGGGACTGGCTGCCTTTAATGCCGCCAAATTGAAAGGACTGAAAAGCCGATTGTTGTTCTTCCCGGAAGAAAACCACTGGGTACTTCAGGCACAAAACTCCCTGATCTGGCAAAAGGAATTTTATCGCTGGCTGGAAGAAACTTTGTAGGTTCAGAGCATCTTCCTCTATGCCGCTAATACGACTATTCGTCTTCCTCCCTATCGCTTTGGCATTCTTCACTAGTGGCTTAAGAGCAAGTTTAATATGTGTGTTATTTAGTTCTTGAGCCACTAGCTGTTGCCAGCGACATTAAACAGCAGCTTAAAGCACTGGAAGCGCGGCATTATGGTAATAATCGCATGGCACAAACCTGATTTTGGCACATTTTTTTGCTTTTTGCAAAATGGTGCCAAAATCAAGACCTAATTCCTACTTTTAACTATCATAATGCCACACCGATGGTGCTTTTTTGTTTCGGAATGGACTCAAACGTGCATATTCATTTTTGATGCCACATGATTATTATAACCGGCGGCCTGAAGACTTTTTCCAACCAGGGCTTCTATAATTGGGGTAACCAAAATTTCCATGGCGAGTTTCATCTTTGGACCTGGAACGACAATCGTATTTCGCCTTGAAATAAAGGATCCCTCAATCATGTTTTTCAAAAAGGTCAAATCAATATTATATTTAAGAATCACGGATTTTTTTACCCGAATGACAACGAGACTTTCATCCTCCGTTGGAATATCTCTTGCGACAAAAGGGTCAGAAGTATCCACGGTTGGTATCCGCTGGAAATTGATATGCGAGCGGGCAAACTGTGGCGTGATGCAATCAATATAATCATCCATTCTGGATTTGATTACATCAACGACCTGTTCTGTCGTATATCCCCTTTTGGTCCGGTCTCGCTGTATCTTTTGTATCCATTCCAAATTAATCACGGGGACAACACCGATTAATAAATCTACATAAGGAAAAACCTCCTTCACGCCTCCGTGTAAGCCCTCGTAAAATAAAATATCTGATTTCTCTGTGATTTCCTCCCAGGGTGTAAATTCTCCGGGATTCACACCGTGTTTTGCGGCTTCTTCTTCATTGTGCACATAGAATCTTCGCTTGCCTCCTCCGGTCTCACCATAGGTTTTGAACAAATTCGCCAATTCTCCAAACAAATTCGCCTCCCGACCAAAATGACTAAAATATTTGCCCTTTGCCCGTTCTTCTGCCACCTTCTTTTTCATATCCACCCGATTATAGCGGTGAAAACTATCCCCTTCGATCATTATCGGACGGATGCCTTCTCTGCGAAGTACATTTTTAAACGCAGTTTTTACGGTTGATGTGCCTGCCCCTGAAGAGCCTGTTACTGAAATGACCGGATATTTCTTATTTTTCATTAGACCTTTTTTTTGAAACTGTTATTAAGGAATGAGATATAAATAAATGTTCTTTCTTTACTCAATTATTTTGTTCTTAG
>CAZNCI010000234.1:0-6524 GCA_964571475.1 uncultured Saprospiraceae bacterium | reverse complement strand
CGCAGTTTTACAACCACGGATCATGGAAGAATTTATTAAATTGGGAAGCAGTATTATCTCCTTTTTACGATATTGCCTGGAAGATGCTTGGCGCAAATGTAACACCTATCGAAGGAGAGGGGGATATCGCTTTAAAGCAGTATGCCAAACGGTTGAATAAAGAGAATGATTTTTCGCCCACCAAAGTGGCCATTTTTTTTGGAGAGGCAGATGTGGAAGTGGCTGATCCTTATTTCAACGGTAAAGGACCTCGTCGGACGGGATGCACCGGATGTGGCGCCTGTATGACCGGCTGCCGGGTGGGCGCAAAAAACACATTGGATAAGAATTATCTTTACCTTGCGGAAAAATTAGGTGTAACTGTATTGGCTGAATCAGAAGTGGTTGATGTACAAATTGCCCCTGATGGAGGATATCAGGTTTGGTTCAAGAATAGTACAAAATGGTTTTCTGTAAAGAAAATGATAAAAGCCGGTGGGGTGATATTTGCCGGGGGCGTTTTGGGAACTGTCCCTTTATTATTAAAACTGAAAAAAAAGTCTTTACCACTTTTGAGTGATAAGGTTGGGCAGATGGTTCGGACTAATAATGAGGCATTAATCGGAGATGTTACCTTGGATAAAGATAAGGATTTTTCCAAAGGTGTGGCGATTGGGTCTATATTGGAGATGGATGAGGATAGTCATTTGGAGCCCGTTCGCTATGGCTCCGGATCTGGTTTTTGGCGGGTATTGATGATGCCAATGGTTTCTGAGCCCGTTTTCTGGAAAAGAATGTTGAAATTGATATTAATTCCGCTTCGGAGACCGCTTTTATGGTTGCGCTTAGGGACACTCAGTAATTTTGCCAAACACGCTTCCATTTTACTATTTATGCAACATTTAGATAGTACGCTTCGTTTTCGTACCGGATTGTTTGGTATGAGGTCCTCAATGGAAAAGGGCAAGGCTCCGACTGCTTTTATCCCGGCTGCGCATCAGGCGGCTAAGGAATATGCGGAGATTATCAATGGTCAGTCGATGGTGCTCTTTACGGAGACGGTTACGGGGATTCCCACCACCGCTCATGTGTTGGGAGGAGCGGTTATCGGGCGGTCAAAAGAGGAAGGGGTGATTGATGTCGAAAACAGGGTGTTTGGCTATGAAAATATGTTCGTTTTTGACGGCTCAATGATTAGCGCGAATCCCGGTGTAAACCCGGCATTGACCATCACAGCGATGACGGAGCGTGGTATGAGTTTGATACCTAATAAAAAATAGAAGATTTTGTGTATTTTTGCACATTCATAAAATGAGAATATGTCTGTTAATATACGAGGGTTAACTAAAGTTTACGGTAAACAACGTGCTGTTGATAATATTTCCTTTACGGCAAAAAAAGGAGAAATACTCGGGTTTATCGGCCCCAATGGAGCGGGGAAATCCACTACAATGAAGATTATTACCTGTTTTTTGAGTCCAACGGAGGGAGAGGTGGATGTCTGCGGTTTTGATGTGTCAAAATCACCCGATGAAGTGCGCAAGCTAATAGGTTATCTACCGGAGCATAATCCATTGTATAAGGATATGTATGTGAAGGAATTTTTGCATTTTATTGCCAAAATTCATAAGATTAAAAACGCCAGCATTAAGGTTGATGAGATGATTGAGCTGACTGGTCTTGGCGTGGAGCAACACAAAAAAATTCAACAATTATCTAAGGGTTATAAACAAAGAGTAGGGTTGGCACAGGCGCTTATTCACGACCCGGAGGTTTTGATTTTGGATGAACACACATCCGGTTTAGACCCCAATCAATTAGCAGAAATCAGGGCGCTTATTAAAAAGATAAGTAAGGATAAGGTGGTGATTTTTTCCTCACATTTTATGCAGGAAGTGGAAGGTTTGTGTGACCGGGTCGTATTGATTAATAAAGGTCAAATTATTGCAGATGCGGACTTGCAGGATTTAATTCAAAAGCATTCGCCTGAAAATCAATACGAAGTTGTATTTGAAAAGAGCGTAAAAAAGGGTGATTTAAGTGCTTTGAGAGGAATTAAAAAAGTAAGTAAAACAGACGACCACTCTTGGTTGCTCGTTGGGGAGAACAAGGTGAATGTTACTGCTACAATTCTACAGGCAGCTCGCGAACATCATTGGGGCATAAAAGAGGTCAAACGGCATACCATGAAGTTGGAAGAAATTTTTAATAAGTTGACAAAATGAAGAGAAATTTGATCCTTTTATTATTGCTTTGGAGTTTTGTTTGCTTTGCGCAAAATGATAGTCTAATTCTTTCCAATAGCACTAAATTTGAAGAGGGAATCTACCTGACTTATGAGGCATTTGCCCATAATCAACCCGATTTTAGCTGGCAGGAAGTAGGAGGGAATATTTTTATTAATCAACAAAATCATACCGCAAAAATTCAGGGCCTTTATGTGAAAATGGATTCGATTAAACGGGATTTAAACCAGGTTTGGGGATTTTGTCGTTTCGGTGTTCCTTTTAAACAAATAGAGCAAATTGCCGATTATCAACGATTCTCTACCATTAAGGTAAGAGGGCGATTGTGTTATTATTCCTATTTGAAACCCGTAGAAAAGACGATTGAGATTGTCGCATATAATCCTAAAACGGGAAGACCATTTCGAAGAGGAGAGGTGAATAATTTAGAAGAGGAAAAGGTCGCAAAAGTTTTTGAATATGAAACGGGGAAACAATTTAATTTTACATTGCCAGATTTTATGGCGTACATTTCCGATAAGGATCAGTCTCTGTGGAGAAGTCTGGACAAACTGAGTAAAGAGCAGGCAAATGCAAAATTATATAAATGTCTGTTAATTTATAATGATCGGCATCCGGTGGAGAAGCGTTTTGTTACACCAATTAAAAAGAATTAAATGTATAGTATATTTCGCAAGGAGATCAATACCTTTTTTAGCACACTCATTGGTTATTTAGTGATTGGACAGTTTTTGTTTTATCTGGGAGCGGTGATGTTCATTTTTCCGGATTCCAGTTTGTTGAATTTTGGCTATGCCTCCATGGATCAGCTTTTTTCCTTTGCACCACAGATTTTCATCTTTTTGATTCCTGCTATTTCTATGAGTACATTTGCCGAAGAGCAGAAGTCGGGAACAATGGAGCTGTTGGCAACACAGCCACTTAGTGACTGGAAGATAATTTTAGGTAAGTTTTTTGCTAATGTGGCTTTGGTTGTTTTTGCATTGATACCTACTGTTTTGTATTATTATACGGTGTATCAATTGGGTAATCCCAAGGGTAATTTGGATTCAGGGGCTATTATGGGTTCTTATATGGGGTTGGTGTTTTTAGCTTCAGCTTTTACCGCGATTGGAATTTTTGCTTCGTCTCTAACCAAGGATCAGATTGTCGCATTTATATTGGCGACCTTTTTATGTGTTATTTTTTATTACGGCTTTCAATTGATAAGTACGCTGCCTATTTTCATGGGAAGGTCGGATTATCTAGTGCAAATGATCGGCATTGATTACCATTATGATTCTATGAGTCGGGGGGTATTTGATAGCCGGGATGTAATTTACTTCTTTAGCTTGACCTTCTTTTTTATCTTTTTGACAAAATTATCTTTAGAGAGTCGAAACTGGTAAACTTTTAATCCAAACAGCGAAAGGCTGCTTCCATGAAGGCAATCAATTGATGTGTTTGATCCAATGCAATTCTTTGTCCAATCTGTGTTGCTATAAATACGACACCGATTAATGCGAGGGCAATGATACTAATGATATAACCTCCCGTCGTTGCGATATCTAATGATTGCTGCGTCATTGCGTACATGCCTGCAAATAGGGCAGTCGTTCCCAGTCCTATATAAAAGAACATAAACATCGTCCAAATAGATGATTTTGGTCCGACAAAACCCGTTACTTCCGTTAATTCATCCTCTGGTTCTCTTCTCAGATGAAGATGCAATTCAGGTGACCAATAATGGTGATCTTTGGGCGGAATTTTTAGCGTAATACTATTCATGGCGGCTGTGCCAATGATGTGGTCAGATTCACTAAGTTGTTCTTTGATATGGGCAGCAATATCTTCTGGCAGGCATTTACATTTGCGTTTTATTCGTGGGCGAATATGGATGGTAAACATAGATTGTCGATTCTTAAAGTTCTTTTTTATTGTTTGGTTGCCCACCAAAGGTATAAAAAAAACAGGACTTGAAATATTTCCAAGTCCTGTTTTTTTTTATTTTAAGCTGTTTTTTTATTTTCAGAAGCCATCGAGACTAATGACAAAACCTTTTATTTTATACTTTTTGACTAAATTTCTTTGATAGGTTTTGGCTTCATCTTTTGATTGAAACTCACCAAGAATTGCCTTGAATTTTCCATCATTTTTAATCCCCATAAGAATATCTTCAAATCCTTTTTTATCCAATTTTTTATATTCTTTTAGGAAGCTCTTGTAGTTATTCAGGGAGGCAACCTGTACGCCATAAGTCCCTTTCTCCACCTTGTCAATATTTAATTTGGTGCCGGTGGATTTTCCTTCTTTGGTTTTGGGTTGTCCGACTTCGGTTACAAAACCATTAATCTTGTATTTTTTTGCAAGATTCTTTTTGTAATTTTTGGCAGCAGCTAATTTGTCAAAATGTTTTAGGCTGACATTAAATTTAGCATTTCCTTTGTGTTCTTCGACGGAGAGGATAAAACCTTTGAACCATTTTGCTTTGAGTTTGACGATCTCCTCTTCCATTAGATTATGTGAGCCAGTGGAAAAAATCTGAACAGTATAACCAGATGGTGCGTCTTCTCCGTTGGTTACCTTATATACACCATTTACGGTTCCTTTTTTCTCGTTCCTTTTTTTAACATTGGCTTTTGCCTTAGGAGCGGGCTTTGCGCTTTTTTTCTTTTCGGCAGCGGCTTTTTTTCTATTGATCTCGTCAATTCGCTCGTGTACCGTAGCAGCTTTTTTCTTTCTTGCCTGACGTTCCTTGATGGCTTTTAGTTTAGCTGCTTTCTCTTTTTCTTTAGCTGCTTTCTCTTTAGCTGCTCTTTCCTGAGCGGCCATATCATAATCATCTGCATAACCCTTTGGCGTTTCTATTACTTCTTCTTTAGCAGCAGTTACCTTTGTTTTTTTTGCTTTAGCAATTTCAGATTGAGATTTTTTACCTACAACCTTTATTTTTACTTCTGCTACGCCCGCGTCAATAAGTCCAATTTTTTCAGCGGCGGCTCTGGATAAATCAATAATTCGTCCTTTGACAAATGGACCTTTGTCATTGACTCTGACGGTAACGGATTTGTTATTGTCAATTCTTGTCACCTTCAGCATAGTGCCTTTGGGGTATTTTTTATGGGCGGCTGTAAATGCCTCCTTATGATAAGTCTCACCATAGGCAGTAGCTCTACCATCAAACTCGTCACCGTAATAAGAAGCCAGCCCATATTCCTCCTGAGCAAATAGAGATATACTTGTCAATACAAAGAAAGACAATAATGAAAAAGTGATTAATTTTTGCATGCGAAAAAAATTTTTGGTTTTTAAATCAAATCTCTGTTTGCAACGGTTATTTATTATTTTCTCCGAAAATAAACAACGCATCATATTTTATCAACGCCAAATGTAGGACAAATATTGGTGATTGGCAATTAATCTCCTCTTAAATTGTGAAGAGGCTTGTTTTTAGTATCCTGAATTTTGTTGCGTCTGTATTGTTTTCTAATTTTAATTTAGGTGCAGCCTTGGGGTTGACTAAATGATAGCCGAAGGTTAATTCCACCTGATCCCCTTTTTGAAGCGCCATTTCAAAATTAAATGTAACGGCACTTTCTTTTTCCAATATGGTATTTTTTATGACTTCTGTTGCCTTCCAGGGGAAAGTTGGTTTCCCGTCTGCACCCAGTACTTTGGCAAAAACCTGATCCTTAAATTCTTTGATGACTTTACCATTTCTGATCACTTTTGCTTTTAGTTTTCCTACTCGCAAGGGTTGAAGGAATAAATCATGTGGACTTCTGTTTTGGACAATTACCACAAAGCCTTTTTTGTCCTTTGTTGCACCAAATTGTATACTCATGTGTTCGGCTAGCATTTCCTGATTGTTATGTGTACCGGGAAAGCCATGAAAGGCATGTGTACCTGATTCCCGCTCATTTGACAGGGAGCCTTCCACCTGCGGCATGTGGCAGTTCATACAATTGTCTCCACTTTTTTGATCCGTTACTTTGATATCCATGGCACAGATGGGTAAGTTGGATTTATTGTGATTGTGGGAGTGACAGGCCAAGCAGGCATCTCCTCTGTTGAAGGAGGCATTGGTCGTAATTATATCGTGATAGCTGTCTTTTTTGGGGTTGGGTCTTTGGGCGAAGTACGTTTTATTTTCTGTGGAGAAAAGTATGGTATTACTGGCTTCATGTTGTTCCATTGAAGCGATGCGGTGGCAGGCTGCACAGGAGACACCCTGTGCCTGACTTTGGTTATTACTATCGGGTATTCCATGTTTACCTGCTGCGATGAAATCGGCGGCATCGTCAGCTCCAGGCGTATGGC
>CAZNCI010000233.1:0-6543 GCA_964571475.1 uncultured Saprospiraceae bacterium | reverse complement strand
CTCTATTACGAAGGAGCAATTTGCCGGCACAACATTGTGCTGTTTGCCCGCCTCAATCATACTAACCGTCATTTTTACACGCCCTAATGCCGCTGTTTGTTTAGGGAATTGAAACTGCCGTATCCAGGCAATATCGTCGAGCGCCTCATATATGGCATTGATGGTATTTTCATGGGCAGTATGACCCGATTTCCCCTTTGCGACCGCATCGATCACCAATAGTCCTTTTTCGGCTATAGCCAAATTCATCCCGGTTGGCTCACCTACGATGGCAAAGTCAATTTCAGGCAATTCGTTAAGCAGTGCCCTCAATCCATTTTTGCTTGCCATCTCCTCCTCTGCCGTCGCTGCAATAATCAGATTATAGTTGAGGTGGTCTTTTTCATAAAAATAAACAAATGTGCTCAGCAATGCCACAAGGCTGCCACCGGCATCATTGCTCCCCAGCCCATAGAGTTTGCCGGCTGCCACACTCGCCTGGAAGGGATCACGGGTATAACCCCGGTTAGGACGCACGGTATCGTGGTGGGAATTGAGCAAAATCGTTGGCTTGTTGGCATCAAAATATTTATTTTTTGCCCAAACGTTATTTTTACTGCGCCGGGTTTTTATTCCCCGGTTTTTCAACCACCTATCTATTATGGCTGCCGTCTGTTCTTCTTCCTGAGAAAAGGACGGCGTTCTAATCAGGTTTTGAAGCAAGGCTATTGCGTCGGTATTTAATTCTTTTATTTGCATTTTTTTAAAAATCTATGGATAAGTGAAAGTGATTCTCGTCCCTGTTGCATCCGCTGCTTTCAGGATGGATGCATTGCCAACTACTACGTTTTGCACCCCGTTTTGCAGGGCATAGAAACAATTTTTCAATTTAGGCAACATACCTGCATGGATTTGTCCGTTTTTTTTCATTTCCCCGTACTGCTTTTGATTCAATTCGGGAATAATGGAATTTTCCTGATCCACATCTCTAAGTACACCTTTTTTTTCAAAACAATATATCAGTTCTGTCTCAAAAAATGGGCTCATGGCAATGGCAATTTCGGCGGCGACAGTATCGGCATTTGTATTCAACAATTGCCCCTTTCCATCGTGTGTAATGGCACAAAAAACAGGACAAACCCCTGCTTTCAAAAAACCGTTAATTGCCGAGGAGTTCACCTGGACCACATCGCCTACATAACCAAAATCTGTGGAAAAAACCGGGCGTTTCACCGATTGAATGCAATTCATATCAGCTCCGGAAAGGCCGACAACATCCCCTTGTTTGGATTGTAAATAGGCCACCGTTTTTTTATTGATTAATCCGGCATAAACCATCGTCACCACCGCCAAATCCTCCTTTGAGGTAATTCTTCGTCCATCGACCATTTTTGTTTGCAGCCCCAATTTTTGGCTGTAAAAAGAAGCCATTTTACCTCCACCATGAATGAGTATTTTGGGCGTTTGAATGGCGGAAAAATCGTCTAAAAAAGCATTAAATTCATCATTATGATCAATGATATTCCCCCCAATTTTCACCACTTGTAGTTTAGTATTCATAACCCAGCATTTTTAAAAGTACCGCCTGTGCAGCAAAAGTCCGGTTGTTTGCCTGCTCAATAACAAGCGATCTTTTACCATCTAAAACCTGATCACTGACCACCACATTCCGGCGAACGGGCAGGCAGTGCATAAAATAAGCATCATTGGTCAATGCCATCTTTTTCGTGTCAATCAGCCAATCCGAAAGAGCTTCCCCACCCTGCCCATAATTGGAATAAGACGACCAGTTTTTAGCATAGACAAAGTCGGCATTGGCAAGCGCTTCCTCCTGTTGATGGGTCACCTTCACCCCCTTCAAAAAATCCGGTGACAAATCCATCCCCTCTGGAAAAGTAACCGTTAAATCAACCGAAGCATGGCGCATCCATTCCACAAATGAATTGGCGACGGCCTGCGGAAGCACTTTGGGGTGTGGCGCCCAGCTAAGCACGACTTTGGGCCGGGTACGACGACTTTTCCCGGTAATAGTCATCCAGTCTGCCAATGACTGTAATGGATGAAGTGTAGCACTTTCCAATGAAATGACAGGTACTGAAGCATACTCCATAAACTTATTCAAAACGATCTCCTCGTAGTCATCCTGCCTGCTCTTCAATCCTGCAAAAGTCCGAATCCCCAAAATATCGCAGTATTGGGAAATCACGGCCGCAGCCTCCCTGATATGTTCCTGCGAGCCCCCATCCATTATGGTGCCATCCTGCAACTCTATCGTCCAGCTTTCCGAATTAAAATTCATCACCATGACATTCATACCCAAATTGAGTGCTGCCTTTTGGGTACTTAGGCGGGTGCGCAAACTTGGATTAAAGAAGATAAGCCCAAGGGTCTTATCCTTCCCGTATTGGCTATAAGCATGAGGATTGGTCTTCATTTCCAAGGCGAGATTTCGCAATTTATCGGGTGATTGTACGTCTTTTATCGAACTAAATACGCTCATGTCCTATATTTTTAAGTGCTTCAAAAAATGGGTTAATTTCCTCCAATGTGATATTTAAGGGGGGCAAAATTCGAAGTAGGTTAGGATTGGCGGAAGCCCCCGTAATAATGCGGTATTCAGCAATGAGCTGCTTACGCAATGTTTTGATGGGAAAATCAAACTCAAGTCCGAGCATCAACCCTGCCCCCTTGACTTGTTTCACGCCCTTGATGGATGCCAATGTCCTTCGTATTTCGATACTTATTTGCTGGATATGACGGAGAAGTTTTTCCTTTTTCAATACATCCAATACCGCAATTCCTGCCGCACAAGCCAGGTGATTGCCCCCGAAAGTTGTTCCCAGCATCCCATAAGTAGGCGTAATATCGGGGTGAATTAATATCCCTCCGATGGGAAAGCCATTGCCCATTCCCTTGGCCATGCTGATAATATCTGCCCGAATTCCAGCCTGCTGATGCGCAAAGAACTGCCCGCTACGCCCGTAACCGCTTTGTATTTCGTCGAGAATAAGCAAGGCGCCATGCTCTTTGGCAGCTCCCGAAAGCACCTGCAAAAAGGAGGTAGAGGGCGCATCCAAACCTCCGATGCCCTGTATGCCTTCAACGATGACCGCTGCGACATCTCCCTGTGCCAAAACACGAAGCAATGGTTCCGGCTCGTTCAGATTGAGCATCTCCACCGGAAAATGTTCCTTATTAACCGGTGCGAATAATTTAGGGTTATCCGTCACACTAAGCGCAGCAGCCGTCCGTCCGTGAAAACTATTTCGGAAGGTGATCATTTTTTTCTTTTGGGTGTGAAAAGAAGCTAGTTTTAAAGCATTCTCATTGGCTTCAGCCCCGCTATTAACCAAAAATAACCGATAATCATCATAGCCACTCTGGCGGGTCAGCTTCTCCGCCAATTCATCCTGAATAGGCATATTCACGGAATTGGAATAAAACCCGATGGCTTCGATTTGTTGACAGATTAAATCACGATAATGTGGATGTCCGTGCCCGATGGAAATCACCCCGTGACCTCCATAAAGATCTAAATAAGCCCGGTTATTTTCATCATAGACATATACGCCTTTTGCTTTGACAAGGTTGATATCAAAACGTGGATAAACATCGAATAATTTATTTTTCTTCATATACCTTATTTTTAGAAATCATCAGATTCATATTTTCAATGGCTTGTCCGGCAGCCCCTTTTTGCAGATTGTCAATGATGGAAGTAATGAGTACTTTATCATCAATTTTCTGTACTTGAAGTAGATTGTAATTGGTATTCACCACCTGTTTCAAATGAATGGGTGCTCTACTTATCACCGTAAAGGGTTCCTTTTGATAAAAATCTTCATATAATTCGATTAGAGCTGTCTCCGATAAATCGGTTTTGGTGTAAACGGAAGCAAAAATGCCCCGCGTAAAATTTCCCCGTAAGGGTAAAAAATTAATCCCCTGATCGAAATCCTTTTGCAGCGACTGCAGCCCTTCCCTTATCTCCTTCAAATGTTGATGCCGAAATGCCTTATAAATAGACACATTATTGTTTCGCCAACTGAAATGAGTCGTATCCGACAAGGTGCGTCCTGCTCCCGTAGCACCCGTAATCGCGTGAATATGCACCTCATCATGGAGAGCCTGACTTGCGGCAAGCGGCAATAATGCCAACTGAATCGCCGTAGCGAAACACCCCGGATTAGCGATATATTGAGCTGTTTTTGTTTTTTCCCGATTCAGCGCCGTCAATCCATAGACAAAGTGTTTACCTTGAAATACGGCATCTTTTTGCAACCGAAAATCCTGACCTAAATCAATGATTTTTGTTTGGTCAGAAAAGGAATATTTTGATAAAAACTGCCTGGAATGACCGTGTCCAAGGCAAAGAAACAGAACCTCAACTTCAGGATTGACTTCATCCGTAAAGACAAGCTCCGGATGCTGAAACAAATCCTGATGAGTACGAGCCACCGGCGTCCCAGCCCTCGAATGGCTAAATATAAAATCAATCGTAATTTGTGGATGATCCACGAGGCTGCGAATCAGCTCTCCGGCAACGTATCCACTTCCGCCAACAATACCAATGGTTGTCATTTTTTTTGATTTGTATGATTAAAAATTTGCATCGGATTGGCCAGTATTTTGGTAAATCCCTGAACGTCCTGCCCGGTCCATTGCTCGTTCGACTCGCCGTATTGCCCGAAGCCGGACTGCATCAAATCGTAGGGAGATCTGATCCCCTGAAGCACAAACCGGTAAGGGTGCAACTCGACAAAAACCCTGCCGGATACCCTCGTCTGGCTATCTTCCAAAAATTTTTCAATATTGCGCATCACCGGCTCAAAGTATTGAGATTCGTGTATAAACATACCATACCAGTCTCCGAGTTGCTGCTTCCAGTACTGTTGCCATTTGGAAAGTGTATGTTTCTCTAAAAGATGGTGGGCCTTAATAATAATCGTAGCCGCCGCCGCTTCAAACCCGACCCTGCCCTTAATACCTATGATGGTATCACCCACGTGTATATCCCGACCGATGGCGTATTGACTGGCAATCATTTCCAGTTGTTGAATGGCATCAACCGGTGTCATTTTGTCATCATCCAACCCCATCAGTTCTCCTTTTTGAAAAACTAAAGAAATAATGCGAGGCTTCTCTTTCTGCAACTGACTGGGGAAAGCTCTTTCAGGCAGCGGCAAATGGGAAGTTAGCGTTTCTGCTCCTCCGACACTTGTTCCCCACAATCCTTTATTGATGGAATACTGTGCTTTTTGCCAATCCAAATCCAATCCATGTCGGGCGAGGTACTCAATTTCATCTTTTCTGGAAAGCTGTTGTTCACGAATCGGAGTCAGAATCGCCAGTTCCGGGGCAATCAACTGAAAGACCAAATCAAAACGAACCTGATCATTACCCGCGCCGGTGCTTCCATGTGCGATGTAGTCCGCCCCAATCTCTTTGGCATAATTCGCCAGTGCGATCGCCTGATGGATGCGTTCAGCACTCACCGAGAGCGGATAGGTATTATTTTTCAAGACATTGCCAAAGATGAGATATTTGATAATATCCTGATAATAATTAGCGGTCTCCTGCAAGGTCCGGTGGGATTTCACCCCTAAAAATAAGGCGTGGTCCGATATACTTTCCAGTTCTTCAGGAGAAAAACCACCTGTATTTACGATGGCGGAATGTACTTCCATTCCCTTTTCAATGGTAAGGTATTTGACACAATACGAAGTATCCAATCCACCGCTAAAAGCGAGTAGAACTTTATTATTTTTAATCATGATTGGTTGTTTTATTGTAACTATTTAATTCACAAAGCATGGCGGTACACAGGCACATTTTCCGTTGCGTACGCTGTAAAATATCGTAGTTGACACAACTTTGACAACCTTTCCAAAAGGACTCATCATTGGTGAGCTCGGCAAAAGAAACGGGTCGATAGCCTAGTGCGGAATTGATTTTCATCACCGCAGCGCTGGTCGTAATACCAAAAAGTTTGGCATTAGGGAATTGCTTTCTGGAAAGCTGAAAGGTCGCATTTTTAATGGCTCGTGCCAGTCCTGATTTCCGAAAATCAGGATGAACGATAAGCCCGGAATTAGCAACGTATTTTTTATTTTCCCAACTTTCGATATAACAAAAACCAACAACTTGATTGTCATATAAGGCAATGATTGCTTTGCCTTCTGTCATTTTCTCGCAGATATACGCGGGATTTCTTTTGGCGATGCCGGTGCCACGTACTTTGGATGCCGTTGCCATCATGTCGCATATAGCTACGGCAAAGGTGTGGTGGCTTGCGTTCGCCACTTCTACAATAGGTTTCATACCTAAGTATTAATAAATTCAAAAAAAAGTAATTAGCAAAATGATAGGAGCAGAGTGCTCCCCTTAAGGAAAAGTATATGCGCCCCTACGGGCGACGACGGAAAACGCGGCGTTGTGCTGCACCATACAAAGCAATCTCATCGGTAGTAGCTACCTGTATAAATGAGAAATAATATGTATTGCTTTGTATCATTGAGGGCGCAAGGTATGAACATTTTTTAATAAATGCAAATTTTTGTTTTC
>CAZNCI010000232.1:0-6560 GCA_964571475.1 uncultured Saprospiraceae bacterium | reverse complement strand
CTACAAGTGATGCGAAACAAAAAAGCACCATCGGTGCGGCATTATGGTAGTTAAATGTAGGAATTAGGTCTTGATTTTGGCACCATTTTTGCAAAAAAGGCAAAAATGATGCCAAAATCAGGTTTGTGTCATGCGATTATTACCATAATGCCGCGCTTCCAGCGCTTTAAGGTGCTGTTTAATGCCGTCGGCAACAGCTAATGAAGACATCAAAGCGATAGGGGGGAACGAATAGTCGTATTAGCAGCATAGAGGGGGCTCTGAATTTAATTTGAACTTACAAAATGTCTAATAAAAGGCCTTTCATTACCCCATTTCCCTTTGGGTGATGAGTTGTATCAACCGTTCACCCGCACTAGCGATGGTAGCTAGTGGAGGCTTGCCGACAGACTCCGGAGCCCGATTTTTATCGGGAGGAGGAGGCCGAGCGAATAGCGAGCTGGCGGACGTAGCGCCCGAGTGCCCAAAAAGAAATATTACCTCAAACAATTATCACCAAAAATAGATGACAAATTCCCGGTATTTTATTCTTTTTCATAGTACTTTTGTTGTTTGGATCCAGACTTAGTTCTTAAAGTACTGGGTGACTTTTTATTATTTTTTAAACGAATAAAACCATTATAATGACTTTCAGAAAAGAGAAAGACAGCCTTGGATACGTAGATGTACCTGCTGATAAATATTGGGGTGCTCAAACCCAACGATCCTTCGAAAATTTTAAAATTGGTGGTCAAAAAATGCCGATTGAAATCATTCGCGCCTTTGCCATTCTAAAAAAAGGTGCGGCTTTGACCAATGCTGCTGCCGGTGTTCTCCCCAAGGAAAAAGCGGATTTGATCGGTAAGGTCTGTGATGAAATACTGGCAGGAAAGCTCGATGATCAATTCCCATTGGTCGTATGGCAAACCGGATCAGGTACACAGTCGAATATGAATATGAATGAGGTGATCGCCAATAGAGGGCATGTCCTGCAAGGTGGAAAATTGACGGATGAAAAGAAATATTTACACCCCAATGATGATGTGAATAAGTCGCAGTCTTCTAACGATACGTTCCCGACTGCTATGCACATTGCTGCTTATGAAATATTGGTCAAAACGACGATTCCGGGCATGGAAGCACTTCGGGATACCCTCGCTCAAAAGTCGAAGGAATTTATGAACGTGGTCAAAATTGGACGAACGCACTTCATGGATGCTACCCCACTTACGGTCGGTCAGGAACTTTCCGGTTATGTATCTCAATTGGATCATGGCATCCGTGCAATCAAAAACACACTAACCCATCTCTCTGAATTAGCATTGGGCGGAACAGCCGTCGGAACAGGACTCAACACTCCTCCGGGTTATTCAGAGAATGTTGCTAAAGATATTGCCGCACTCAGCGGATTGCCATTCGTGACCGCTGAAAACAAATTTGAAGCACTGGCCGGTCATGATGCCATTGTAGAAGCTCACGGTGCACTAAAAACAGTCGCCTGCTCCCTGATGAAAATCGGAAATGACATCCGTATGCTGGCTTCCGGTCCTCGTAGTGGCATCGGTGAGTTAGTCATCCCCGCCAATGAGCCGGGCTCATCCATTATGCCGGGCAAGGTGAACCCCACACAAGCGGAAGCCCTAACCATGGCAATGGCACAGGTCGTAGGTAACGATGTCGCCATCAACGTAGGAGGAATGACGGGACATTTTGAGCTAAATGTCTTCAAACCAGTGATGATCTTCAACTTTTTAACCTCTGCCCGTTTGATCGGCGATGCCTGTAAAAGTTTTGATACTAATTGTGCAAAAGGTATCGAAGTTAGTCAGGAACGAATCACAGAGATGTTGAATAATTCCCTCATGTTGGTCACCGCTCTAAACACTAAAATAGGCTATGATAGCGCTGCAAAAATCGCTAAAAAAGCTTATAAAGATGGTACAACCTTAAAAGAAGCGGCCTTGGCATTAGAATTGTTAACGGCGGATGAATTTGATGAATGGGTTAGACCAGAGGATATGATTGGAGGGTTGAAGTAGTGGGCGCAGTTGGCAGTTGGCAGTCTTCAGTTGGCAGTACTCAGTGGGCAGTGGGCAGTGGGCAGTCTTCATTTGGGAGTATAGGTTTTCAGCCGAATCATTCTTTTTTTGCCTAAGGCAAAAAAAGAATGGAACTGAAGACTGCCAACTGAAGACTCCAGACTGACGACCAACTACAAATTCACCCGACCATAACGGATGCCATCTTCGTATTTAACGATGAAAGCACCTTTAAAACCGCTATTTTTGGCTCTATCGAGTAATTCTTTGGCAGACTGCTTATCAAAGGCCTCGGCTACTAGTACTCTGGTGATATTTTTGCTAGTCAATTTTTCAGTATCCAGCCTTCCTAAGGATGCAGCCTTTACCATTTTGTCGTGATTAGGATCAAATTTACGAACGGCCGTTAACTGTACTTTGTAGTAGATTCCCCTGTGTTTTGGGGCAGAGGTAATATACTCGCGTTGGTCGGATTTAGAAGTACCACGGGCGGTATAAGCCACGCCACCACCTTCTGAAACTGCACCGGAATTACCATCTTCATGAATAATCGTAGGTGGGACATAAACTGCGCCATCGGGGATAATATTATCTCTGTCGTCTGTTGGAGGGACAGCGGTATGTGTATCTTCACCCGTTTTAGTATCCCCCGTTTCTGCTTCAGTAGAATAATTAGATTTCTCCAAATAAATGGTCTCTCCGTAATTAAATTTAGAAGTATTGTCGGAAGAAAAACTATAGGTTTCTTTATAATAACCGGGGCTGGCTACCTTAATCATATAACTTTTATTGGCTAAAATCTTAAAAGAATAATGCCCGTCATGAAAGTCTCTATCCAGTAATAAATTTTCGGTCCCATCCTCAAATACCTGATAAAGGGAAACCGTTATTTCATTTACTAAAGCCCCATTTTCTCTATCCATAACATCTCCTTTGAGTGCGTAGCCACTACTCGCCGATTGAAATTCAAAAATATCGGTATTTCGGGTGGTGTTCTTTACGCCGCCAAATACTCTATTGGACACAAAAAAGCCATTACCACTTCCATTGTTTTTTCTAAAAAATAAATCATCGGCACTTGAATTAACCGGGAAGCCGGCATTGATGGGTGTCGCCCAGGTCGTTTCATTGCCCTGCGACTTAAAAATGTCAAATCCACCTACGGTCGCATGACCATTGGAGGAGAAATACAGGGTTTCATTTTCCACATCATAATAAGGGCTCAATTCATCCCCGAGTGTATTAATTGTGGGACCGAGATTAACCGGAAAGGTGAAATCATTGCCATCCATGCCCAAATCTCTCACTGCAAACCAAATGTCCATACCGCCTCTTCCACCTTCTCTGTTAGAGGAAAAGAACAGGTATTCCTGACCATCTTTCTCAATAGAGTAAGGCTGCGTAATTGAAACGCCTTCCATATTGATATAGTCCGGGAGTCTCTTGGGTTCGCCCCAGTTTACGTCTTCCTTTTTGGAGACAAAAATTTCGCATCGGCTATTGAGCTGATCCCATTTGATATCATCATTACAGACCGTAAAATAGAACCGCTGTCCGTCCTGCGAGATACTACCATTGGCATAATGTCCATTGGAAATCACCGGAAAATTGCTGGGGATGGAAGCTTTTGACCATTCATCGCCCATTCTTTTAGAAAAGTAAATCCGTGCATTGCCTCCGATGGCAGAAGAGAAGTACAAAAAGTCCGGTGTCGCAGCAAAGGGTGCAAATTCATCAAAATTGGTATTTATACCTCCATTGGGATAGAGCACATTGATACTCTTATTAGGGGTTTCAGCTAGTTTTTTAGCCAATTCACAACCTTCCACTTCGGTATTAATGACATCCTGTAAAATGGCTTTTCCATCCCCGGTATAACCGTCAATAAATTGCTGAAAAGCTTTGATGGCTTTGTCGTACTGTCCGTCCTGCTTGAGGCTTCGGGCGTACTTTAGCCCTACCAATGGATAAGTTTTAGTTTCATCCTTCACGTTTTGGTAAGCCGCAGCGGCCTTCCGATAATCTTTCAACATATAATAGGCTTCCCCTGCTTTGAAGATTAATTCTTTTTTTCTTTTTTTCTTATTCCACGCCATTTCATACGTATCGGCGGCATCAGAATAATTGCCTTCGGCGTATTGTTGCTCGGCAGTTTTACGTAATTTTCTCCAGCTTTGAGCGGAGATCGTTGTTGTTCCAATCAAGAAACAAATTAAGAGTAGTGTAACTTTAGATAACCTCATTATTATATTATTTTTGGTTTTCGTTATTCAAAAATTGTTCTATTATGGGTGCAAAATATTGATGTTCCAGCTTTAATACCTTTCGAGCGATTTCCTCCGCTGTATCTGAAGGCTTTAATTCGCATGATTGTTGAAAGAGCATTTTCCCTCTATCGTAAACCTCATCAATCAGATGGATTGTCACGCCTGATTCTTTTTCATTAGCAGCCTTCACTGCCTGATGAACATAGCTTCCATACATCCCCTTTCCACCGTATTTCGGCAATAAAGCGGGGTGAATATTGACTATTTTATTCGGAAAATGCTGAATCAAATAAGGGGGAATTAACCACAAAAAGCCAGCCAACACGATACAATCAATTTGATATTTCTTTAAAACATCCAGCACCTCCTCCGTATGATAAAAAGACTGACGTTGAATAACAAATGTGTCAACCCCATTAGAGGAAGCCATTGTCAATACAGGGGCACTTCCACGATTTGAAACGACGAGAGACACCTTAATATTTTGATGATGAGCAAAGTACTCAATTATCTTTTTGGCATTACTTCCCGTTCCGGAGGCAAATATAGCTATATTTTTCACATTTATGGGCTACTTCACTCCTGTTCTAATCTTTCGAAACTGATTAGCATTAATGGGAGAAATTTGTGACATAATGGTAATCACTTTGTTTTGTTGAGGAATACTGGCATTGATAAACACCTGCACTATTTCAGAACGCTTGGTCAATGTGAATACATTCAACAACATAGAATTGGGGTAAGCCCTGTTGGCATCCTTTAATTTTTCAATCACCGCAGTGATAACAGCTCTGGCGACATTCACATCTTTGTAAGCAACATCTAAGCCCTGACGGTGGTAATCGTACATTCCCTCCCGGTATCCTCTCATTCTTGGGGAGAGCAAATTTTCAATCAACCAATATCTATTTTTATTATTAGAAGATGCAGACCACCCCTGATCCGAATTATTAGACGGGATACTATTAATGATGTCCTGCGCCTTTTGGAAGTATTTTTGTCCACCCATTTTAGAAAAGGAATCATAATCCAGGCCAATAATCAGATAACCGTAATAAGCCAAAACGGCCGACAAATTATCTGAATAATTGTTTTCGTTAAAAATAATGGGCTGGAATTGTTGGTAGGGGATAATTACATTTTTATCTAAGTGATTGATTAATGGCGTCGTTTGGCTAGAGCCATAAATAGGTCGGGTCGATTGTATCGCCACTTCTGCTTTGTAGGTATCCGTCCCGGCTAAGTCAGAGATTGTAATAATCAGTGAACAGTCAATTCTCTCATCCTGTTCAAAAATATCATTGGTCCATTTTTGTCCATTCATAAACTCGGAAATAGACTGCTCCATATCCTGAAATACTTTCGGCTCTACGGAGGTTAATTGTTGCCCATTCACCGTTACCTTACACTTCAGTTCCTGAGCATTCAAGCCCAAAGTACCAAATATTGCCAGAATTATTACTAAATATACTTTTCTCATTGCCATCAAATATTTTATAAGATTTTCACTAATTCATCAATTATATCCTTCGCCACTTTTTTCTTCGATTTTAACTCAAATTTAAGCATCTTATTGTCCGCATGGATCAGGGTTATTTTATTTGTCTCAAAATTAAAGCCCGCATTTTCATCTTTTAGCGAATTGAGTACGATAAAATCAAAATTCTTTTTCTTAATTTTCTTTTGTGCATTATTCACCTCATTATTAGTCTCCAATGCAAATCCAACTAATCGTTGCCCTGGTTTCTTCGCCTCTCCCAGTGCCTTGGCAATATCGGGATTTTCAACCAACTCTATACTTAGATCATTATTGTTTTTCTTGATTTTTTCAGTAGCTGCCGATTTGGGGCGATAATCTGCCACCGCTGCTGTCAGAATAGCTGCATGACAATCGGGAAACAAACGGGTCGCTTCCCGATACATTTCCCTGGCCGTTTCCACCCTTATGATATGTATATTGGGATGGTCAGCAGACATCTGTGATGGTCCTAAAACCAAGAATACTTCTGCTCCACGGGCAGCGGCTTCTTCTGCAATAGCCATGCCCATTTTTCCAGACGAACGGTTACCAATAAATCGAACGGGATCAATTGGCTCAAAGGTAGGTCCGGCGGTTAACAGCATTTTTTTTCCGGCAAGGGTAGTATCCGTTATCAAAGCTTTATTCACGAAAGTCAGGATATTTTCCGGCTCTGCCATACGCCCTTTCCCTATTAATCCACTGGCTAATTCTCCTTCTTCTGCAGGGATAATTTGATTGCCAAAAGATTGAATA
>CAZNCI010000231.1:0-6577 GCA_964571475.1 uncultured Saprospiraceae bacterium | reverse complement strand
CGTAAGATTTATAGCAAAGCACTTGTAGCGGCGACTTCAGTCGCCGTCCGAATATGACTGAACGCTTCGCCGACGTAGGAGGTGATGAAAGCCTGGGAGGCTTTGAAGAGAAGGAACCGCGATAGCGGATGGGATGGCAATAAATAGATATAAAAATGAAAACTAGCCTAGCCTGACGAATGTTGGAATCAAAATGAAAATGAAAATGAAAATGAAAACTTGCCTAGCCTGACGAAAGTCGGATAGGTTAGAATAAAAATTAGAACCTGCCTAGCCTGACGAAATCGGATAGGTCAGAATATGGGTGTTTTACCTTTTAGATAAAAAAATAAAAAATGAAGATATTAATTGTCAGCCCGGCACATCCTTTGCGAGGCGGTATCGCTTCTTCTTCAGAGCGCCTCGGGCTGGCATTGCAGCAGGCTGGGCATGAGGTTGAATTGATTAGCTTTAAACTGCAATATCCGGATTTTTTATTTCCGGGGAAGACCCAATTTACGAAGGATAAAGCACCTGAAGATCTCACCATCCACACCTTAATCAATTCCGTAAATCCAATTAATTGGATAAAAACCGGCTTTCGCCTGAAGAAGATGAATGCCGATTTGATTATAGTGAGGTATTGGATGCCCTTTATGGGGCCATCACTGGGTACAATATTGAAATTGGCAAAAGCTAACGGAAAAACGAAAATAATTGCATTAGCGGATAATATTATTCCCCATGAAAAACGCCCTGGGGATTATTGGTTGACCAAGTACTTTTGTAGTAGCGTAGATGCCTTTTTGGTCATGTCAAAATCAGTAGGGGAGGATGTGAGAAAATTTACTAAAGAAAAACCCATCGTCTTTTCCCCTCATCCTATTTATGACAATTACGGTGCTTTGGTCAGTCGCGATGAAGCTTTGCAACAGCTCGATTTAGATCCTTCTTTTCGCTATCTGCTCTTTTTTGGGTTTATCCGCGATTATAAGGGATTGGATTTACTGCTAGAGGCGATGGCAGACGAGAAAGTCCGTTCAAAACCCGTTCGTTTAATTGTGGCAGGTGAATATTATGGCAATCGGGAGAAGTATGATAAATTAATAGACAAACTGCAGATAAGAGGGCAGTTAGTCTTGCATAATTCCTTTATTCCTCATGAGGAAGTGAAGTATTTTTTTGGGGCTTCCGATATGGTGGTTCAGCCTTATAAAACGGCAACGCAAAGTGGCATTACCCAATTGGCTTATCATTTTGAGGTGCCGATGCTGGTGACCAATGTAGGGGGGCTGCCGGAGATTGTGGCAGATGGTGAAATGGGCTACGTTGTGAAGCCGGATAAAAAAGAAGTGGCGGCAGGTATTCATGATTTTTTCGCCCAAAATAGATATGATCAATTTTTGGAGGGCGTTCGACAAAATAAAGAACGATTTTCCTGGACGAAAATGGTAGAAAAGGTAGAGGCGTTATTTTTACAACTAAAAAATTAAGGACGATTATGACAAAGAGTGAAATGGACAATAAACGGGTGTTTACGCGAACGGTAATTATTGGAGGAATCCTTTTGGCTGTATTGCTAACCCTTTTGCAGTTTGGGATCAGGCGATTATTTGGAGAAAGTGATGGTTTGAGTCAGGGAATTCATCTGGCGCTTAAATTATTGCTTTTTTGGCTGGTTGTCACGAGTTCTGTTCGTACGATTGTCAAAATTCGTAAAAAGATTTCCGCACTTTGGTTGTTGCTGGCCGGGCTGCTGATTTCGGCAGGAGGGGTGTTTTTACACCTTGTAACTATGCGTATTGTCGCTGCCTCCAAATCGGACATAGATGCCGTTATTAATTACAAATCACTTTTGTTCTTTACCGCAATTGGTTTTGTTGCTTCCGTTATTTCTATCATTAATAATAAAGTGAAAAGTGAGTTTTTGGGCAATGTGCTAGAGGTGCTTTTTATTGCTCTAATTGCCTTTCTGTTTTTTCATTTTAATAAATAAATGGGCAAAGGGGAGACATTGAAGCCTTTGTCCCTTCCCTCTAATCTCGTATTATTTCACGATTAAAATAGGAATTTGATGATCTAGGGAAATTACTTTTTCAGTAACACTACCCATCAACAGCCGCTCTACTTTAGAATGTCCCTGAGCACCCATGATAATAAGATCTACGTCTTTTTTTTCGGCGAAATCCCTGATATAATGCCCAATACTCGGCTTTTCCTGTTTTTGAATAACAAGATTGATATGATCCTCTTTAGTGGTATTTCCTTCTATAAATTTGATGGCTGCTTCTTCCTTGCTTTCATGTATCATTTTGCTTAATTGATCTTCGCTGCGACTAATTTTGTAGGCACTGAAATCAGGCGTGTTGTAAATATTGATAGCGGTAATTTTGACAGGGTGGTTTAGGTGTTTTTTGATTTCGAGTGCTGTTTTTAATGCCCGTTCGGAATGAGTAGAAAAATCAATTGGGACTAAAATGTGCTTGATTTTTGAGGAGGCTCCCATGGGTATAATCCATGTGTTGGCCTTTACTCTGCGGACAATGTTTTTTACGGTAATTCCATGTGAGGAAGTACTGGGGTTTTTTCCGACAAGTACAATATCAGGTTCTAGGAATTTCTCTTCTGTGATTAGTTGCTCTAAGGGATCACCTTCTTTAATGTCAAAGACAACATCAGTTCCTTTGTGGTTTTTGAATTGCTCCTTAATTTCGCTTCTAAGTGCTTTAATTATTTCGCTGTTTAATTTAAAGTCTCCCAAGATGGGGGAAGATTTGAGTTCGTTGCCACGGAGTGTCAGCTTTGGAATAACATGATAGATGGCGACATCAGTAACTTTAAATTTTTTTGCGAGGAAAGATAAATAGTTTAGGATAGTTTCATCCGTTTTTCCCAATTCAAGCGCAACCAATATTCTTTCGGCGGCAAGGTGGTTGTCCTTTGTTATTAATCCAGCACTTTTCTTTTTCATATTCTTGTGTTTTTAATAGATACTAACCCTTATCGCTGACAAAGAAGCAGGATAGATCTTTCTCATTCAATGAGATAAATCAAGGAAGAACTATGATAGATGTCAATTAGTAGGTGGGAGATTAAATTTTTGATCATTTTTGACCAAAAAACCTTCGTTCACCAGATAGTCAATTACAAATAAGACCTCGCTTTCTTTTTGGGGCGGGAAGATGGTGACGATTTCTTCTAAAGTAGCGGGATTATTATCGAGTAGTTGTTGGATTTTTTCTTTGTAAACAGCAAAATCAGAAGTAGGTATATTAGGTTTGGTCCGACCGGTGCATACATCGCAAATCCCACATTTAGGCGCATTCGTTTGGCTGAAGTAACCAAGTAATAATTGACTTCGGCACATAATGGTTTCCGCATAAGAGACAGCCGCCTGATAGCGTTCCTTATATTTTTTCTTTCTGAAATTGTAGAGTTGGTAGTCAATATCTAATTCACTTGCATCGTATCGGGCTTTGGTATAGATTAATTGAGGCTCATTTTTTTGTGGGATATAATGAATAACTTTAGCGTGTGCCAGCGTTTGGAGTGTTTTGATTAATTGTTCTTTGGGCATCTTCAGGAATGCAGCTAATTGCCCTTCTTTAATCTTGATAAAGTGGCGGAAGGCTCCCTGATAGTTTCTCAATATACTTTTGAGTACTAAATCCATTTTGGGGTTTTTGAGCAGGTAGTCATAAAGCTCTTCCTTGGAGATTAAAAGTTTTAATTGAGAGGGGATATAGACGGCATCCGTGAGTAGAATCAAATTGGATTGCTCTAATATCTTTAGGCAGCTAAAAGTTTTGAAAGGATGAAATTGGTAGGTCTTGGAAAAATTGATTAAATCAAAATCGAAATTCCGCCCCATTCCGCCCCCGATTGCTAATTGAAAATAACTGCCCAATGCCTGATAAACTCTTAATACTTCTTTTAAGGGAGGAAAGCTGGTTTTGTAACTTTGTTCGAGCTTGAATTTATCTTCTTCATTATACAAAAGCACGGCGTATGCCTTTTGACCATCTCTCCCCGCTCTTCCGGCTTCCTGAAAATAGGCTTCTAAACTATCCGGCAGGCTGAGGTGTACCACGACTCTTACATTTGGCTTGTCAATGCCCATCCCAAAAGCATTGGTGCTGACAATTATTCTTGGGTGGTTTTTCATCCATGCCGCTTGCTTTTTGTCTCTTTGGGCGGGGGAGAGCCCCGCATGATAGTAGTCTGCCGGGATTTTATTCTTCGAAAGCATCCAGGCGATATCTTTGCACTTTTTGCGATTACGGACATATACAATTCCTGAACCTTTAACCGCTTGAAGGATTTTAACGAGCTTTTCTTCTTTGCCTTCTTCATATAGCACGGAATAGGACAAATTTTTTCGTTCAAAACTCTTTTGGAAAATATTGGGGTTTTTGAATAATAATTTTTCCTGAATATCCTGTACAACTTCCCGGGTGGCAGTCGCCGTCAAAGCGATAATATTAGCATCGGGTAGAATGGTTCGGATTTCGGCTATTTCCAAATAGGAAGGTCTAAAGTCATATCCCCATTGAGAGATACAGTGTGATTCATCTACCGCAATTAGATTGATATTCATACGAGCCATTCGGGCTTTCATCAATTCGGTTTTTAGCCGCTCTGGAGATACATACAAAAGCTGATAATGACCGTGTGCTGCATTGTCGAGAATGCGATCAATCTCTTGTTTGCTCATGCCACTATAAATGGCAGCAGCCGAGATATTTCTATTGAGTAAATGTTCTACCTGATCCTTCATCAATGCAATTAATGGTGAAATGACCAAACACATTCCTTCCATGCAAAGTGCCGGCACCTGAAAGCAGATTGATTTTCCTCCTCCCGTTGGTAATAAGGCGAGTGTATCCTTACCATCCATAACAGATTGGATAATCTCTTCCTGTAAGGGTCGAAAGGAGTCATAACCCCAAAATTGCTTCAATATTTCGTGTGGTGATGCCATCAAAGGCGAAGATAAGGCTTGTGGCGAGAATTTCAAACTTCATTTAGTTCCTAAGCACTGGATTTTGAATGATTTTATCCCCCAATCCCCAATATCTTTTTTGCTTTGTTTATTGGAATTCTTTTCCCGTCTTGATAGGCAACGATAAAAGCATCTGGAAAACCGTTTAGCCGAAGGTTGTTTTTTGCTTTCAACGCACGTTGATAATTACCGAAATTTGTAGCCTGATATTTATAAACACCTCCTTCCTGAATGATTTCTATCATATACCTATGTTGGTTCCACGGGGCAGTATTGGTATTGATGAGGTGGGATGATGTCGCCATTTGTACTTTGAAGTGAATGGGCTTTGCGTCGTCTTTTGTATAAGAAATGGGTCTTTCAATAGGGGCGACAACGGGGGTGTTATTTGCTTGGTTTTTGGAAGAGGGTTTGCTTTTGGGCACAGAGTGACTTTGGGGTACAGTAGGTGTTTTTACGATTGCTTTTGATGAAAATGTAGTATGGTCTTTTGATTTTTTGATTGCATTGGGATAGGGCTTTGGGCGACCTCCTTTTTTTGTTAACTGGCTGGGTCGAGGAGTGAAGCTTACTTCTTTTGGTTGTGGTTGAGAGCTCGGCTGGGGCGTACTTTTTGTCGTCTTTTTTTGGGAAGAAGAGTTGGTGACAACTGGAGCCGTAGGGATGTTTAATCCACTTTCAACCTCTTTTTTATAAGCTTCAAATGCTTTGAAAATTGAAGTGGCAGTTTCATTCTGCCCATCATCGGTAAAGAGGTAGGCTTCATCGTCTTTATTGGTTAAGAACCCGGTTTCGACCAAAATACTCGGCATTGTTGTCTCTTTTAAAACAACAAATCCTGCTTGTTTGACCCCTCTGCTTTTTCGATTGTCTTTTATTTTAAATTGGCTTTCTACCAAGTCGGCGATTAAAATACTTTGTTCCAAAAAAGCATTTTGATACATGCTTAACATAATATGCCCTTCGGGAGAATTGGGGTCGTAATCGTAATTTTTTTCATAGTCTGCCTCCAGTAGGATAGAAGCATTTTCTCTTTTGGCTACAGCCAAATTATGCTCGGCAGTATGTAGCCCCATGACGTAGGTCTCCGTCCCATTCGTACCTTCATTATGAGGTGGCATGGCATTGCAATGAATGGAAATGAAAAGATCAGCATTATTGCGATTGGCAATAGCAGCTCTTTCGTAAAGTGGGATAAATACATCCGTGTCGCGCGTGAGAATAACCTTGACCGAAGGAAAGTTATCTTGAATTTTTTGGGCTAATTTTTTGGCAATTGAAAGGGCGATATTTTTTTCCCATGCAGTGCTGCCAGCGCAACCTGGATCTTTTCCGCCGTGACCGGCATCAATGACAATGGTATGGATACCCCTTGGTTTGATGTTTTTTGGGGATTTATCTGTTACTAATGAAAATGCCAAAACAGGCAATAAACAGGCAAGGATTAACAGGTAAGTTTTCTTCATAATCATCAATGGAATAATTCAAATTTTATGATAAAATCAAAGGTAATTAAAATACCCGTCATTCTTTTATAATTTCTAACGTTTTTGATTTGTTCTAATTGCCTTTTGAGGTCAATATGAAATGTCTTTT
>CAZNCI010000230.1:0-6623 GCA_964571475.1 uncultured Saprospiraceae bacterium | reverse complement strand
CATATTTTAATTTTAATTTTCATTTTCATTTTCATTTTGATTCATATTTTAATTTTAATTTTCATTTTCATTTTGATTCATATTTTCATTCCCATTTTCATTCTAATTCTAATTTCCCCCCCTTCATTTTTTTTATTTTAAAAAAAGTGTCTATATTGGTGGGATATTTCAAAAATCATCTATAATACAGCACTAAATCTACTTAAAAATCATTTATCATGTCTGAACAGGATAATAGAAGGTACTGGCGTACCAATCTCAGGTATTTAGCCATATTATTAACAATATGGTTTGTTGTTTCCTTTGGATTCGGAATACTATTAGTTGAACCATTAAATGCCATTAAAATAGGGGGCTTCAAACTCGGTTTTTGGTTTGCCCAACAGGGCTCCATCTATATTTTTGTCATCCTCATTTTTGTGTATATCAGGTGGATGAATAAACTAGACCACCAATATGGCGTCGATGATGACTAATGGCGTTTAAAGTCGATTACACAAAATTAAGATACTTCACTCAACAATCATTTCATCATGACTTTACAAGAATGGACATGGGCACTCGTAGGCATTACTTTTGCCCTATATATCATCATTGCAATCTGGTCAAGAGCCGGATCGACTAAAGAATTTTACGTAGCAGGCGGAGGTGTCTCCCCTTTGGCTAACGGCTTAGCAACTGCAGCAGACTGGATGTCAGCAGCCTCCTTTATCTCCATGGCCGGGTTAATTTCCTTCAATGGCTATGACGGTTCGGTCTATTTAATGGGATGGACAGGAGGATATGTTTTACTGGCTTTATTATTAGCACCTTATTTGAGGAAGTTTGGAAAATTTACCGTCCCAGATTTCATTGGTGACCGTTATTATTCTAATGTAGCAAGGTCAGTCGCCGTCGTTTGTGCCTTATTGGTCTCTTTCACCTATGTTGCCGGACAAATGCGGGGTGTAGGTCTGGTTTTTTCGCGTTTCTTGGAAGTCCCAATCAATACCGGCGTCATCATAGGTATGATAATCGTCCTATTTTATGCCGTACTCGGAGGCATGAAAGGAATCACCTATACACAGGTCGCACAGTATTGCGTTTTGATTTTTGCCTTCATGGTTCCGGCCATCTTTATTTCGATACAAATGACGGGCAACCCCATTCCACAACTGGGATTTGGAGGTGCAGGAACAGACGGAGTATATCTCTTAGACAAATTGGATGGATTACACAAAGCACTTGGCTTTCACGAATACACCTCGGGTAGTAAATCAACCATTGATGTCTTTTTTATTACGGCAGCTTTGATGGTTGGCACGGCTGGATTACCACACGTTATTGTTCGTTTTTTCACTGTAAAAAAAGTAAGTGACGCCCGAAAATCAGCCGGATGGGCTTTGCTTTTCATCGCAATCCTCTATACAACAGCACCTGCCATTGCCGTATTTGCACGAACGAACCTCATTCAAACGGTTAGTGAGAAACCCTATAAAACGATGCCGGAATGGTTTCATAAATGGGAAGAAACCGGATTATTGACCTTTGATGATAAAAACAAAGACGGACTGGTACAATACGTAGCAGACCCGGAAATGAACGAATTAACCGTTGATAGAGACATAATGGTTTTGGCCAATCCTGAGATCGCCAAATTACCGAATTGGATCATTGCCCTCGTGGCGGCAGGAGGACTTGCTGCGGCACTTTCCACCGCAGCAGGTTTATTATTAGTCATCTCTTCCTCCGTTTCACATGATTTAATCAAAAAAATGATTAACCCCAATATTTCAGAAAAGGGAGAATTGATAGCAGCTCGTATGTCCGCGGTAGTTGCCGTCGTCATTGCCGGGTATTTTGGTATTCATCCGCCTGATTTTGTAGCAGCAACTGTTGCGCTGGCATTTGGATTAGCAGCCGCCTCTTTCTTCCCTGCCATTATTCTGGGAATATTTAACAAAAGTATGAACAAAGAAGGAGCTATTGCCGGTATGGTGACGGGGATTTTATTGATGTTATTTTACATGACGAAATTCAAATTTGGCTGGTTTGGTGGCGGCACGAAAGAAGATTGGTGGTGGGGAATATCTCCCGAGGGATTTGGAACGGTTGCCATGCTGGTTAATTTTACTGTTTCAATTATTATTTCTAAATTCACGCCCAATCCTCCGAAGGATGTTCAGGATATAGTAGAAAAAATAAGAATTCCTTCCAATGCTGGCAAAGCACATTTGCATTAAATAACATAAAATACATTTTTAAAACTCAACCATACAAATAGAGCGATCAATCACCAAAAAAATTGATAATTATCAATCAATTAAATGTAAAAATTGCAGAACTTTGTGTTCTATTCAAATATAAATCATAAGTCTATGTCATTCAAAGTAAAAACACTAGAAGAATACAAGGAGAGCTATCAAAAAAGTATTCAACAACCCGAAGCTTTTTGGGCAGAAATAGCTGAAAATTTTCAATGGAGAAAAAAATGGGATAAAGTCCTGGAATGGGATTTCAACAAACCGGAGGTCAAGTGGTTTCAAGGTGCAAAGCTAAATATCACTGAAAATTGCTTAGACCGTCACCTTGATACAAGAGGGGATAAAACAGCTATTATTTGGGAGCCTAATGACCCCAATGAGGCAGCCATCCACCTTTCCTATAAGGAATTGCATCGAAAAGTTTCTCAGTTTGCCAATGTCCTAAAAAACAATGGAGTAGAAAAAGGAGACCGGGTTTGTATTTATTTACCCATGGTTCCGGAGCTAGCCATCGCATTATTGGCCTGTGCTCGAATTGGCGCCGTTCACTCCGTCGTATTTGCCGGCTTTTCATCAACAGCGCTCGCCAGTAGAATTGACGATGCGAAATGCAAGGTTTTATTAACTTCTGATGGTAGTTACCGAGGCAGCAAATCAATTCCGCTTAAAGTTATTGCAGATAAAGCACTAGAAGAATCCTCAAGCATAGAAACCGCTATCATCCTAAACAGAACAGGAACTGAAGTTAGCATGAAGCCAGGCAGAGACGTTTGGTGGCACGAAGAACTGGAAAAAGTAAACGCCCAGTGTCCTGCTGAAGAAATGGATGCGGAAGATATGTTATTCATCCTTTACACTTCCGGCTCAACCGGCAAACCCAAAGGAATGGTCCATACTTGTGGTGGCTATATGGTTTATACTGCTTATTCTTTCCAGAATGTATTCCAATACGAAGAAGAAGATATATATTGGTGTACGGCTGATATTGGATGGATCACCGGTCACTCCTATATCGTATATGGTCCATTGGCACAGGGCGCGACGACTATCATGTTTGAAGGGGTACCAACTTATCCGGATGCAGGTCGTTTTTGGGAGGTCGTTGAAAAACACAAGGTAACGCAATTTTATACGGCTCCAACTGCCATTCGTGCGCTACAAAAATTCCCATTAGAGGTCGTTGAAAAACACGACTTATCTACATTAAAAGTACTGGGAACTGTGGGTGAGCCCATCAATGAAGAAGCATGGATATGGTACGATGAAAATATCGGCCACAAAAAAGCACCTATCGTCGATACCTGGTGGCAAACAGAGACCGGAGGCATTATGATTACCTCTCTCGGCGGAGTAACACCACAAAAGCCCACCTACGCTACCCTGCCGATGATGGGCGTACAACCAGTATTATTAGATGAAAAAGGCGAAGCAATCGCAGAAAGTCCTGCGGAAGGACGGTTGGCTATTCAATTCCCATGGCCCTCCATCGCACGTACGATCTATGGTGACCACAAACGTTATAAAGAGACTTATTTCTCTGCCTTCCCCGGTAAATACTTCACAGGGGATGGAGCATTAAGAGATAAAGATGGATTCTATAGAATTACCGGACGGGTAGATGATGTCATCATCGTTTCGGGACATAACTTAGGAACAGCTCCTATCGAAAACATCATCAATCAACACGACGGCGTGGTCGAATCGGCCATTGTAGGCTTCCCTCATGATATTAAGGGAAATGCCCTCTATGCCTACATCATCCTGCACGAAGGACAAGAAGGAGGTGATGCTTTGCGCAAAGAGATCAACGGATTGATTGCAAAAAATATTGGACCTATCGCCAAATGTGATAAGATTCAATTTGTGCCCGGCTTACCTAAGACAAGGAGTGGAAAAATCATGCGACGAATTTTACGAAAAGTTGCGGCGAATCAATTAAATGATTTGGGTGATATTTCTACCCTCTTAAATCCGGAGATTGTCGAAAAAGTAATTGCCGACAGATTGTAATATTTTTGAATATAAAAAAAGTATTAACTGGTCTTTTATTCTATCTTTGGGGTATTTTAAAAGACCAGTTTTTTTATTTATGAAATCTATTACTTTTTTATTTTTATTTTTTTGGATGGTTAATGGCTGGAGCCAAATCGTTAATTTCGAGACGGAAATGGATGAAAGTGTGGAGGAAACTTCAGGCTTACTATTTATCAATGATAAAATCATCACCCATAACGACTCAGGCGGAGATGCTACTTTGTACGAAGTAGATCCCGACTCAGGAGATATTACCCGAAGGATTTTCATCAATAATGCAACCAATGTGGACTGGGAAGATTTGTCCATGGATGAAAATTACATCTATATTGGTGATTTTGGCAATAATAATGGGAGCCGGATAGATTTAAAAGTCTATCCCATTCCTTTGGCAGATTTCCTTTCAACCAATACGGTTACCGCTGAAATTATTAATTTTAGTTATAGCGATCAAGTCGATTTCTCTCCCAATAACGAGACGAACTTCGATGCAGAGACACTCCTCAACTTCCATGACCAACTGTACATCTTCACCAAAAACAGAGGAGATTTTCATTCTAACATCTATCCCCTCCCCAAGGAACCTGGCACTTACCAAATCACTAAAACCGGGGAGATTAATCCACAAATTCTAATCACCGGTGGCACCTATGATGCACAGGCCGATGCCATTCTATTGACAGGATATTCCCTACAAGGATCCTTCATCGTAACCATCAACGAATTTATGGATAATCAAATAAATACGGGAATTTCGAATAAATATCCCATTACGCTGGTCAACTCCTTTCAGGTTGAAGGGATTGCCCCAATTGGTCAATATCACTACTATTTATCGACAGAAGGTAACTCTGCTGTTGAGCCCACACTCTATCAAATGAACGCTTATGATATATTACCAATTGAACTGGTAGAGAAGACGCCCCTCCTTCTATTTCCGAATCCTGCCAGCCATATCATCAGAATCGAAAGTAAAGGCTATTCTTCTGCTACTATTTATAATATTTCAGGACAATTATTACTTAGCAGCCAAGAAAAATCAATTGATATTTCCACACTAAAAAGCGGATTGTATTTTATCCATATTAAAAATAAAAACGGACAAATCACTATTCAAAAAATTGAGGTGATAGATTGAGAAGTATAAAAAAAGGGGCATCACTATCTGACGCCCCTTTTTCTTAATAATCGTTTTTACAAAGCATTACTTCATTTTCATGAATTTGTATTGTTTTACACCTGTTTCGGCAGAAAAGCGTATTTGATACATACCCACTGCTAATTTAGAAACATCTATATCAGCCTCTAATAATAATACTTTTTCTATATGCCCATTATAAACTAATTGCCCGGTATTGGAGTAAATCTCAATATCGAGATCATGCCCCAGATAATTATTAGTCAGGGTATAAGTCAATGTGCTATAAGCCGGGATCGGGTAAATAGTCGCAGCGAACTCCTCCCGACAATCCAAATTCACAGAAAGCACCGATCCTATTACCTTTGAACGACCATCGAGATCAATCTGAACTAAACGGTAAAAGTACTCAGACTGTCCTTCATCCTGCTTAATAGAAGCATCCTCAAAGGCATAGTGATAACTGCCATCAGTCCCTCTTTCCGTAGCAGGAATAAACCCAAGTTTATCAAAATTACGCCCATCCGTAGAACGCTCTATTTCAAACCCCTTATTGCTTGACTCCGTTTCTGTCACCCATTCAAGGTTCACCGCATTACAGTCAGAAGATTTAACGTCGAAGGAGGAGAGTTTGACGGGGACGACTAGAGAAGGAGTGGCATTGTCATCCAGATTATTAGTATCGCCAGCTAAAGTGACAGTAGTAATAGTGACTAACTCAGGTCCGAGATGATTACCAACAACTTCAAAAAGAATATCCCCTCCATATGCACTAGCAGGAAAAGCAGAAGGATTAACTCCATACCATGTTCTTTGACCTGCGTTAAAAGACCAGTTAAAACTCCCTGCAAAAGGTCCAGATGGTGGAGTCGTACCTACTGGCTCATAACTAGGGTTAGCCCCTTGTGGAAAAGAAATCAACACCTCCAAATCACCGGCAGCCGTAACCTGCCCCATTGACAAAACGGCGACATTTGTCCGCAAAAAAGTAGTTTGCCCCGGATTAATTGGAGTAACATCAAAAACCGCAGACATACTGGCATTTATTTGTGCCCCTGCAATGCCCAATCCCAAGGCAATAATTGTTAAAGTTAAAATATATTTTTTCATTACACTTATTTTTTCACAAAAACCATTCAATATTACTACTAATTTTGATCGCAACATTAAAATATTATAGTTTCTGCAATTCATATAGATTTATTATT
>CAZNCI010000229.1:0-6641 GCA_964571475.1 uncultured Saprospiraceae bacterium | reverse complement strand
GGCTGAAATTAAAAAATTTGATGAAAAAGGCTGGTTAGCCCAGTCTTAAATGGGTAAATCCTTTTCCATCATCTTAAATCTTCCAACATTGACGACAACGACTATACAAGATAAAAAATCAGTAGCTTTTGCCATTCGACAGAAAAATTTCCCGAATGATATAAAGTTTTATGCTCCGGGACTGAAGTCTTATACAACCATGGAGATTCAGCAGAGCAATCCAACGGCCTTTTTGCCTATCAGCCTTACCGGCGATGCCTGCGCTTTGGATTGTGATCATTGTAATAAAAAGATTTTAGAACCAATGATTGCTCTTGATCAAAGAGAAGGTGTTTTTGATATGTGTAAGCGATTAAAAGCCAATGGCACGGAGTCTGTTCTTATCAGCGGCGGTTCGCTCAAAACAGGAGAAGTCCCCTTCATGAAACACATCCCGGAAATTAAGCGGGTGAAGGAAGAATTGGGTATGAAAATAATCATGCACACCGGCTTGGTCACCAAAGATGAGCAGGCACGTGCATTGAAGGAGGCGGGTGTTGATGGTGTTGCGCTGGATATTATCGGCTCACAGGAGACCATCCATGATGTATATCACATGAATGCAACGGTTGATGATTTTGAAAAGACATTGGCTTTGTTATCGAGTTATGACCTTAGCCTGCGACCTCATATTATTATCGGATTACATTATGGCGAAATTCGAGGGGAACACAAGGCATTGGAAATGATTGCTAAATATCCATGCCATGCTTTGGTATTAGTGGTGATTACGCCATTACACGATACGGCTATGTGGGGTGTCGAGCCACCCAGCCCGAAAGTTATTGAAGAATTTTTTATTGAAGCAAGATTAAAAATGCCGGACACCTACATCATGGTGGGCTGTTCTCGTCCACAGGGCGATCACAAAATAGCAGTGGACAAAGCCGCCGTGGAAGCAGGATTAAATGGAATTGCTTATCCGGCAGAAGGAATAGTGGGGCTGTCAAAAGAGATGGGCCTAAAACCACAATTTTTCGAAAATGCCTGTTCCTGTGGTGTTGAATAAGTGCCGGTATATAGAAGAAGACAGCCTGTCTGCTGCCCGCGGATTAGCCACCGACGAGGTGTTAATGGAAGGATATTCCCAAACAGGTAAAACAAAAGCTACTTTAAGACTTTATACCTATAAAACCAATTGTGCATTGGTGGGTCGTTTTCAAAATATTTCGGCAGAGTTAGACCTGGAGGCTTGTGTGAAAAAAAATGTCCAGTTTAGCAGGAGGCTGACCGGAGGTGGAGCCATCATCATGGGCGCAGATCAATTGGGGATTTGTTTTTCCACCTCTTCAAAGGCTTTTGAATGGCAAAATTTGCGGGAGCTATACCTACTTTTTTCTCAGCCGATTATCAATGCTTTGGCAAAATTTGGGGTAAAAGCAGAATTTCGATCAAAAAATGATTTAGAGGTCGAAGGTCGAAAAATTGCCGGGCTTGGTATCTACGTCAATCCGCAGGGGGCTATACAGTTTCATACCAGTTTGTTGGTAGATTTGGATGTTTTGCGGATGTTGGAGGTTTTGAAAATTCCCATTCAAAAATACTCAGACAAAAGAAAAATACAATCCGTTGAGCAAAGAATTACAACGATTAACAGGGAAATAAATACAAAGGTAACAACGGAAAGAGTTAGAGCGGAGATCAAAACAGCATTTGAAAATTTTTTTAATTTTCAATACATCTATCAATCTTTAAACGAAGAGGAAGAAGAAAAGGTAAAAAATTTGATCACCCAAAAGTATGATAACGAAGAGTGGATTTTTCAGCGTTCACCTCAGGCAGATATGACAGGGATGAGTGTACTGAAAACGCCTGCCGGATTACTACGAACATACATTGGTCTCAAAGGAGAAACCATTAAAAGTGTGCTTATAACCGGTGATTTCTTAGAGGGATTAGAAGTGTTGAAAATTATCGAAGGACGACTCAAATGGAGTCCTTTAGACCGAAAAAAGATAGAAGCTGTGGTGGGGCAGGCTTTTGCAGAAACAGGACAGATTGAAAACCTCCCCGCAGCAAAGGTGGTAGATGCCATTTATCTTGCAGCACGCAGAGCGCGCTCGGAAAATCGCTTCACCTATGATGGCTCGTGTTATTATCCGGAAAAAAGTAATTGATTCTTTATAAAAAATTGATCAACATGATATTAAACCTAGACTTTATCGAAGGAGAAATGCAGGGGAAAAGCATAAAGGTAGAGCTTTCCAAAAGAGCTGAAAAAGCTTTGACAAAATTGGATAAGACGCTATTTGTTACAATGGAAGTTTACTTCAGCTGTTTTGTTGTCAAAAAAGTACAGTTTTCAACCCAAAAACCCGAATGGGAAACCCTCGAAGCGACAAAAAATTTAAATATTGGATTTCGGGTAATTCAATCTGCTTCCTGTAATATTCACGATCTTAAAGGAGATAATACGCCTACGTATATAGAGTTTCCGATCAAAAAAAGGAAGGCAATTTTACCTCACCACCTTGTGGTCGATTTTCGAGGAAATGAATGGGAAGGAACCTATTTTTGGAATTTTAGAAGTGCGAAAGTAAAAGATGTAGCATAATTATAAGCAATAATATATGAGTGAAAAGATGAATGATACAATGATTCCGCTGAATGTAATTCAATTGGAAAAAGAAAAAATGTACAGCCCCGATTATGTGCGCATTAGTGCGGCGAGCGCAATGGCACTTCGTATGAAATCAGGTCGATTCTCCCGTGATTTTCAATTTGGGGGGATTAATCTACTTTTGAATTACGAAGACGGCTGTTTGTCGGATTGTGGTTATTGTGGATTGGCGAGAACACGCCCCGGAAATTACGAAGATCAGTCCTTTATTCGGGTGGATTGGCCGCTTTATGATACCGATACCGTTATTGATCGCATTGCCCGTTATAAAGAAAATATGACCCGGCTTTGTATCTCAATGGTGACACATGGGCGCGCCTATAAAGACACTCTGGATATTACAGAGCGCATTGCTAAAAAGGTAAAAACACCCCTTTCATTACTGGTCGCTCCTCCTGTTCTCAATCGAACAAAATTGGAAATATTAAAAGAAGCTGGCACGGATATGATAGGTATCGGATTGGATGCTGTTTCTGAAAAGGTGTTTTTTGACAGAAGGACAAACGTCCCCAATGGCAGTCTAAGATGGAGTAACTACTGGGATATTATCGAGGCTTCCAGAGATATTTACGGTCCTTGGAAAGTGAATATTCACACGGTAGTGGGATTAGGTGAAACGGATAAAGATTTGGTCGATATTTTTTATCACTTGAGAGATAATCAAATATTCCCCTATTTATTCTCTTTCAATCCGGAACCGGATTCCAGAATGGGAAATCACCCCAGAGCAACCATCACCAGATGGAGGCGAATTCAATTGGTCAAACATCTTATTGAAAAATACGACCTTAATCGAAGTAAAATTGAGTTTGACGATCAGGGTAATATGATAAAAATCAAAGACAAGACTTTTAAAATAGATAACTTTTTCCAAACATTGGATGGCGGTCAGCCATTTGAAACTGACGGATGCCCTGCTGCCGATGGTAGTGCCGGCTGTTCCAGACCTTATGGCAGTTATCGCCCCTCCGAAACTTTTCGGGATTTTCCATTTCCTCCTGAAACGGATGATTTGAAATTAATTCGGGAAGAATTGGACATGGGAAGCCTTCTAAAATGATAAATTTATGAGTACACGCCAAAGTGTAATCAATAGTACTAATTAATAAAAAAAAGAATTATGAATATTATCGTACCAATCAAACAAGTGCCTGATTTGGTCGAAGAATTGGAAATAGATTCTTCGGGAAAAGCCTTGGATACCGAATGGTTAAAGTACAAGGTCAATGAATTTGATGACCATGCTTTAGAAGAAGCACTACTACAGAAAGAGGACAATGGCGGAACAGTAACGGCCATTGCCATTGATGGCGATGACATAGATAAGGCTTTGTATGCCGCTGCCGCAAAAGGCGCCGACCGAGTAGTGAAAATTACTGGCGCAGGAGAAAACCTATCCAGCCATGAAGCAGCCCGGGCAATGGCAAATGCTATTCAGGGAATGGACTATGATATGATTTTCACCGGAGTTCAAGCCGTGGACGACAGAGATGGACAGATGGGCATATTATTGGCTCACTACCTTGGCCTACCTCATGTAAGTGTCGTTACCAGTGTCGTAACTGCTGGAGGAGCTGCTATGGTACATAAGGAGTATAGTGGAGGAGTAATCGCTGAATTTGAGGTGCAATTACCAGCAGTATTGGGGATTCAGGCGGCAAGGGAGACTCCTCGATATGTACCCGTAGCGAGGGTGCGCCGGGCAATGCGGGGAACGGATTTGGAGGAAATCTCCGCCGGAGATGTGAATGTATCCGCAGGAACGGAGGTGAACCGAATGTTCAAACCGGAGTCGGGTTCGGGGGCAGAAATGATTTCAGGTTCGACTGATGATATCGCCTCAAGGATAATATCATTGATTAAAGGATAAAAAAACAAAAAAATGAGTAATAATGTAATCGTAATAGCAGAACATTTCAAAGGACAATTAGATGATATTACTTTTGAAATGCTTGGAAAAGCAAAAGAACTCGCCAGTGGATACGGCGGGCAAACCATTGCACTGCTTATGGGAAGTGGTGTAAAGGCAATGGCGGATCAAATGGGAGCTGCCGATAACGTAATTTATGTAGATGCTGCTGAATTGGCGGAATTCAATCCTGAGGCTTATGGTAAAACAGCTTCAGAAGTAATCAAAGCACAATCACCAAGAGCCATTTTGGTTGGAAATACTTCTATGGGAATGGACTTGGCAGCTGGCTTGAGCGTTGATTTGGATATCCCGTTAGTAGCTTACGCAAATGCAATAAGCGGGGATGCAGTTACCAGCCAATTATACGGTGGTAAAATGAATGTCGAATCGGGCACAGGAGGAACGTATATCGCTTCCGTTCTGGCAGGAGCATTCCCCACTGATGCAGGAAAAGAAGGAAGTGCTCCAACTATTGAAGAAGCAGCCGCTCCGGATTTAAGTGGATTAAAGATCCAATTTAAGCAGTTGATTGAACCGGAAGGAGGCGATGTTGATATCACCGCCCAGGAAATTTTAGTTAGTGTTGGCCGGGGTATTCAGAATGAAGATAACCTTCCAATGATGGAAGAATTAGCCGGGAAATTGGGAGCGGCGGTCTCTTGTTCCAGACCAATTGTAGATAATAAATGGCTGGGAAAAACCCGACAGGTTGGAAAATCAGGCTTAAAGGTCAAACCCAAAGTTTATTTGGCATTTGGGATTAGTGGCGCACCAGAACATATCGAAGGAATGAAAGATGCCGATTTGATTATCGCTGTGAATACCGATGAGAATGCCCCTATCTTCGATTATGCCCATTACGGTACAACTGAAGATTTGTTTGATTTAGTTCCGGCGATTATGGAGAAACTGTAATTTTGACAACTACGCGGATTAGGTGCTTTTATTTAGGACAAAAATAAAAATTTAAAACAAGACGAATTATCACTTTTCCACACTGTAAACAGACAGTAGGATTTTAAACATTTTGACTTATGGAAGAAATGACTAGAGCTTTTTTTTGGAATTTTCCTATATGGATGAAGGCTGCTTTTTATGTAGTAGGATTATCAACGGTTGGTTTTTTTGTGGCCGGATTTTGGCTGAGGTATAAAAAATACCGGAGTGGGAGTGAAAACGGGCGTTTTAATCATATCGCTAAAAGATTTTTCAAAGCACTTGGTAAAATGACGACCAATTCAACGGTAATGAAGCGTGACCGTTATGCGGGAATCGCACACTGGATGATCTTTTGGGGATTTATTATGCTCTTTATCGGAACGACTATTGTCGCTATTGATCAGGACTTTTTGCATTTAATTTTCGGAATTTCTATATTAAAAGGTACTTTCTATCTATGGTTTTCTTTAATCTTGGATATTTTTGGCGTTCTTTTCATCATAGGTCTGTTTATGATGATATTTCGACGTACTTCAAAATCGGAGAAGCTCGATTATACCCGGGTTGACAGGAAGTCGGATGAGTATAATAGAAAGGGATATGCCACCGATGATAAAATCTTCACATGGTTGTTAATTTTTATTGCCTTCACAGGATTTATGATTGAGGCATTACGGATCGCCGCTACTGGATTTCCCGATTTCGAGAGGTGGTCGCCTGTTGGTTATGGGATGGGAAAATTAATGGTTTCCCTTGGAAATTTGAGTACAATCCACATGGTTACCTGGTGGTTACACGGTATTGTCGTTCTGATTTTTATTGGATATATTCCTTATTCAAAAGCAATGCACATGTTGGTAGATTTTGCCAATTTGATGTTTACCGAAGAAAATGCCGTCCAACGATTGCCTAGAGTTACCGAAGAGAAAATGAAGGAGGGCATGGGTTATGTAAATATTAGTAACTTTACCTGGAAGGAGTTGATGGACTTCGATGCCTGTACAAAATGCGGACGATGCCATGTCGCCTGTCCGGCTAAAAATTCGGGCGCACCATTATCACCCCGTGATCTAATTCTGGATATGCGAACTTATGCGGATGCGACCATCGGAAAACCCGAATGGTTTGGTC
>CAZNCI010000228.1:0-6647 GCA_964571475.1 uncultured Saprospiraceae bacterium | reverse complement strand
GATTACTACTGGGTAGCTTTGGTTTGGGTATCCTGATATTTTTGATTCCTCCACTTTACGGGGAAGGTTTTGGGGTGATTAATTCATTATTAATGGATAATATTGAACCGATTTTTCACAATTCATTTATCTATGAGTATCGCACCAATACATTGGTACTAATTGTACTTTTGTTAGTAATGATCCTGACAAAAGCGATTGCGACTACCCTTACCATGAATGCAGGAGGAGTACAGGGAATTTTTGCGCCATCTTTGTTTTTAGGGGCAACCATTGGCTATATTTTCTCCAAGGCGATTAATTATTTTGGCATCGCAGCACTTTCAGAGAAAAACTTCACCCTCGTAGGCATGGCGGGATTGATTGCAGGCGTATTGCATGCACCATTGACCTCTTTATTTCTGATTGCAGAAATAACCAAGGGCTATGAGTTAATTATCCCCCTGATGATTATTGCTTCCATTTCCTACCTCACTACAAAATATTTTGTAAAAGAATCAATTTTTGCGATGAAATTGGCAGAAAGAGGTGAGATTTTGACCCATCATAAAGACAAAAATGTCTTAAAAATGATGAAATTAGAAGATGAAATCGAAACGGATTTTATTCCTGTTGATGTGAATGCTGACTTGGGACAGTTAATCGAGGTCGTATCCAAATCACATCGGCATATCTATCCTGTCATAAACGAACATGGTATTTTGAAAGGGGTAATTACACTGGATGATATTCGGGGTTTTATGTTTAAAACAGCACTTTATAAAACCAAACAGGTAAAGGATATTATGCATTATCCGCTGGCATGGATCTCTCCGGATGAGCATTTGGAAAAAGTGATGAAAAAATTTGATAACACAAAATATTGGAATCTACCTGTTTTGATAGATGGTAAATACATAGGCTTTGTTTCTAAATCTAAACTATTTAATGCCTATCGGGAAAAATTACTTTATTTTTCAGAAGAATAAAAATTTAAAAAATGAAAAAATGAAAAAATATAAATATGTCACGTTTTTAATCTTCCAATTCCTGTTTTTTGGCGTTCATGCCCAGTCTTTTGAAGGCAGGGTGTTGGATCTTGAAACCAAAGCTCCCGTTTCTTATGCAGAGGTGTATTTTGTAGATATGGAAGCGGGAACGACAACAGATGAAAATGGTGTTTTTAGCATTGAACACTATTACCAAAAAAAAATTCACCTCCAAATATCTTTTATTGGCTATAAAACCCTTGATACGGAAGTAAATGTAAGCGAAATCTCAGGTACGCCATTTCTACTTGAACCCATTCATTACCAACTAAAAGAAGTGATCGTCTCCGTCCCAACCGGAAAATTACAGGGTGAAAGTGTCGTCAGTGTCGCACAAAAAAAATTAAAAGAACTGAAGAGAACGACGCCTGTAACACTGGCGGAAGCCATTAGTAACATCCCCGGTATAGAACAGAATACGACTGGTGCAGGCATTGGGAAACCAGTCATCAGAGGTTTGTCCGGCAATCGAATTGTCACCTATGCACAGGGGATTCGTATTGAAAATCAACAGTGGGGCGATGAACATGGATTAGGAGTCGGAGAAGTAGGTATTGAAGGCATAGAGGTAATCAAAGGTCCGGCCTCTTTATTATACGGATCGGATGCACTGGGCGGAGTGCTTTATTTTATAGATGAGCGTTATGCCGGGCACAATACAGTTGAAGGATATGTGCAATCTAAATTCGTAGGCAATTCACTGGGCACCATGAATGATGTTGGATTCAAAATCCACAAAGGTAAATACAAATTTAACCTTTTTGGCGCTTATTCCTCTCATGCCGATTTTCAAATTCCCGATTTCCAAAGGGTTTTTAATACTCGATTTGATGAGAAGAACCTCAAGGCGGCTTTCGGTTTTAATAACGCCAATTGTATTACCAACATCCGGTATAGTTTCCTGCAAAACGATTTTGGAATTGCAGAAGATGCAACTTATACCTCTTTGGGTGAGCGAGCCTTCATTTTACCTTTTCAGGTTATTAATAACCATAATCTCAGTGTCGAAAATACTATTTTCGTCCATGATTCCCGATTGGGTGTAATTTTGGGATATACCAATAACTACAGAAGAGAGTTTGAAGATGACAGACAAAATCAGGCCCTGGGCTTGTATTTAAAGACTTACACCTACAATATCAAATGGAACTCACCGACTTACAAAAACACATTTGATTTTGTACTAGGCACTCAGGGTATGCTTCAGGACAATATCAATAATGGGGAGGAAGTCCTAATACCAGACGCAAGGTCAATAGATATAGGTGCCTATGTACTGGCAAATGCCAAAATAAATGATTTACAGTTTCAGGCAGGAGTCCGGCTGGATCAACGAAAAATTGACACAAAAATCACGCAACAGATTCAGGCATTTAATCAGGTCTATCATGGATTGACATTTTCAGCAGGAAGTGTTTATAAAATTGGAAGCGTAAAATTAAGAGCCAATATCTCCAATGGGTTTAGGGCGCCTAATACATCCGAACTATTATCAGATGGCGTACACGAAGGAACAAATAGATACGAAAAGGGCAATCAATTACTCCATAATGAAAATGCCACACAAATTGATTTCTCCCTTGATTATCAGAATAAACACCTCACTTTTTCCGTCAATCCATTTTACAACTTTATCAAAAATTATATTTTTCTTTCTCCTACGGGAAATATAGTGGACAATAACCCTGAATTTGAGTATTTACAAACAAACGCCTTTTTATATGGAGGGGAAATGGGCGTACATTTTCACCCACATAAAGTACACTGGCTACACTTGGAAAGTAATATTTCTTTGGTAATAGCAGCAGATAAAAATAAAAATCCCTTACCTTTGATTCCTCAAACAAAAATTAATTCAACAATCAGTGCCGAATTGCATGGAAAGGGAAAAATCAACCTAAATAATATTTATTTTCAGCACATTTATAAATTTAAGCAGGATAGAGTTGGTTTATTTGAGACTTTTACAGAAAATTACAGTCTAATAAATTTGGGATTAGGTGCGGAAGTAAAAATGGGAAAACGTGTCGCCAACCTGGATATAGGGGTTAAGAATTTGCTCAATGCCAAATATGTCGATCATTTGTCCCGATTTAAAAATTTGGGAATTCCCAATTCAGGAATTAATTTTTACGTAGGATTAAAAATACAGGTGCAAAAAGATTTAAAATAAATACAATGACGAAAATTCACAAAAAATTAAACGAGTTATCCGCTACTGCTATTTGTGGTAACGATATTAGTTCTTCGGTACTTTATGTCTCCGCATTGGCGATCGCTTTTGCTGGTCAATACGCATGGGTAACCTTATTAATCGTTTCTTTTGTCTTATTTTTATTTCGCCGAATATACGGAGAAGTGGTTGGGGCATTACCCTTAAACGGAGGGGCTTATAACGCCCTGCTGAATACGACCAGCAAAGGAATGGCCTCCTTCGCAGCGACCCTGACCCTGCTTTCTTATATGGCGACAGCCGTCATATCTGCCAATGAAGGCATCCACTATTTACACCATTTAATTCCATCGATGCCAATTATCATTTCGACGATTATCTTATTGGCATTTTTTGCGCTATTGGTGATAGGGGGAATCTCCGAATCAGCTAAAGTCGCCATTGGTATTTTCCTATTTCATTTATTTTCACTAATTATTTTGAGTGGTTTTATCATTTTTTATTTGATGAACCACGGGGTGGGAACTTTCTATGAAAACTGGCACTTGCCCGTTCAGGGAGGAAGTATTGCCAATGCTATCTTTTTAGGCTTTGCCGCTTCCATGTTAGGGGTATCCGGATTTGAGAGTTCGGCCAACTTCGTAGAGGAGCAGGAGCAGGGGGTGTTCCCCAAAACCCTGAGAAATATGTGGTCGATTGTCAGTATCATCAACCCTTTGATGGCTGTTTTTGCGCTGGCATTATTTACAATTCCCGTATTAAGGAGTGATGCGTATCAAAATACATTATTAATTGAAATGGGACAATACGTCGGAGGTACCTGGGTAGCAACACTTGTCGCAATTGACGCCTTTCTGGTATTAAGTGGAGCAGTTTTGACCAGTTTTGTCGGGGTTTCCGGACTACTTGAACGAATGACACTGGATCGAATTTTACCCCAATTTTTCCTAAAGAAAAATAAGCGCGGGAGTTCTTATCGGATTATTCTTATGTTTTTTGCATTATCCGTATCCGTATTATTAATCACCGATGGAAATGTAAAATTATTAGCAGGTGTTTACACGATTTCATTTTTAGTGGTTATGGCTTTATTTGGTGTTGGTAATATTTTATTAAAAGTAAAACGAAGTAAATTGCCCCGACCAGAAAAGGCATCCTGGATAGCTGTTTTTATTGCGATCACGGCAGTTGTCACGGCTTTAGTTGGCAACATCATGATGCCTCCAAAGGATAACCTGCCGAGTAATTTAACCGTTTTTTTATATTATTTTGTACCTTCGATTTTATTCATCATTGTCATGTTAAACAGAACGGTTCTGTTAAAATTTTTATTAAAGGTCATAGATGCAATCTTCGAACCTATTCGGGATTTCGTTACTAAAGCAGATGAAAGAATTGGACAAATAGTCGATGAAATCAACGAGCAGGAATTTGTGTTTTTCACCAAAGGAGATAATATCGCCACACTTAATAAAGTCATGTTGTATATTATCAAAAATGAACACACCCGAAGGTTGAAAATTGTCCTGGTATTACCAAAAGGAGGAACTCCTCCTCCCAATATCACGCAGGAAATTGAATTCCTTGATAGAGAATACCCCGAAATTGACGTAGAGTTCGTTATTGAAGAAGGTGTTTTTAATCCTGAAATCATTAGAAAACTTTCCAAAAAATGGGATATTCCAATCAACTTTATGTTCATCGGCTCCCCTAGTGATAAATTCCCTTATAAAATTGAGGAATTGGGTGGTGTTCGACTAATTATATAAATAAAGGTTAATTCATCACCCAATGGGAAATTGGGTGATGAATTACAAAACAAAGGAAAATAATCCCCCTTAATGTGCAGATAAAACAATTTTTCCAACTTCTCCGGAAGCCGTTTTCAGAAAATAAACCCCTTGGTGTAATCCGGATAAATCCAAAGTATTTTCACCAGCCAGCAGCCATCCTTTTTTTACAATCATCCCAAATTGATTATACAATTCATAAGCATCGTCTCTTGTCAAATGCACAAAAATATCAGCCTTTCCGGGAACGGGATAAATCGAAATGGCATTTTTCTGAAAATAAATGCGGGCGATATCGCTATATTCGTATTGTCCATTTTTATCGACCTGTTTGAGGCGGTAAAAATTGTCGCCTGAAAGTGGATTTTTGTCCATAAAATGATATTGATAGATGGCTGGGGCTGGCTCGGCTTTAATTTCACCTAATGGCTCAAAAGAATAACCATCCATACTGCGTTCAACAATAAATTTCTCATTGACATCCTGCTGTGCTACCCGCCAGGTAAGTAGTGTTTGGTTCTTAACAATCTCCGCTTTTAAGGGTGACAACCACTCTACCGGAAGTGCCGGATTGTATTGCACTAAATACGACAAAACATCTGCTCCTCCCTGTCCATAGACATTCCAATCCGAAAAAAACAAAATCTTCTGTCCATCGGGACTAACCGTAGCAATGGTATAATCAACAGAGGTCCGAGAATTGCCATAATTCCGAATCGTTCCCAAGCCGGAATAGTCTAACTTAACCGCATAAACCTCCGAGTGCCAATCATATCCCATGCCATTAGCGCAGGGATGAATATTAGCCGAAACAACCGCCCAACCGGGCATATCAAAATTCCGACCGGAGACGTGCCCGGCAATATTGGGATTGTAATTAGGATATCCACAGGTACCCGATGTCGAAGCCGTCGCCGGCAACAAATCCGTAAACTGCCCATCTGAAAGTCGGGTCATAGACAGGGGAATCACCTGCACCCAAACTTCTTCCCCATTCACATTCACCGCAAAATCACCATGCTGTTGGTCATTGACCAAAACAAACATATTTTGAAAATTCAAATCATATCGTTCCAACTGTCCGGTAGCATTATTAGAAAGAACAACATAATCACCGGATGGCGTCATACTCGCCCAGTCAAAATTACCGGAATGAGTCCCCATGGTCACGTCGTTGACAATATCGTAAACCGTCGCCTCTATCCCAGCCCCATTGGCATCATAATCCGTAATGATAACATAACGGTCATCCGCTGACAAATTACCCTCCCAAGGACCAATCCCCGCATGTACATAAGTAGGGAAAGTGTGAAGCAATGTCACCTGCTCCGTCACTACATTTATTTTTTTAAAATCGCTGCCATCGCAAAAGTAAAAAATATTAGGATCGACATTAGACCAACGGCCATCATTTAGCCCTGCCCAGGTGATCATTTTATAAATAGTATAATCGTTCCCATTCAGAAAAAAAACAGTCCCAAAATGCAATAGGCTCATATCCGCATTCCACGCCTGTATCTTAGCGTATTGATGGCGAATAGAACCGGCAGAAAGGGGCGCTCCATAATAATTAGAAAAGACCTGAATATCGCTCAATCGCGTAATATCTACCGCATAATCTAAGTCCTGTATAGGTTGTAAATACCCCGGCATTGG
>CAZNCI010000227.1:0-6672 GCA_964571475.1 uncultured Saprospiraceae bacterium | reverse complement strand
CAAAATGAAAATCAAAATGAAAATTAAAATGAAAATGTGAATCAAAATGTGAATCAAAATCAAAATCAAAACTTGCCTAGCCTGACGGTAGTCGGATAGGTGAAAATGAAAATGAAAATGAAAATGAAATCAAAATTATTATTGTTATTGTTCTTATGCTATGGCAGCGTTATTTTAGCACAAGATTTAGGGATTGCTGTCAATATTTTTCATGGAAAATCAAGCATCGAATACAATTTTTATAGCGAATTGTTGAGGCAAATCGAAGCCCTTGAGAATGATGATTATGTTGTATATGACTGGAATTATAAATTTCATAAATTAACCTTGTGCAAGTATTATCCCAATAAGGAAAAACCGGTAGAACTGGCTATCTTTGTTTGGCAAAGGATCGCCTCTTTAAATGTTAATAAGTTAGAGCCAAACTTTAAGGTGGATACTTCCGGATTTGTTACAGAAGCGACTTTTTTGGTTCCCTTTGAAGCAAATTATAGCTTTAAAGTGATTAATGTGAAAACAGGAAAAGTGGAAGAGGTCGGCCAACACGTTAAAACCAAACCGATAGATGGTGAATTCATAAGAGCCGACCCTTATGTGAAAATAGATGTTAAAAAATATTTTAACCGTAAAAAGACACTCAAAGTCCTTCAAAATAGAGAGAATAGTAAGCAATTTGCGGCGTTAAAAGCGAGGATGAGAAAAGACTATGCTGAAGAAATAAAAGACCGGTATAATGATTTGGCTTTGCTCCATAAAAAATCTTTATCTATTGTCGCAAATGCTATTGATAAATACCGAAATAATCAGGTTTTTACCGTAGATGTTCCCGATATAAATACCAAAAAAATAAAACTGTTAACGATTAATGGAGGCTCAAAAGATGGCATTAAAAAAAGTGATAACTTTTTAATCTATTCTACCATTGAAATCAATGGCAAAAAATACCCAGCCTACATTGCAGATGTGTATGCCGATAAAGTGGAAGAAACGACCACTCTCGCTAAAAAATATGGACTATCACTTTCTGCCAAAAAATTAGCCGACAAATTGAGGGAGCATGCGGAAGGCGGCTTTTTTGCAGTAGCCTCTAAAATTGCCGTCAATAAAATAACACCTTATCCTCCTGAAAAAAAAATAAACATTGCCGTGGCAAAAAAGTGTTGGGTGTGTGATGGTAGGCTGGAGGAAGGGATGGCTCGATCGGTGGAGGTGAATCTCATAGAGAGAGCCGCCCCTGAATTAGACCAATTGCGTGCTTTGTATCAGGATGAACGATTTATTGATTACAAATTGGGTGACTATCAGAATCAGCGGATTGGAGCACAATATTTATTGTCTTTTGCCGGTTCAAATCTTAATATTACTGATGTTGCAACAGGAGAGCTTATTTCAGTGGATAAAGCAACGGGCAGAAAAAATTGGCTAATCAAAGGATTTACCAATTTGCAGGCATGGAAAATGGCACTTCTAGATAATACCGAAAAAGAAATTACCTTTCAACGCATTCTCAAAGAGAAAAAAGGAAAGGTAAAATCAATTGAAATCTTTCACCCATTTGAAGTTGATTCAGGGGATGTATATGATATTTCTGTCTTGCAGACAGAAGAAATTGCCGGACGAAAGGTTGATCGAAAGGTGTTGATTGCAAAGGGCTATGTCTCCCCTTCTCCTTTGACACGACATCTAGGAATAATGAAGATTGATAGTGGGAGGAAAAAGTTGTCTAAGGCTTTGAAAAATGGTCAAAAAATAGTGTTTACTTATTCCATAAAACGAAATTAATCACCAAAAATAATTAAAATATGATGCGCAAAACATGGATGGCTTTCATTTTGATAAATATGATGGCATGTACACCTACCCAGCAATTAGTTTACCAACGCACCGGAATGGTCAGTTGCACTTCTCATGACAGAATGACGATTAGTTTGCTTTCCGAAGGGCAGGCTGAAACATTGGATAAGGCTGTTGGGTTTGCAGAGCGAAATGCTATTGAAAATTTGCTTTTTAAGGGAATCCCTAATAGTAATCAGGAAAAACCATTGATTAAAAATGAATCAATGGCTAAGCGTGATAATCCTGATTTTTTTACTACTTTTGTAACTAATAGAGGTTATCAGGAGTTTGTAACCAACTCTACCGTTGAGGACGATTACCTGAATGGTAAGATTCATTTTGTCAAACAAAAAATAGTATTTGATCTGACCAATCTCAAAAAACATTTGCAGGCACAAGGCATTTCCAGAAAATTTGGACTTTAATCGTAACTAAAGCAACTATTTTCTGCCTAAAACGAGGAAGGACTGCATAGTTATCTTTAAGCAACGTCATTAGAAAAAAATTGAAATCAAAATATATTATGATAATATTACTAAACAAAAAAATATTTAGTGCTCTCACTTTGCTGTTAATGGTATTTTCCATCGGTATGGCTCAGGACGAAAAACCTGCAACTATTCAACCAACCATTATGGCGATTCCTTTTACACCGGAAGGACGAAGTCTTAGAACAAATTTTGAAAGAAATGAATTATTGCGGGTTGCGATCACTAAGGTGAAAGAAGCCTTTGATGAAAGAGGGGTCAATACCATTGATTTTCGCGCAAAACTTAAGCAATTAAACAATACGGGCGTTCTAACTGATGAGCAGCAACACTCTATTAAAGATGATGTTATTGCTCTCTCCGGAGCGGATATCTACGTGGAAGTAGAAGCCAATAAAAACTTCTCCAATACCGGGAATAGTGTGACTGTAATTTTGACAGCCTACGATGCCTCTTCTGGAGAATCACTTGCGAATAAGGTGTCCACCTCTCCAAAATTTAGAACTAACAGTTTTGGGAAATTAACAGAAAAGGCAGTCGAGGCAGAAATTGATAATTTGCTAAACACCATTCAGGATAAATTTAACGATATTATCGAAAATGGAAGAACGATCACCCTCAATATTGGTTTGAGTGAAGATGTTGATTATGATTTTGACTCTGAGGTGGACGATAGCGGAGATTTGTTGTCAGACCTGATTGAGGATTGGGTCCAAAGCGCTTCTTTCAAAAATTATTACCACCTGCAGGGTGTGACTGATACCAAAATGATATTTGATCTCGTTAAAATTCCTTTAAAAGACGATAGAGGAAGGACTTATCGAGTTTCAAAATTTGGAGCAAAGTTTAAAAAATTCCTAAAATCTAAAGGACTTAGTGCCTCTCGTGTGATGAATGGGAATAATCTTGTTTTTACCTTAAAATAAAAAGTACGATGAAGAAATTATTCATTTTTATATTCGCTTTATTCTGTTCATTGGCCACTTATAGCCAGATGGATGCATCATTGCATACGCTGGAAATCACAAAGATAAAACATAAGAACAATTATGTAGCGGCAAAGCAGCTAATTACTTTATTGGGTAATACCTTAGGGCAATCCTATAACATAAAAAGCCATTCTTCCATCGTCATTAAACCCCGAATTAATACGGGTAAGGCTCACCTGATAGAAGGAATGGATATCAAAGCAGCCGGTAAGCCGGAACTGAAATTTACCATTCGGGATAAGACGCGAAAGATAGATACTTCTTATGTTTATGTGAAGGAGTTATCTGCTGCCACACCCACTAAACTGGGTGAGAAACTGGTGCAAACATTTAGTGAAGATGCGCAGGCAAAAGCTGAATTATTAGAAGTGATTAACGCCTTCTTTGCAATTAATTATGCGGATGGATGTGCCGCTCATTTTGAGAAAGTAGCGACATTGCGCGAAAAGAAGGAGTATCATAAGGCATTGGTCATTTTAGCCAATATGGTCGCCGTTTCTTCGTGCTCGGAAAAGGCTGTTCAAATGCAGGATGAAATTATTGCCGATATTGACCAGGAGGCTTGCGATAATAAAATGCACAAAGCAACAATTTTGGTCAACAGCAATAGTGCTTATGAGATGAAGCAGGCTATTCGTATTTTACTGACTATTTCACCGACAGCGCCCTGTGCACAGGAGGCCTTAAATCTTTCTAAGCAGATCGGTGAAAAAATGAAAGGCAAAGACAAAATAATGGCCAAGGTGAATCAATACCAACAATTTTACACCCAACAAGGCAATGATAAATGGAGGGCTTATTATATGAATAAAGTGATGAGTCACTAAAATACTTCAAAGCGGTACTTTTTGACACCAAAAAGTACCGCTTTTGAAAATAAACGAATCAGGAGCAGTGAATGTACGCTGCCACTAATCTTTTGATGCCCTCTTTGTCCTCAAAGACCCTTGCCTGAAGATCCTTGTCGTCAAATTTCCTGAGGTGACGAAGGTATCGGTCTATTGTTTCTTTCGGAAACACATCATTAGCTTCAAAGTATTTCCGGTTTTTCTCCAGGGCAGCGGCTGATTCCCAGCAGGATTGGGGTAGTTTAAGTCGGGAATATAAAGTCAGCCCTTCCAAGGGGAATTATTCCATATCTTAGAAGGAACCAATTTTGATGCGTTTGTCTTAGATGATTGTTTTACACAAAATAGAAAAATATGTGGTTTGAGAAATTAATGTGGTTTAAAGAAGAAACTCCAAATGGATATTTGATGCAATCAGAAAAACAGTTGAACAATTTAAACATACGCCATTAGATGTTAAAATTGTGAGTTTTGGTCAATCAGACGAAAAACTTCAAAACATTCATAACCTCCATTTCCTGGAAAAATCGACTTTTACAAGGCATTCATCTAAATAAATAGCTTTTTTACGCCTATTTGCCCCATTATTGCTATATGATATTTCATCAACCAAAAAATGAACAAATGGAAAGCATTAATAGTAGTAAAAAAAGAGGGGTAATGGTCGGCTTGGGAATTGGCGTTGGAATCTTGCTTTATAAAATTTTCCTTCATTGGGTCTTACCCTTATTTCTTTCAGTAAATAATTAGTGTTTACGATAATCATGGACAGGATAATCCTAAATCGAATTGTACTGTTTCTAAAATAAAAAAAAATTATGAAAATTCAATTGACTGCCTTAATGTTATTTGCCTTACTTTTTTTAGCCTCCTGCGGAACGAGCATCTCCGAAAAGGATAAAATGGCTAATTATATTCCCGATAATGCCGGTATGGTGATGCGGCTTAATCCCCAATCTTTTATGGATAAAGCTGACTTTGAGGCAGTGAAAAAAATGCCCTTTTTTCAGGATATGTTGAAAGAGGCCAAAGCAGAAAGCAAAGAACTGGCCGGAATCTTTGAAAATCCCGCAAACTCCGGGATTGACCTGACAAAATCCAGCTTCATTAGCCTCTTTTTTGACGGGAAAAAGGAACCTCGTATTGGGGTCTATTTACCTTTAGATGACCGTTCTAGGTTCGAGCAGGTTTTAAGCGCATCAACCGCTGATTTTGCACAGTCTGAATACGAAGGAGGAACTTTCTATTCAAAAGGAAGCGGTGGTTTTGTGGTTTATGACGACCGGGCGATCTTAATTTATGGGGAGCAGAAAAATTATGAAGGTTTGATAGCTGATACCGGTGGCTCAATTGCCCAAAATAAAAATTTCGCAAAATTCACAAAAGGAAAAGGGGATATGTCTTTTTGGATGCATAGCGCTCCTTTTATGGAGATGATGGGTGCTAGTCAGGCCGTTCAGGCATTGAAGATGTTTAAGGAAGATGACCTAAAGAACAACTTTTCTCATGGTTACGTCAATTTTGAAAAGGGGGCCATTGAAATGGAGGTCAAAAGTTACCTGTCTAGTGGTTTGAAGTCGGATTTATCTTTGATTTTTGGCGATGGTATTAGCCATGATTTCTCCAGGGATTTTCCGGGGCAACACTTGCAGGGGATTTACACCTTCAGTATCTCTCCAAGGGGGATTTACCAATTGAGTAAGGAGTATATGCTTTCCGGAATGGTCGAACAGGAAGCCGAAGATAAACTTGGAGTGACCATGAGCGAATTGACAAAGGCGTTCTCCGGAGATATTGCGGCCGCTTTTTACCTGCCGGATAATATTGGTGATGGCACGGATATGCTCAGGAAAAATGGAGGAATGATCTACGCGTTTGAAATAGGGAAGAAAAAAATCTTTCATAAGATGATAAATAATTTAGTCGAGACCGGATTGTTGACGCAGGATGGAGATACTTATAGTATTGGCGGGACAATGGGCAAAGGGATTAAATTTTACAGAAAATCGGACATTTTTTATGCCGTCTTTTCCAAAGATAATGCCCTGTTTGATCAATTAGTCTCCGGCGATTTTGGAACACCTTCTGACATTCAAAAGAAGATCAAAAAAATATCAAAGAAGCATTTGGCGAGCTTTGTGTTTCAGCCCGGTTTCCTGAGGGAAATGAGTGATTTGGATGTGCCCAAATTGATAGAACAACTGGTTGGTATGGAAGGTGCTTATGGCATGGATGACGGCTTTTTAAAAACGACATTTAAGGACGAATCAGTCAATAGTCTAAAATTGTTCATGGAGGCCATCAACAACGCCTATTTAATGGATCAGAAAAAAAAGGATTCCCCGACAATCAATGAAGCACCCCCTGAAAATACAACAGAAACCATGGAAATGTAAAGGATTCAAAGTGATTTTTAGCAGGGCATATCCCCTCCCTGCCAGCGCTCACTCCGTGCTCATCGTCGGGGTCGCTACGTCCATAGGCTCACTATTCGTTCGGCCGCTCCGCAAA
>CAZNCI010000226.1:0-6686 GCA_964571475.1 uncultured Saprospiraceae bacterium | reverse complement strand
TCCTCTAACAATACAGAAACTGGAGGCTTGTTGGGTTTTGTATATGATGACCTTACTAATACTCTTGTGAAAACAATTGGGTATGGAATCATGGTGATTGGTGGTTCACTGTTAACGGTGACAATCATCAAAAGCAATTCTTCCAATGCTGCGATGCGCTCCGCTATCCAAATATACAATGAGGAACTGCCTACTCAAAATACGGATACCAGCCTGCATTTAAAGACGAATGGCATGGGCATTGGATTGGTGTATAAATTTTAGTTATACTGAACCTTTATAGGTTTTGTGCAAAGCGCTTGAAGCACTAATAAATTCAAATCTATAAAGGTCGAGTATCTGATTGACGAAAGACATCGCAATTAAGTAAGCGCTGGAATTGGGGTACATTCTCCTCAATTAGAGCCTCCAGAATAAGTAATAAAAATACTTGCCTGGGGAGTTACTGAGTATATAGTTCATAAAGAATATTCGCCTATTCCTCATGGATGCGATACGAGCCTGTGACGCAGGAGGCATTAATTCGTGGCTATTTTTTTAATAAAAGCCTCCCTTTTGCTACTTTTTTTATTCCTTTTTCTTCATGAACAATTCGTATGCACCTATGATTTGGGTAACAAGAGTGAAAATGTGAAAATAGGTATAGCTGCCGTAGGGCAAACGGATTTTTAATTTTTCCTACTTTCAGCTATTTCAGCCATACTCAAATAGTGGTTCACTTTTAATGATCTTTTCATTACCCCAAAAATTCTCCCCTCATTTTTTGATCTTTTATACCCAAAAAGTGCTCCATCTCCTGCTCGATATACTGACCGTGCTCCAATTTTTTCAAGCCTTTTATCAGTTGGACCAATTGACCATTCTTCATTTTTGCCATTACTTTATAGGCGTAATTGGGTTGACCATTGGTTTTTCCCGATACGTATCGCTCCACGTATAATTGGTGTAACTCATCGGTAGTAAACCGTTTTTTCGACCAAAATGGAACGGGCAGTGGACCATGCTCCACCTCCAAAACACCTTCGTCAATGTAAATATGGCTGTGATTCACAAAGGTGGCAATCAACCAATACCCCAATCCTATACCAACTAAGAGATGGAGTCCGGTTGCCAAAAAAATGGAATAATCTCCACTCATTATAGCTCCTATGACAAAAACAAAAACAATGCTATTCCAAAACAAGGTAAAAATGGTCAAAAAGCCCAAATTAGAGGATCGTCTCCAACTCACGTCTATCTCCATTGAATTTAAGGTCTGATAAGCCTCAATCCCCCGGGGGATCACCACATAAGGCTTTCTTCTGTTAAAAAAGTCCTCCTCTTCCAGACTAAAAACTCCTTCACAATTGTCGCATTTCACGAGTGCTTTTTCGATATTTATCTGCTTATCCATTACCGGTATTTCACAATCCGGGCATTTTAGCTTTACTTTGTGCATAATTTTTTTATTAAGGAGACAAAGGGCAAAAGGTGTTCTCCCCCTTCATTTTTTGCGTTAAGCTAACAAAATCTCTCGATAATTATAAAATATACCGTATGAAAAATATATTTATTATACTCATGCTCACACTGGCAACTGGCGTCTTTGCCCAAAAGCCCTATTTTCAACAAAAAGTAGATTATAAAATTGAGGTCTCACTCGACGATTATAACAATCAATTAAAGGGGCAGTTACAACTGACTTACCACAACCAGTCACCGGATGAACTTACTTATATTTATTTCCACCTTTGGCCCAATGCTTATAGCAAAAGAAATACAGATTTTGCCCAACAATTGATAGAATTTGACAGCCTTCGGTTTTATTTTGCTCCGGATGAAGACCTCGGCAGTATCTCCGGGCTCGACTTTCAGATAGATGGACAAAAAGCCACATTTAAACTGGACAAAAAACATCCTGATTTTGGAAAATTAACACTAAATACTCCTTTAAAGCCGGGGGCAAAAATAACCATTACCACTCCCTTTACCGTTGTTATCCCCCAATCTTTTTCCAGACTCGGCAGAGTTGGACAGTCTTATCAAATCACCCAATGGTATCCCAAGCCGGCAGTTTATGACAATGAAGGCTGGCATCCCATGCCCTATCTTTCCCTGGGAGAATTTTACTCCGAATTTGGCAATTTTGATGTCAGCATTACCCTCCCTGAAAATTATATCGTAGCGGCCACCGGTACGCTTAAAACCACAAGCGAGCAGCTTTTTATACAAAAAAAGATCGATGAAACAACCGCCTATTTTGATACGCTGAGCCAAGCCACCCGGGGAATTATTAAGGAGGATTTTCCAGCCACCATTCAAACGAAAAAAACCATTCGATATACAGCCGAAAATGTACACGACTTTGCCTGGTTTGCAGATAAGCGATTCAAAATACAAGAGAAAAAAATCACACTGCCTTCCGGCAAAGAAGTCATCTGTCGTGCTTTTTTTAATAAAAGCAATGAAAAACAATGGAAAAAATCAACCGATTATATCGCCCGGGCAGTAAGGTTTTACGCTGCCAATGTCGGGGAATATCCCTACCCGCACGCTACCGCCGTACAGAGTGTTTACAGTGATGGTGGAGGCATGGAATACCCGATGATTACCCTAATCGGTCAGGCATTTAGTGGCAGAGGGCTTGATAACGTCATTACCCACGAGGTAGGTCATAATTGGTTTTACGGAATTTTGGGATCAAATGAAAGAGATCACGCCTGGATGGATGAAGGCATTAATTCGTATTACGAAGGGCGCTATATGAATAAATATTATAAAAAAGGGGACAATAGTCTTTTGCCTAATTTCTTTTCAAATAACTCCCCTTATGGCTTTGATGAACTCACTTATTTATTTAAAGTCAGAAGGAATCGCCAACAGCCAATCGATATGCCTTCGGGCGAAATGAGCCCTATTAATTATTTTGGTAATGCATACAATCGTCCGAGCGCCTTTTTGAACCTACTGGCTTCTTATGCCGGACAAAAAGCCTTTGATAATGCCATGAAAACTTATTTTTCCAAATGGAAATTCAAACACCCCCAACCAAAAGACTTGCAAAAAGTACTGGAAAACCAGCTCCACAAAAAACTTAACTGGCTGTTCGATGACGCTTTCCGAACCAGGAAAACCGTAGATTATGCCTTCTCCGGCATTTCCGATAAGGGAAATAAAATACAGCTAAAAATTAAGAATAAAGGAGGGGTTCCCAGTCCATTTAGCATCACCGGCTTTAAAAAAAACAAGGGACAAATTGATACCATTTCCTATGAATGGCAGGAGGGCTTTACTGGTAAAGAGACCATCCTCCTACCCAATGACCACCTCGACGTCTATCGTATTAATGCCGGTCAAATCACCCCTGAATTCAACTATAATAATAATCACATCAAAACAAAAGGCCTCTTTAAAAAACTAGAGCCGCTACATTTAAAACTACTGGCAGGACTGGAAAATGACCGGACGACGACCCTATTCCTCAGCCCGGTTTTGGCATGGAATAAATACGATGGAGGGATGTTGGGTTTATCCCTGAGTAATATGCCTTTATTGATAAATCGCCCCTTTGAATTTCGCCTGTCTCCGCTTTATGGATTTGGCAGCAAACGTCTGGCGGGTGTGGGAATGATTCAGTATCACCTATTGCCCAGGAAGGGAATATTCAATGAAATCACCATCGGTGCCGAAGCTAAAAAATTTCACTTTAATCACAATACTATTTATGACTATCGGTTGGCTTATAGCAAAATAACACCATTTGTCGAATTGATTCTAAAAAGCGACCTAAAGCACAGGCGTGTCCATCGTATCCGTCTTCAAAATGTCATTTTGCAATCAGAGCGAGCCGTATTTGAATCCGGAGGAATTTATAATGGTAAGGAGCAATACACCCAATTTTTTCCACAAATAAGCTATGACTACAAAAACACCAGGGCTCTGCACCCTTCTGCACTGTCCTTAACCTTGGAATATGGACAGGATACTACTTTCTTTCTGCCGCAAAAATCTATAAAAGCTTCGCTTACCATCGATAAAGCATATACCTATGCACCGAAAAAAGCAATTGATTTCAGGTTTTTTATAGGTGGATTTTTATCCAATACGCAGGGGGACATAGGAACGCGTTATCCGAATGCGTTTTCTTTGGCAGACCAGGGCGTGGGGGATTACCTCTACGACGATTATTTCTTTGGCAGAAATGAAACAGAGGGGATATGGGCACAGCAAATCGGCGCCAGGCAGGGAGGGATGCGATACAGCGTCGGACAAAACCACCCCTATGGCTGGAGCAATAAATTCATCGCTACGATGAGTATTACAGCTGATTTGCCACAGGATTTACCCCTTCATTTACCCCTAAGACCATTCTTTGACATCGGGTATTATGCCACAAAAGATAAACCTTTGAAATGGCAGGATAATGTCTTATGGGTCGCCGGACTGGAGCTGGAGCTAATCCCCAATATTCTGGAAGTATATCTGCCCATCATCGAATCAAAAAGAATTAAAAACAACTATATCGAAAGGGGAAACTATCTATCCAGGATATCCTTCTTAATCAATTTCAATAAAGTAAATCCATGGAAGGAGATTGAAAATTACCTGCCCTGGTAGATTTGGGGTTTGTCTGGGAATAAGGACTGATTTTGTCCTGTTTTTTTGCTGTTTTCTGCAAAAATGACGCCAAGATCAATTGTAAGTCCGATTCTAAGCCAGGACAAAAAAGGCGGGGCAATTCATTTTATGCCTTACCACTTTCCAGCGTAGGCTCAATTGTAATTTACAAAGTAACTGTCCTTACATGGAATGCGATTTTATCCAAAAGTTCTTCGACATCAATGGGTTTGGTCACACATTCATTCATACCTACTTTAAAACATTCATTGATTTGTTGGGGAATGGCATTTGCCGTAAGCCCCAGTATGGGTACATTTTGATAATAGGCTCCCTCCATTGCTCTTATTCGTCTGGTGGCTTCAAGTCCATCCATAACGGGCATTTTAATATCCATTAGTACTAAATCATAGCGTTTAGACTTTATTTTATTTAAGGCAATTTTTCCATTTTCGGCGGTTTCTATGGCTAATTTTGATAAATTCTTTTTAAGTAACTCTATGGCTAGAAATCGATTAATGGGTGTGTCTTCTACGAGCAATATACTTAGTTGTTCCGGCAATACTCTATCGTTATCCCTGTGAGTTAATTTAACGACTTGCTCCGTTTCTATTTTAAAAGACAAACTAAAAAAGAAACGACTTCCTTTTCCCACTTTTGATTCGACGTGAATATTTCCTCCCTGTAATTCAATCAGGTATTTTGTGATAGAAAGCCCTAAGCCTGTTCCTCTATTGCCATAAAAACTGGAGGTTTCTGCATTGCCTACCTGTTCAAATGATTCGAAGATATGCTTCAATTTATCATCGGGAATACCCACACCGGTATCTCTTACTTCAAACAATAAAGTACATTCATTTTTGCTTCGCTCCTGTATGGAAATATTAAGCAGGATGGAACCTCTTTGAGTGAATTTTATTGAATTGCCAATAAGGTTGGTCAAGACTTGAAATAAACGAATAGGGTCTCCAACCAGCACCTTAGGCACTTTTTCATCAATATCTATCTTAAAATACAGTTTCTTATCCCTGATACTATTTTGCAATAAGGTATTTATTTGCTTTGCGACAGCATGTATCTCAAAAGGCACTTTTTTAATATGAAGATTGCCACTTTCAATTTTTGCCTGATCGAGAATGTCATTGATGATCCATAATAAACTTTCACAGGATACATTGATGGCTTCGGTGTACTCAAGTTGAGTGTCATCCAAATTGGAATCCATTAATAATTTATTCAGCCCCATGATGGCGTTCATGGGCGTGCGAATTTCATGGCTCATATTGGCGAGGAACTGACTTTTGTATTGGGCGTGCTGCTCTGCCAGTTTTTTTTCTTTTTTGAGTAAAATTGTTTTTTTTCTATTGCTGTATAACAAAAAAAGGATAAAACCTAAAACAGAACCAATAATCACAAAAAAACTATTAGTTTCCCAAAAGGGATAGTGAATAACAACCTTCAAATCTAATGGTTTCGATTCCAACCCATCTGAATTGACGACTTTGACATGAAAGGTGTATTGACCGGGTTTGATATTTTCGTATTCCACCGTTCTTTGGTATCCCTGATACCTCCATTTTTCATCCCATCCATCCAGTTTAATATAGTAACTTAAATCTTCTGACCCCATCATATAAGAAAAGCCTGTATAAGCTATTGTGAAATAGTTTTCATAATAATTCAAATTAACTTCTTGCAAATAATCAGGAGCTATTTCCGATTTATAAGGTTTGTTAAAAACAAAAAAGTCAGAAATTCTGATAACAGGCATGATGGTATCCTTGGGAGGGTGGTCAGGGTCAATAATCATCATCCCCGTTTTTGTACCAAAAAGGATATTCCCATTTTTCATTTTAAATGAACTTCTTCTAATACAGCCACTCGTAATATTATAGGTGATGTATTTTGTTATTTCGTCAGTAGAAGGGCGAAATCGAGCCGTATTTCCCTTCCCAACAAACCATATATCTCCATTGTCTGCAATATTAATAGCTGCTACACCAGTCATTCCCATTTGCTCATTATTACCCGGAGTATGGTTGACAAAACGTTGCTTATTCATATCAAAATAACTAAAGGACTTATCTCCT
>CAZNCI010000225.1:0-6762 GCA_964571475.1 uncultured Saprospiraceae bacterium | reverse complement strand
TATTTAAACGGATGAATAAAAAAAGTGTTGTCAGACCCGACCGCCAGCAAATAAAACGCTCCCCAAAAATTGCCGGGCCATCCAAGGAGCTATTAATTGGATTCATGATTTGTTTAATAGTATGGCAAAGGAATGGAATAAGTTTTAAATCCCACCTTATTTTCCTTTATTTTTTAAAATCTAAGGTCGTGTATCAAATGTAATCTACCACAAAAGAGGAAGTCACTAAAAGTTGAGTCCACGAATAACGCCTCCTGCATCAGGAGCCTGCCCCTAACTCGATTCGGGAATATCCGCAGGAATAAGAATAAGCCCTAATTAGTCAAAATTAGGAGAAGACTTATTGATACTGTAATATTTTACCTACTTTTGTAATAATTATTGAGGTTGTTTAGAAAATATGTTCCCTCACGAGGATAAATAATTGACTATCAAAAAAACTCAGGTATGGGCAATTAAACACTTATCCAGAAGCGGTGAGATATTTTCTAAACAACTTCATAATCCCAATAATAACTTTCTATTCATATCCATAATTTATACACATGATATTCACCATCGGCACCAAAGTCACTTTCAGAAATACAGGAGACGAAGGTATTATCGTCAAAGTGCTGGATAATGGCATGCTTTCTGTCTATATAGAAGATGAAAATATGGCTATACCCGTGTCTATTGAAGATATTTACCGATCAGAAGATGATGCAGTCAACCGCAATGATCTTCGAGGCAAATTGATCACCACCAAAGAAGAAAAAAAGCCAAAACCCCGCAAAATCGAACCTGAAGAGCAACAATACACCATCCTCAAAAGTAATGGTATCCAGCTGGGATTTGACCCTATTCTCAGAGGAGATGCGACTGCTTCGGAGTTTGAAGTATTCCTACTCAATGACACTAAAAGTAAAATACTCTACGCTATTGACCTATCGCTTAAAGGACGAAAGGTTGACCACTACAACGGTCAGCTAAAAGGCATGGCATACGTTTCTCTGGGTTATTTACCCTATGATGAATTAAATGACAACCCCGCCTGGACAATTGACTGTTGGCGGGTCACCACAGAGGGGAGTGGCAGCAAATTATCTAAAACGCTAAAAATAAAGCCCAAGCAGTTTTTTACCAAAATAAAAACAGCTCCTCTACTCAATCGACAAATGCACCTATATGTCGTATTTGAAGACGTCAAAGCCTCCAAGACGCTATCTCAATCACCGACGACCAACTCGCTCAAAGAATACACCAAGCGCAATGTCCGCCTAAACACCAAAAAACAGGAAGAACAAAAATTCAAAGAGGTATCTATCGATCTGGAAGAAGTCATTCATTTTCCCAACGAAATAGACCTCCACATCGAAGAGCTCGTTACGAATTATCGAAAATTAACGAATCTGGAAAAGTTGAAAATTCAATTGCAGGCACTCGATGAGTATATCGAGCAAGCTCTCCGGGTTGGGGTCGATCGGGTATTTGTTATTCACGGTGTTGGCGCTGGCAAATTAAAACTCTTTGTTGCCGAGCGCCTGGTAAAAACCAAGGGAGTCGTCACCTTTCGCAATGAATATCACCCAAATTATGGATGGGGTGCGACAGAGGTCATTTTCAAAAAAGAATAAATAAATAAAAAACAAGGCAACGTTTTTTAATCATATAGGGTCTCCCTTATGAGATACGTTTTCCTTTTTGAATAGTGGCCATTGATGATTAGTCGTCAATGGCCATTTGTTTTGGTAGGAAGGGGGTCAGAAAATGACAGTCGAACTGAGTTTATCATATCAAAAAGCGCAGCCCCATCTTTAAAGCATGAGTCAGCTTAGGTGCACCTTCAGGAGCTCTCGAATCGTATATCAATGAAAAGGAAGTATTTAGTTTCAAGCGCTGACTAATACCGACTACCAAATTATTTTGCGTAGAAAGCCGGTAATCCTTGAAACTGGTCAATAAGGGTTGATAATAAGTCGTAGAATAGAATTTCACCTGATCTGAAAGCTTAATTTTCATCGACAAATAATTACTCAGCCTATGATCCAAATGCGTAACTTCACCGTGATTCTCTACATCATATTCATACATATAAGACATACCGACATAGATTGGATTATTCACATTCCTATTAAGTCCATACCTGATGCCTGTCCCTAAGAGCACTCGTAGATTTAACAGTAATTGCTCGTTAAACTGCGTCTGAATGAATGCTTCATAGATCAACCGCTGGGATATATTACGATTGTATCGAAGGTGTTCAAAACCAGAGCTAACGAATTTTTCATCATCAATTATGGTATAATTTATTTCAAAAAGTGACAAAAAAGAATGTTGCCTTTTGTAATGCTCCAATCGTACTTTCCCTCCTAAGTTTAAAATATCTTTGCTGTTTTTTACCCAGCTAAAATTAGCATCTGCAGTAGCTTTCCACGGAATAGAATCGTTTACCGTCGCCCGCTTGTCCTCAATATTTACAATTTGAGCAACAGCCTGATTAGACAACAAACAACTTAGCGTCATGAACAGATAGTGAATGATCCGTTTTTTCATGCTTTTATCTTTTGCGAAAATGTGGCGGACTTCAGTCGGTAGTGGGCAGGTGGCAGTTCGTAGTTGGCAGTCTTCAGTTGGCAGTCTTCAGTAGGCAGTCAAAGCATTATTTTTTTGCTGAAGCAAAAAATAATGGGACTGAAGACTGCCAACTGAAGACTGAGAACTGCTACCCAAACTACTCCGGTTCAAAACCAAGGATCACACTAAACTTAGAATGATTACGGATATATCCCTGATCTGCATTATTATTACCATCCTTATCCAAGCCAATACCATAATCAAAGCCAAGTAATCCAAACATAGGAAGGAAGACACGAGCTCCGACTCCGACTGACCGCTTCACATCAAATGGATTATACTCTCGAATATGCCGCCATGAATTTCCCGCTTCCAAAAATGCCAAAACATAGATCGTAGAAGAGGGATTTAAAGACAATGGGTATCTCAATTCTACTGTAAATTTATTGAATACAGGTGTCGCAACTGTGGTACTGGTACCGGGTACCTTATTTGCTTCAAGATCCTCCACTTCATACCCCCTCAATGCGAACAAATCTTCTCCAACAAAAGAGAACTGGTTGTTATTGATTCCATCTCCTCCTAGTTTAAATCTTTCAAATGGAGAAGTTCCAATTTTTTTATTGTAAAAACCTAATAGTCCGAATTTAGCGCCGGCTTTCAGGACAAGCTTTCCGGTAAGGGTAGTGTACCATTCTGCGTCCATTCTCCATTTGTGGTATTCCAACCAGCGAAAACGCTCTTCAGTTGGCAAGCTGGTATAATCTTTATCTTTATTAAATAAAGAATAAGGCAGGGTCATTTGTAAGGAGAAGGAAAACTTTGAACCCTCCTGTGGGAAGATAGGTTCATTGATTGTTGTACGCGTAAGTGTTTGCTTCAAGCTAAAGTTTCTAAATTTCCCGTCTTTCACATTCTCTCCCTGATCGGTTCTAAAGCCTCTTGGGTAATTATCCAACTGAATAGACTGGAGATTAATAGCTGCCGAATAAATAAAGTTATCGTCCGGCCAATTCAACCGGGTACCTAAGCTGACACTCCCATTGAGAATATCAAATTTTCCATATCCCGCCAAATCTTTTTGGCCTATTTGCAGGCGATTAAAATAACCTCCTACCGATAAAGAAGTGGGTTTTTTACCTCCCAGCCACGGTTCTGTAAAAGACAAATTATAGGATTGGTAAAATTTACCATTCGACTGCGCACGTAGAGAAAGGCGTTGCCCATCCCCCATCGGCACGGGCTGCCATGCTTTTTTATTGAATATATTACGAATGGAAAAATTATTAAAAGACACTCCAAGCGTTCCAATAACCCCTTGGTAACCACCCCAACCAGCAGATAATTCCAACTGATCCGAAGGTCGTTCTTCCAAATCATATTCAATATCAACCGTTCCGCGTTGAGGATTCACCGGAGTATTAATACCCAGGGCTTCCGGGTTAAAGTACCCCAAATTCATCAATTGTCGTTGGGAGCGTATAATATCTGTCCGGCTAAATTTCTTCCCCGGCATCGTTCTCAACTCCCGACGAATCACATGCTCGTGTGTACGGTCATTACCGGTAATCGTCACTTTATCAATCGTCGCCTGTGGTCCTTCAAAGATTCGTATTTCTAAATCAATGGAGTCTCCATAAACCGCTGTTTCTATTGGATCCACTCTAAAGAACAAATATCCATTATCCATATAGAGCGTACTCACATCTCTTCCTTCCTGACTGAAACTCAATCGTGTATTCAACAGCTCCTGATCATAAACATCGCCTTTTTCAATTCCCAAGACACCTTGCAGGGTTTTTGTATCATAAATGGAATTACCCTTCCAAACAATTTTATTAAAATAATAGGGATTCCCTTCTTCGATGTCAATTTGCAGGACTAAATGACCATCTTCATTCCTCCAGGTCGTATCATTCAATATTCTGGCATCCCTATATCCAATTGTATTATAATAAGCAACAATTGACTTTTTATCTTCTTCAAATTCACTTTTAATAAACTTAGAAGAAGCAAAAAGACGTTTTTTGTGCTTAGTATTTTTCATCTTTTTACGCAACTTCCGGTCATTGACGGCTTTGTTGCCATTAAAGATAATTTTTGCAATTTTAATTCGGGGACCTCTTTTTACATTATACACCAATCGCACGCTATTAACTCGTGTACTATCGGGGTACTGCTCGATATCAACCATTGCATCCAAATAACCTTTTTCGATATAATACTCCTGAATGCCTTCTTTGGCATTGGTTTTTGAATTATCGGTCACCACCCCGCCTTTGGGTAAAAAACGGTTCACAATTTCGTTCAAATCATCATGATGAGATTTTTTGGCACCTTTGAATGAATGCCGAAAAAGGCGCGGCTGCTCCTGTACAATTATCTGCAAAAAGATAACATCTCCAATGACCTTTTCCTGAATAATTTGCACATCGGTGAAGAGGCGTAACTTCCACAAAGACTTAATTGCTTTTGGGATGACGGGTCCCGGAATTCTGATCTTTGATCCGACTTTCAATCCGGTTACGCCGATGACTGCATTATCATCACTATACTCCGCTCCCTTCACCGTGATGCCCCCAATTTCGAAATCTTTTGAAGAAGAATAATCAAAAACAGGTAAGCTGTCGTTGGTGATTTGGCTATAGCCAAAAGCTGGCAATAATGTAATTAGTAGAATTAAAATTTTTCTCATTATATATTTATACTTAAAATAATGTCAATTTATAGAAAAGAGGATAATCTCTTTAAAAGAGGGGTATCACTTTCAATTGGTTGTATTCCCATTTATGATTTCCGGATTTGTTCACCCGTTTTTCCAAATCGTCGTTCTCTTGTCTGAAAATCTATTAATGCTTTATAAAATTCCTCCTTTGTGAAGTCTGGCCAAAAAATAGGTGTAAAATACATTTCGGCATAAGCCAACTGCCACAAAAGAAAGTTACTCAATCTATATTCTCCACTTGTCCGTATCAATAACTCCGGATCGGGCATACCTGCCGTAGCCAAATATTTTTCAAAACAAGCCTCATCAATTTTTGTTTCGTCCAACACACCCGATTTCACATCCAGCGCAATAGACTTTGCCGCCTGACTGATCTCCCATTTTCCACTGTAATTCAACGCCAAAACAAGGGTCATCCTTGTATTATCCGCGGTGTTTTTTATTCCCTCCAATAAGGCTTTTTTTGTTTTAGGTGGCAATTGATCCAAATCTCCAATAGCCTGCAGGCGAATATTATTTTTGTTCAATGTTTTAATTTCCTTATGAATGGTTTCTACCAAAAGGTGCATCAAAGCATTTACCTCCATCTTAGGACGGCTCCAATTCTCCGTTGAGAATGCATATAATGTCAAATATTCCACTCCCAACTCTGCCGCCGCTTCTGTTGTCTCTCTTACCGCCTTCACTCCATTGCGATGCCCAAAAACACGAACTTTTCCGTATTTCTTCGCCCAACGCCCATTGCCATCCATAATAATGGCTACGTGTCTGGGAAGTTTTTCTATATTTATTTGAGCTTTTAAATCCATTGTACTACAAAAATCGGACAAATTTAGCAAAAAGAATACCCATCTGCAAGGCGACCCCACTTTATTTAGGTAATTTAAAATAAATAAATGAACAGAATTGACGAAATATTTTCATGTTGGACAATTCATCGAAACATGAGCCATGCGAGCATAGTGATTGTTTCGATGGAGCAGTACAGCGTGAAAAGATAAAGTCAAAATACCCTGCTCCGACGAATGACGGAGTTTAATTTATTATTTTTAATTGCCTTAATGGATTGTCCGCAAATCTATGGACTGTGCTTGTTTTTTGGTTTGATTTAAATTCTAATCCAACTGTTTGGCTATTAAAAATAAAAACAGTATAATTGAGGTCATATTGCAGTTTTATAAACACCTAAAAACTAAAAAATGGCCAAATTATACGCCTTATTAGTCGGAATTAACGAATACCACCCAAACTCCGGAGTCACGAATCTGGATGGCTGTGTTCACGATGTTCAAGCCATGGAAATGTTTATTGAAGAACATTATGGCGAAATACTCAATCCTTCCATCAAAGTGTTACTCAATGAAAATGCCACTAGAGAAAATATCATCCAAAACTTCCAGTCTCACCTAATCAACGGGGTAAAATCAGGGGATACGGTGTTATTTTATTATTCCGGCCATGGCTCTACCTCAAAAACGGCA
>CAZNCI010000224.1:0-6766 GCA_964571475.1 uncultured Saprospiraceae bacterium | reverse complement strand
ATTTCATGTCAGTAGTGATCTGCAAACCATTTAATTTTTCCTGAATCGGAATCTCTGAAAACAAACGAACAGCCACCTTTTCACTAGGCTGAAACTGGACACCCAGGGGCAATTGCAACCAATAGCCTCCACTATTGGGCGCTAATGACCGCTCTTCCTCATTCGGCGCTGAGAACCTAAATTTTATACCAAAATCAGGCAATACAAACCATGATTTTAAAACCCATAAATAATTAAAAGAAGTGGAGAATATGAGTTCATTACCCGATTTAAAATAACGTCCTGCCATACGCCGCGAATCACCGAAGTGTTTATTCGCCGTATTATACCTATAAGAAATGGAAGTTTGATTGTTAAAATTGGGGATAAAAAGGTGATGCCCCGTCCAGGCGATACGACCAAAAAAATCAAAAGTACCACTGCCCGGCTGCATATCAGGTGATAAATTAATACCTCTGTCATCCACTAAATACTGCCTGCCCGTCGGGAATTTCACCCCTGCCGTGAAGCTCCATTTTGCATCCAACGCAGATAAAAAACTGTATTGCCCCAATAAGATCAAATCTCCAATTCCCTGTGCATTTTCACTTTCAGAAAAGGTATTCCTATTTTGGATAACCCAGGGGATAAAAGTACTAAATGCCCAATGAACATCGTGGCTATAATCAACTTTCAAGGCATAATTTTGGGCATTACGGCTACGTGGGTCGTTAATCAATCTTCGATTATTATCTACTAATTTATTAACGCTGTTATAGGTGTAATCCAAGCCCAGGTAGAAATATCGTCCAACGCCCCCCCCATTGCCAATATCAAAAGAGGACATTAGCGGAGCCCCAGCCGAACAACAGGTTTGGGCATTTATCGTATAAACGAAAAAAAAGAGAAAAAAAAGAAGCAGTTTCACGCCCATAAAACGCGTAATAAGCGCATTACGTTTCAGACAATACCGACGATTATTGTCCCGACAAGGACAGATTAGACGTTTGAGTTAATTCAGGTGCTTCCCTGATTATTTAATAAAGGCGAAGTTGTAGTAATAAATCTTCACTACTAAAGTAATAAACAAAACAAGAAAAATGACAAAGTAAAGAATCGCCTTTCCTTTCGCACTTGAATTAATAATATTATTAGACATTGTTATTTTATTTTATATGTTTGCACAAATATCCGACTTTTTTCATGAAAAAAAAATCTATGCACTATAAATCTTTTGCTGCGATAATTTATTTCGCAGGTATTTTCCTTTTTTTCTCATTTCAAAAGAAGCCGGACTTCATTTCCCCCATTAAATATGAGATAAAACTGGCGGGCTCTTTTGGAGAACTTCGCCCCAATCATTTCCACTCCGGCATCGACATCAAGGGCAGTATCGGCACCCCTATCTACGCCATGCAGGATGGATACATCTCCAGGATAAAAATCGAACGGGGAGGCTACGGAAAAGTATTATACATCACCCACCCTAATGGCTACACCACCGTCTATGCCCACCTCAATCACTTCCAAAGCAAGATCGAAAATTACGTGCAAAAAATCCAACACAAAAGGGAAAGTTACACCATGGAGTCCTTTCCTGCCCCCGATAAATTTCCCATCAAAAAAGGAGAGGAAATTGCCAAAATGGGCATGACCGGCAGAGCCTACGGTCCACACCTCCACTTGGAAATACGTGACACCAAAACAGCTCACCCTATCAACCCACTCCAACTGGGGCTCAAAATCAAAGACCATAAAGCCCCAAAAATGCACGCCATCAAAGTCTATGAACTCAATAAAAACCTGGAAACCAAAGCGGCTCAATCTTATGCTTTACACAAAAGTGGTCATCAATACAGCCTAAAAGAAGATACCATCCTCACCGATACCAAACGCACGGGAATCGCCCTCAAAGTATATGACCACATGGATGGCGTCCCCAATTGGAATGGCATCTATAAAATACAACTTTTGCAGGATGACAGCCTTGTATTTGAATATAGCAACCACCATCTTTCGTTCGCTGAAACACGCTATATCAATGCCCACCTGGACTATGCCGAACAGGTCGCAAATAACAGCTATTTCAACCGTTGCTTCCGGCTCCCCGGCAACCACCTTTCCATGTATAAAGAATTCAAGGATAAAGGTATTATTTTGCTAAAAAAGAATCAATCCACCCGGATTCAACTAATTGCCACAGATGCCAATAATAATGTTTCAAAAACTTCATTTTGGCTCAAACGCACGAATAACAACCCCATATTCAAATCTGCCCCCTATCAATATTTCCTGCCCTACGATCAGGAAAACATCATTGAAAACAACCAGCTCAAAATTCGACTGCCCAAGGGGACTTTATACCATAATCTATACATGACCTACGCCGTAGATGACGATGGTTCTGATGGCATTTACTCCTCCGTTTTCCAAATTGATGACTACAAAACGCCAGCTCACAAATACTTCGACATCGGCATTCGTACAGCTAATATACCCGACAACCTAAAAGAAAAAGCCTTCATCGCCTACTGCCAGCCCGATAACAACATCGTCAATTACGGAGGGCATTGGAAAGGAGACTTTCTTCAGGCAAAAGTCCGTGATTTTGGTGCTTTTTATATTATGACAGATACAGAAGCACCCACCATTAAAGCCCACCATTTCCAATATAATATGAAGAAAAAACACGCCATCAGCTTCACCGTCAAGGACAATTACCCCACTGCCGGCAAAGCAAAAGGATTGAAATACAAAGGTTATATCGACGGTAAATGGCAACTCATGGAAATGGACATCAAAAAGGACAGAATCACCTGGAATTTCCCCAGCAACCTCAAACACGGCAAACATATCGTCCGAATTATTGCCAAAGACGGGCATAACAATCAGGCTGTATTTGAAAAAGAATTTGTGTACTAAGGGCTTGCGTAAAAACAAATATTCCATTCAGGGGTGTTCTTTTGCACGCTAACATTGTTAAAAAGCCTCGCCATAGCACCCACTATGCCTGTGTTTTTTGCCTTGTTAGCGCACAAAACAACTTCCCCTGTTCTGGAACACTTATTTCTACGCAAGCCCTAACGCCCTGCCCTTCTCCTACTCCATAAATGAAGGAGTGGGTGTATTATTAGTCGTGGCAATTAAAAAGGGAACTTTAAATGCCTCCTGTTTGGGGGGCAGCAATAAAACACATTTGGGAATTGTCAATTTTTAAATACCATAAGGTAAAAAAGCGCTCCCAATGCCAAAATTAACTTTCGATCAAACACCCCAACCACAAGAAAAACCTTCAATTACATGGAAAATTAAAAAATAAACCCCAATTTTGTGGCAAACAGAGAGAGGGAATTAATTAAAGTTTATAAAAACACCTGCTCCGTCAAACAATAGATAAATGTTATATAAAGCAATCAATCCGGAATTATTCAAATTCAATAGAAAGCGTTTCATGCAGAAGATGTTGCCTGACTCTATTGCCATTTTCCATTCCAATGACATGATGCCTCGTAATGGAGACACCTTTTTCCCCTTTCGGCAAAATTCAGATTTGTTGTACCTTTCCGGTTTGGATCAGGAGGAGACCGTAGTGGTTTTATTCCCCGACTGTGCCAAAGAAGGCTATGAAGAAGTAGCTTTTATCAAAGAAACCAGCGAGCGCATCGCCCAATGGGAAGGCGCAAAACTCAGCAAGGAAGAAGCCGCGGAAATATCCGGCATTGATAAGGTATTCTGGCTTAGTGAGATGGATGCTATCCTTACGGAGATGATTTTATTATCCAAACGAATTTATCTAAATTTAGCCGAAAATTATCGCTTCCAACAACCGGTCCCAAGTAGGGATTTACGTTATGCGCAGGAGCTTAGAGCCAAATACCCGCTCCACAAATACCACCGCTCACAACCCCTTCTCAAGCAGTTGAGAATGCTTAAAAGCAACTTCGAGATTGAAGTAATGCAACAGGCGATTGACATCACAGACAAAGCTTTTCACAGAGTATTGGAGTTTGTCAAACCCGGTGTGATGGAATTTGAAATTGAAGCAGAAATTTCCAATGTTTTTCTCCGTAACAGAGCTAAACACCATGCCTATGAGCCCATCCTCGCCAGCGGAAAAAACGCCTGTGTACTCCACTACGTTTCCAATGATAAAAAATGTCAGGATGGAGATTTGATTCTAATGGACTTCGGCGCAGAATACGGCAATTATGCCGCTGATTTATCCAGGACCATTCCGGTCAATGGTCAATTCACTAAAAGACAGGCGGATGTATATAATGCAGTATTACGGGTAATGAAAACGGCTACCGATATGCTTGTTCCCGGCACTACGCTCGACGAATACAATAAAGAAGTGGGATTGCTGATGCAAAGTGAGCTCATTGATCTCCAACTCATCGACAAAACGGACATCAAAAATCAAGACCCCGACTGGCCGGCTTACAAAACCTACTTCATGCACGGTACTTCTCACCACCTGGGGCTTGATGTGCATGACTCATCTCATAAGGAAGCTCCTTTTCAGTCGGGCATGGTCTTTACCTGCGAGCCTGGGATTTACATCCCGGAAGAAAGCATTGGTGTACGTATCGAAAATGATATTCTGATTACGGATCAGGAGCCCATCGACCTAATGCAGAAGATACCAAGGGAGATAGAAGAAATAGAAGAATTGATGAATGCAAATGTGTTACTATAACCCCAACAACCAGTATTAAACTAATGAGTCTGAATCACACCCACGTATCAGAAAAACTAGCCAATAACTTCTTCTTCAGGAAATTATTCCTTTTGCGCAAGCTATTTTTGACCAAAAACAAATCTTCTCATTATGGGCAGATGGCAGAGGATATTGCTTTACGCAAATTTTTCCCTAAAAAACACAAAGGCATCTTCGTTGATGTCGGTTGTTTTCATCCAATGAAATACAATAATACCTATCAATTTTATAAAAGAGGATGGAGAGGTGTCAATATTGATATTGATCCCATAAAAATAGAGGGTTTTCGACTGGTTCGCCCCAAAGACACCAATATTGTCACAGCAATTAGCGACAAAGAAGGAGAAATTACTTATTTCAGCAACGGATTTTACTCTCCTACCATCACCCTGGAACAATCATTTGCAGATGGCAAAGAAGGTAAAAAATACCAATACAAAAAGAAAACCACCAAGGTACAAACACTGACGAATGTCATTGATTCCACCTCTTACAAAGACAAAAAAATTGACCTCCTGTCCGTAGATGTTGAAAGCCATGATTATTATGTGCTTAAATCTTTGGATTTTGATCGTTATTCACCAAAAATAATTGCCATTGAATCACAATACGATAATTTCAGTGCCATTCAAAACGAAAATACTTATCAGTTTTTAGTACAGAAAGATTATGAATTGGTGAATTGGGTGGGAATGACATTAATCTTTAGAAAAAAGGAGGTCAAACATGAACATACTCCATAAATTCAGGCAGGCTTTACCGACACTTTTTTCAGGCTTCTGTGTAGTGATAATGGTCGGTTTGATTTTTTCTCCTTATCTACTGAGCATCGGTTTATTAGGCGTTTTAATTGCGGCACTGCTGCGGTATTTCCCAGCGATAAAATCATATTATAAGTATCCGTCATTTTGGACCATCTCCTTACTTTTCATCATTACCCTGCTTGGTTTTTGGTCATTGGATGATCCCGGTTTTTGGTATGAACGCCTACGAATCAAGCTGCCGTTTTTGTTATTACCCATTGCTTTTTATTTAAAACCCAGACTTAGTGAACGTCAATTTCACGGACTTTTATACTTTTGGGTATGGCTATTATTTGTGAGCGGTATAGGTATTGGCATACATTATTTTCTTCATCAAAAGGAGATCATTCAACTCATGGCGCAGGGGCATCCCATTCCAACTCCCCGCAATCATATTCGCTTCAGCCTATCCATTGCGATGGGTGTTTTATCGGGTATTTACCTGATTTGGAAGCAATATTACGCCTGGTCAAAAGTCGAAAAGAAAGTCTTGATTTTCATCACTTTATTTCTCTTTGCTTTCATCCATTTTTTATCCGTACGCACGGGGATTATAGCACTTTATGCCGCACTTGGTTTAATAATCTTCTCTCAAACCTTACTCCACAAAAGATATGTACTCGGTACGGCGATGGTGGTTACATTGGGCCTATTACCGATCTTTGCCTATCAATTCATCCCCAGCTTCAAAGCGAAGATTGACTATATGAAATGGGACATACAGATGTATCTCAAAGGAGAAGGGGGTAACTATGCCGATGCCGGCAGAATGACTTCCCTCAAGGTGGGCTATGATATATTCAAAGAACACCCCCTCATGGGTATTGGTCCGGGAAACCTCCGTATGGCTACCCAAAAACGATATGCCAGAGAGTATCCCGATTACGTTGAAGCCCTGACGCCTCACAACCAGTTTTTATACACCCTTGCCGGTAGCGGACTCGTAGGAGGTTGTTTATTTCTGGTCGCCTTTATCTTTCCCTTTTTTTACAAAAAAAATTATCAAAATCCATTATTCTTAGGACTCTATGCTTTGCTTTTTGTCAGTTTCCTACTGGAGCACTCAATCGAAAATTCAGTCGGTGTTGGCTTTTGTGCTTTTTTCCTTTTATTGATGATAAATCATTTGAATGGCAGGCTTCAGTGGGTGGTGGGCAGTGGGTAGTTGGCAGGCTTCAGGCTTCAGTTGGCAGTGGGCAGGCTTCAGTTGGCAGTCTTCAGTGGGCAGTCGGCAGGCTTCAGTCTTCAGTGGGCAGTTTTCAGT
>CAZNCI010000223.1:0-6802 GCA_964571475.1 uncultured Saprospiraceae bacterium | reverse complement strand
TTATGTACCGGGCATTTATTAGCAATCTCTAAAAGGCGGTTTTTTTGTTCGGGTGTCAAATTACCTTCTATTTCCAACTCCAAATCAAATTGACTAATGATCTTGCCGGAAGCCCCCGAAGTATCTCGAACATTCTCTTTTGAATAAGACAAATGTGCCGTCACTTCCTGTAAGTCCCACTTCTTACGATCAGCGTACATTCTCAAAGTCATTACGGTACAAGAACCAAGAGCGGATAATAAAAATTCAAAAGGGCTAGGTCCCAGTCCCTTTCCTCCGACCACGGGTGGTTCATCCGCCAAAAATTGATGGTTATTGGTCGCAACACGGGAGGTGTAATGTGATTGATCAATATTGACAACTACTTGCTTGTCTGTTGTTAATTCTTCCTCCGGTTGTAGATCAAGGTATTTTTTTACCCATGTTGCCAGTATAGAACCCACGTAGAGTGAATCTTTTTTATCTGTTAACAAATGATCTGCGCCATCCAAAGAAACAAAACTTTTAGGATGATGGGCAGCTTGGTATATTTCTTTTGCGTTGCCAATACCAACGGTGGTGTCCTGAGGAGCGTGCATGATTAATAAAGGTGTCCGCATAGTGGACAATAGTCTGGGAAGACTTTTAGTCATTAAGTCATCGACAAATTGCTTTTTGATATTAAATGACCGACCACCGATACTTACCTCTGCGACCCCGTTTTTTTCTATTTTGTGCAATTGCCCCTCAAATAAATGTGTCAGATGCTGAGGGCTTGCAGGTGCTCCAATGGTAATAACGGCTTTGATAGAAGGAAGGTGTTCCGTCGCAAATAATACGGCTGCGCCACCCAGAGAATGACCAATAATAATGGATGGAGCTTCTAACTGTTCTCCCATAAATGCAGCAGCATCAATCAAATCCTCTACATTAGAGGAGAAATTCGTATCGGCAAAGTCTCCTTCACTTTCTCCTAAACCGGAAAAATCAAACCGAAAAACGGCAATACCTTCTAAAGTCAGCGCTCTACTGATATTGCGAACGGCACTTAAATTTTTTCCACAGGTAAAGCAATGGGCAAATAAGGCGCAGGCTTTGATTTTTTGGTTGACGGGGGTATCTAAGCGAGCGACTAATTTGCTGCCGGCTCTATTGGTAAAGAATAGTTTTTTAGAGTTCATCTTAATGTTCGTTTTAATACAAAACACGAAGATGCTTCTATTTTAAGTTAAATACAACTCCATTTTCATTCAGAAAAGGGAAGTTGTCGGAGTTAGGACGTTCAATAACGCGGATAATAATCGGTCACGGTCCCAATACACCTAAATGCCTCCTTCAACGCCTCGCCCTGTTCTTTACTAATGGTGATGGTACGCCGTTTATTTTTATAGTTTATTCTAATTTTTTCAATGGTTTCCTGTGTAAGCCGATAATACATATTGAAGGTCAATACGCAGGAGTGTTGATAACTATGCATATTGATTGTACGATCAAACTCACTCTTGTCGGGAACGTCATAGATAGCTTCCACTTCCCCTCCTGATAACTTTAATAATACATTAAAGCCATTATCTATTTTAAGGAATTTGTGTTCGGGAACGACGATTGTCATCAAAAATGCATTGATACTGTCTTTCTCCGTATATATAATGATTATCTTCCCTTCCTCGATCATTTTGGGACCATTATCATCTTCGTAGCGACTGGGAATCATATATCCAATAGAGATGGGTATGGTTGCTACTACTTTGGTGCTGTCAAATTCATCCACCTCGTTTAAGCCGATTTGACATTGAGCGTGTACAAATGACACCATAAAAAAACAGCCTAATATTAATAATATCTTATTCATAATACACTTTCTAAAGATTAGTCCTAAACTAAAACGCAAAAGTACAGTAAAAGAACATACTAAAAATAAAAAAGTCAGGACTTTTTCAAGTCCTGACTCCTTCATTTTCTTCTTTAATAATCACAGATTACTCCTTATACCCTTTTATATCAAGTGTATAAGTATCTGTATTGTCATTTTCAGTCACGTTAATGTCTGTCACCTTTACTAAGAAGACACCCGCTGCATTTTGAATCATGAACATATCGCCAATCGCCAATTTAGCTGTTTCTGTTAAATCTGTTCCCAAAGCCCAGGCTTCAGCTAATACCTCTTTGTTATCTGCACTGTCAAATGTAAAGCCATCAATTTGGCTAAAGTCAGCCATTCTTAATGTAGCACCATTTACCGGCTCAATCTTTTGAATCCAGTTTACAGCATTTGAAGAAGCGCCTAAGTCAATACCTTTGTCACGGAAATCCGCGTCTGAACTTGAAGAAGAAGTATTCACACCAGCATCTAAGTCATAACCACCTTTTGCTGGACCATCTGCATTATTGATAATTACAGCAGTATATGCCGTATTCAATGGTGTTGTTAGAGGAGCGATGATCGTGATGGTAATCGTTACCTCGGCAGTTTTATCTTTTTCGTCTGTTACTTCAAAAGTATAAGTTGTAATATCTCCAATTACGTCGTGTGCAGTAATTTGGAATTCGTAAGTTGCGCCATCTTTGTCTGCACCTAAGATTAGGAATGGATTATTAGAAGTCAATGCACCTGAATTGATTTCAAACTTATCAGTGGCCAAAGCAGTCCCATCTTCTAAGATAGAAACAGATTTCAATTGGCTATCACCTGTAAGGAAACTTACTTTTACATTAAATACTTCTCCCGCCTGTAATTCAGCGTCAGCATTTAAAAAATCTATTTCTGAAACAAGCTCAGCTTCAGGACCTAAAACTGTTGGTACCGGATCAGGATCACAAGATGTGATTAAAAATGACCCTAGTAATAAAGCCATCCCGGCAAATTGATAAAAGAATTTTTTCATAATAAAATTAAAACTTTGTTTATAAATGATATTTAAGACATGACCTTTCTTTCTTTAACGGGAAAGACATGAAATTATTCAATTTTTTGTCATCAAAAATCAGACCAATTTTTTTTCAAGCCATTTTGACGCAAGTGAAACGAAAAATATTTCACAATAAGTATCTTTAAGACGAAAAATATTTTGATTTGTAACTGCAAAATAGGGATTGTAACATTTTTTTAACATTATGAGTCCGAACTATCAACTGGAATAACTCTGTAGCTTGGGGATATTGGTGTTTTGGCCGGTCAATTTCCCTTTTCATGAGTCTTTTTAATAAACTATTTCTTCTACTTCATTCTTAACCGATCATAAAACCAGGTAATAACGACCACAATAACCAATGCGGGCAATAAATTTTCGATATTAACAGCTCCCAGATGTAATAAGTTAATACCAATGCCGATAATTAATAACCCCCCCACTCCATTTAACTGATTGATGATAGTTGCCGTAAAAAGGTGTTGTAGCTTATTGGCCAAAATCGTCATGCCTCCCTGAAAAATTAACATGGGGAAAATGGAAAATAATACACCAATACCATAAGTAGAAGCAAAAGCAATGGAAGACACCCCATCCAAGGTTGATTTAATATATAATAACGCTCGTTTTCCTTCCAAGCCTTCTTCAATCGCTCCAACAATGGTCATTGATCCAACACAAAAAAGCAAGAAAGAGGTAATCAAACCCTGAGTGAATAAATTATCCTCAATGGCAAAAAGATGCTTCACGCTTTCGCTCAAAGCGGTTAAAATTTCTTTCAAACCAATGAGCTCTCCGAAAATGCCTCCTAAAATCATACTGAAAATCACCACCAGAAGGTAATTGCCTTCCACCTTGAATGCCATTTTCATTCCAATGAGCAAGGTACTCAAACCAATAGCCTGAAAAACGATATGTTGGATGTTTTCGGGGAAAGTTTTTTGTAGTAACAAACCAATAATACTGCCAACTGCGACGGTTGTCATATTTACAAAAGTACCTATTGGCCAAAACCTTTGATTATTTGATTCCATAATTGTTTAATTTTTTAACAATCCGCTCCGCTTCAGCAATGGCGGTTAATTTTCCCACATCCAGCCAAATGTCCCCGTCGTGCTGAAAGGCTACAATTTTTTCTGTTTGAGCCGCAGCCAGATAAACATCTATAATAGAAAACTTTTTAGTTTGCGGCATGAAGTTGAATATCTGTGGACTGATGATGTGCATACCACTAAAAGAAAGCGGAGTAGTCTTTGTACAATTCCGGCTCATTTTCTGCTCCTTTGTTTTATTGTTTTGCCAGCCACATAAAGTCATGCTTTCATCAAAAAGTAAATTCCTGCTGCTTGGTCGGTTTCGTACCGCCAGAGTAGCAAGACCTCCCTGCTTTTGATGGAAATCAATAAATGCCGGAATATTCAAATTAGAAATAATGTCCGCATTCATTACTAAAAAATCGTTAGTACCCAAAAGTGGGGCTGCTTTTCGCAATCCACCGCCGGTTTCCAACAAAAAATCTCTCTCATCGGATATTTGAATAGAAAGGTGAGGAAATTTTTTATCCAAGAAATGAATAATCTGGTCGGCAAAATGGTGGACATTTATCACAATATCAACGATACCGGCATCAACCAGTCGATTGATGGCAATTTCGAGCAAAGGAATGCCGTTTATTTCAACAAGCGCCTTTGGTTTATCCTTCGTAAGCGGGTATAAGCGAGTGCCTAGTCCCGCCGCAAAAATAAGTACTTTCATAATTCGGGCAAAATATTAAAAAATATTGACATACTTATAAAAATACATTTGAATTTTGTAGATATTCATGTACTTTTGCATAAGGATTATTTTTAATTTAAAAAATATTGTAATATTTGGCACGATATTTGGATTAAACATACTGACAAAACATTTCTGCAAAAAAATGCTTACACAATGGAAAAGCAAAATAACGATACCATTTCTTTGAAAAAAGGGAAAAAAGAACTCCTTTTAGATTATGATGAATTGAGAAAGGCCGTATTAGTCCTTCGGGCAATTAACCACCAACTTCGTCAAAAAATAATTGATTTACTGGAAGAACACGGGAGTATGACCGTCACTGAGATTTACGTGAAATTACGCGTTGAACAATCAGTGGCTTCTCAACACCTCGCTATTTTAAGAAGAGCAGGTGCTTTACTTACGGAACGAGAAGGCAAATATATCTACTATTCAGTTGATGCAGATAGAATTAATCAAATATCTAAATTAGTAGAAGACTTAACCATTTGAACCCCTCTATATTCCTCCAAAAAAGCCGCTATCTAACTATAAGTAGCGGCTTTTTTAATTTTACCTACCATTCTCTTATATCTTTTCCTTTGAATTTTAATAAAAAAGGCACATATTTGTATTTTTAGGAATGACTTGTGAATATTCTTCATGAAAAGTTCCGATCTATGAGCAAACACCCTCTTCTTTTTAATTCCAGTTGAAAAGAAAGAGACGTATCGTTATTCAATTATTATGAAAGAGGAAACTACAACACTAATCAATAGTGACTCATTAGAGGCGTCCGTTCAATTACTTAGAGCTGTGACTCATCCCCTTAGGATGAAAATTTTACGTTTTATACATGAAAATAAAAAAGTAAATGTCAATAAGATATTTGCCGGATTAAGTATTGAACAATCTATTGCCTCCCAACACCTTAAAATATTAAGAGCCGAAGACTTAGTTTCGACAACTAAGAAGGGAACTTTTATTTTTTATACCGTAAATTATAAAAAATTAGAAACCGTTATTGGTTCTGTTCAGAAATTCCTTGAGTAACTTCTTGCACTTCTTTTTCTTTTGTAAAGAAATCTCTTTGAAAAAGAATGATATTAAATACCCCTATTGATATAGCAGCATCTGCTATGTTAAATACAGGACTGAAGAACGTATAGGGCTGATTTCCTACAAATGGGATCCAACTGGGATAAATACCGGAAAGCATTGGAAAATGTAACATATCCACTACTTTGCCATATAAAAAGGGTGCATAACCACCTCCTTCCGGAAAGATACTCGCTATATTCGCACCGTGTATGGGCGAACTGGAAAAGATAAGTCCATAAAAAGCACTATCCAGAATATTACCCAATGCCCCCGCCAATATCAAGGCAAAACTAACAAGCATTCCCCATTTTACTTTGCTTTTTATCAAAAAGCGAATATAATAAACAAGTCCAACACAGGCTGCAACCCTGAACAAGCTCAAAAATAATTTACCATATTTTCCTCCGATGACCTTGCCATAGGCCATTCCTTCATTTTCAACAAAATGAATTTTTGCCCAGTCTAGGTTCAAAATGGAAAATTCTTGTCCATAAAACATATGTGTTTTGACCCAAATTTTACTTGTTTGGTCAATCAATAAGACTAAAAAGACAATCAGAAAAACGCCTAATACAGGTTTTGACTTCATCATATATTAACGATTATTTTTTCGTTCTTTACGTTGCTTTACAATAGGGTTCTGATGGTCTTCATCAAAACTTTTTCGATTGCGGAATATATCTATCGCACCAAATAATGCCTTTCTAAAAGAAGTTGGATTGGCTTTGTCCTGACCGGCAATATCTAATGCCGTCCCGTGGTCAGGAGAAGTCCGGACAACTGGTAGCCCCGCTGTAAAATTCATCCCTTCTCCAAATGATAATGCTTTAAACGGTGCCAAACCCTGATCGTGGTACATCGCTAAGATACCATCATATTTCAGAAAAGAGGAGCTGCCAAAAAAGCCATCCGCAGGGAAAGGTCCCATCACCATAGTTCCTTTTTTCTTCAATTCAATAATTGCCGGACGAATAATTGTTTCTTCTTCACTTCCTATAGCTCCTCCATCACCAGCATGTGGGTTTAACCCCAAAACCGCGATTAATGGTCGTTCA
>CAZNCI010000222.1:0-6832 GCA_964571475.1 uncultured Saprospiraceae bacterium | reverse complement strand
AATGGATGCTGTACTACTGCTAAAGAAAGCCCCAGACATCAACTCAATAGGCAAATTTCGTAAAGACAAAGAATCTACAGGGGTGGTATAAAAAGCCATGCGGGCATCTGTAGGATCGAGCGCAAGGGCATCCGGCATTCCAAAGTTATCTCGTGGATTGTATTGAATTGTTCCCTCAAAGAACACCCCATAAATAGGGTTTGGATTTTCGGCATCAAACTGAAACTGATTAACAACTGATAAATCTACCGCATCAGCTGCCGCAATCGCCGCATCATAATTGCCGGCAAAAAGATTGTATCTTGCCAAATAAGCATTAATTGCATGCTCTAAATTTATACCATCAAATGCTCCCGCTAAATCATCGGAAGCAGGTGTTGTCTGAATCTCAGATAAAGCACTATTCAATATATTAATAGCCTCGGTATAGGCGGCCATTCGTGGAGAGAATGCCGCATCGTTATTAATAGAATTTAGAATAGGCACCTGCTCCCAATTTTGGGCGAGTAAGCCTAAGCATTTTGCCCTAAAAAATGTAGCGAAAGCCCTCAGTCCACTTCTGGTATTATCGGACATTTCAACTTTATCCAAATGTGTCAATAAATTTTCCGTCATCCCTTTTACACGCATTGTTGTAGCGAACAAACGCTTGACGCGCTCATTTTCGCCAGCCAAGCCTGCTCCACCATCTTCCAATTCTTCCAAACTGGAAAAGGTGGTCATCGCCGCAACTTCACGAGTAGTAACAGCGGGGTAATTCAGTTCTGCCGGCAAAACACTGGTAGAATATAATTGTCTGATCCCTACAGCTAAAGCGACCAAACCATCTTTGGTATTTAAAACCTCATTCTCACCTGCAGCATTTGGATTTGATAAATCCAACTGACAGGACGATACTATCGCACTAAGTAAAAGGAATATTAATGTTTTATTTAAAATCTTCATATTTTTATTTTTTATTAGGAATGAGAAATAAATAAATGTTCTTTCTTTACTCGATTATTTTGTTCTTAGTTTTTACTTTAAAAGCGGGAGCTTATCGAGATAAGTGACTGATTTTAAAGTGGAAAATAAGGGCAAAAGAAACAGTTAAGAATGGATAGTTATTTTTGACTCATTCCTTAGGTGAAGCTAATCACATCTCGTCAAAAATTACAAACTCAGGTTAATTCCAAAACGTATTGTTCTTGGAATGGGCACTTCATTAAAATCAAATCCCCGAACACCATTCGTTTGCCCTGAAGTAGAAACTTCGGGATCCCATCCTGAATAGCTATCAAATGACAATAAATTTCGTCCTTGAACAAAAAGGCGAATCTCATCAATTTTCTTATTAACCGGATGAATCGAGTACGCCAATGTCAACTCTCGTAGTTTGATAAATGAACCATCTTCAATATATCTCTCCCAAATATTATATGCCGCTTTGTTATATCCACGGACAAGATCTCCTCTTAACTCTGCTGCATCATTCGCTCCTCCACCAAAGATAGGTCTGGAGCTTACTCTATTTGTAAAATTAAACACATCAAAGCCCTGTACGGCATCAAATTGAATATGCAAAGAGAAATTTTTATAAGAGAAATCATTGGTCAATGATCCCACCCAATCGGGATTGGTATCTGCAATTGTCTTTCTATCGTTATTTCCATTCTCATCCTTCGCACGCGAAGGCAACCCATTGGCGTCAAGCAAGATGTTGCCATTATCATCTCTTGCATAATAATAACCATCCAATACCCCAAGTGGCTCTCCATTACGGGCTACAGAAATACCAAAACTACTAGGCAAACGCAACAAACCACCTTCAATGCCATCTACTACATTTCGATTGCGGGCAAAGGTAGTCCCGAGTCGCCAGTTAAAGTCTTTTGTTTGAACAACACCGGCATTTAGGCTTAATTCAATTCCCTTATTAGTCATCGTACCTACATTTTCAATACGAGAGCTAAAGCCCGTTGAAGGAGCAAGAATTCTTCTCAATAAAAGATCTTCTACTTTCACATCATAATAGGAAAATTCCAGCCCAATTCGGTTATCCAATAAGCCCATATCAAAACCAAACTCCAGTTCTTTTTGTCGCTCCGGCTTAATATCAGGGTTCGCCATGCTTCCCCCCGGCACAAGCCCCGTTTGTCCATTAATCGGACGAGGATCGTAATTAGTAAATTTATCATAAGGACCTAATGCCGTCAAATTACCGGCTTCTCCGTAAGCTACACGAACTTTAAAAGTATTGATAAAGCCAAGGCTATTTTGCCAAAAATCTTCTTCCGACACTAAATAACTAAGGCTACCTTTTGGGTAAAACTCCTTGGTAACATTCACGCCAAAAGGAGAGGCTCTGTCAATTCGGACACCACCTGTGATGAACAATTTTTCAGAGATACCAAAAGTCTGTTGTAAGGAAGCACCAAGTATATTTAACTCACTTTGACGATCACTACGACCAATAACAGTACCGGCATCGGTTGAATTCACAACAGGCGAAAGTTTATCTGACGTAAGCCCAAGTCGTTCTGTTTTGGTGTGTGAGCCTGTAAAGCCAAGCCATGTATTCGACGAAATTGCATCCGAAAGATGGGTGTTGTACCGAATATTCAAATCGTTATTCAACAATAAAGAAGTCGCAATTCCTGTTTTCGCCCAGCCCGTTGGTTTACCGTGAGAACCGACCGGAATAAAGCCATCTGCTCTTTGCGTGTAGGTATCAAATCCTGCAACATATTCAATTGTTAAGCCTTTTGCAGGTGTGGCTTTCAATTGAACATTCCCAATAAAGCGACGCGTATTTTGTGTAAACTTAAACGTTTCAATTACTTCTAAAGGATTGGGTAACCATCCTTGGGGACTTTCATAATTGCCATCAGCATCTGCTTCAGGATTATAGGCATTATGATTGAAGTTGAAGCCCGTCAATGCGCCATAAAATTGGCTCAAACCACCATTAGGTACTTCATGGCTACTACTATTGATGAAATTTAATCCCGTAGAAACAGAAAACCAGTCATTTACAATTTGATCGACATTTAAACGGGTAGAATAACGAGAAAAGTCGGAATTCTTAATAATCCCCTGGTTATAATAAACAGAGCCTGATGCGTAATACTTTGTATTTTGAGTTCCTCCTCGTAGTGAAATGGAATTATCTGTCCCATAGCCGGTATCAAAGATATAATCCTGCATCTTATACCTCTTGGCTGGAATCTTATTGGTATTTGATATATCACCAGCAGACTCCCATACCCAAGGCTCCATATTCTCTTCAATTTCTTTCCGTAAAGCATTAGAATTAAAACTGGTGGAGAAAGAAATTTTTGGTTTGCCAAGACTTCCTTTTTTGGTGTAAATAGCAACCACTCCATTACTGGCTCTGGCTCCATAAATTGCGGCTGCAGCTGCACCTTTCAAAATTTCAATTCGTTCGATGTCATTCGGATTAATGTCCACCAATCTATTTTGGGCATAACCACCCAAATCCACCAATTGAGGAGAGGAATTATCCACGATGACTCCATCGACCACGTATAAAGGATCCGAACTTCCTGTAATGGTCGTATAACCTCTTAATGTCACCGAAATACCTCCAGCCGGATTTCCTGAATTTTGGTTCACCAATGCTCCAGCCACCTTTCCTGACAAGGCTCTATCCACACTCAATGCACCTGATCGTTTCAGACTTTTAGCTCCAACAGTTGAGACACTATTCCCCAATTGTTTTTTGGTTGTTGCGGTAGAAGTACCGGTCACAACAACCTCATTTAGTCCCGCAAAATCTTCATTCAAAACCAAATCTATGGTTTCCTTTCCACTCGCGATGGGCGTAATCATTTTTTCGACCGTTCCATAGCCCAAAAAACTAAACAGCACTTTAACCGGACTATCCGATGCGCTTAGCTCTAAGTCATAATGCCCGTTGTAATCTGTAATTGTTCCTTCGGAAGTTTCGGGTGCAAAAATAGTTGCTCCAATTAATGGTTGTCCCTGATGATCAGAAATCGTACCACTTAATTGAAAATTCTGTCCCAGGAGTACTCCACTGGAGAATCCCATCATCAGAACAAGGAAGCGTATTCTTCTTCCTTTGATAAAATAAGTAAATTTATGCATAACTCATTTTTTTTGGTTAAATAAATAGCCTGAACATACTCCTTTCTTAAAGAATTACCTTCAAAACAATAAGATAAATGTGAAAGTACTTAAAGTACTAACTTTTACTGTAAAATTATACTTATTTTTTCAAAAAACATAAGTAACTATTTAGTACGCCCTCTTTTTAGGCAGAAAATAGTTGGTTTGGTAGCTGTCTTTATTAAACTTCTTTACCAAAACATGACAAGCCCGCCCTGACTAGACGGGCTTGTACAGACTCAAAACTCCACCGACACTCCAAACTTGGTCGAGCCCCATTGGAGTCCCCGCTCCACCTTAAAAGACAGGGCTATTGGCAGGGTAAAAAATGAACAGAAAAAAAGAGATACTTATCATCATTTTCCTCTTTGGCTAACCATAAAAAGAGCGTAACTTCTCAATGCACTCCTTTTATCTCCTACCTCCCAAAACAACCTTTTTTGTTCCGACAAAACCATTTCCGGTTATATCCAATAGGTAAACACCGTTGGGAAGATGGGACAGATCTAATTGTGGATAAGCGTCCGTTGATTTTTGGCTCAAAATTTGCTTCCCTGTCATTGTCCGTAATTTTATCCATACATCTTTATAATCTATGTTGGGAAGGCTAATATTGATTATTCCTGTTGTTGGATTAGGGGCAACACCAATTTTAGCCGATACATTTATACCAGTCGTAGCCGATACATTGCCAGGACTAACGACATTCAGTTTATTTTGCAAACGGTTGGTGCACCAGATATTTCCATCGGGACCTATTTTGATACCTGTCAAGCCGGGTTCTCCTGTTGCTATTCGACCTAATTCTTCAAAATTACCGGTCGTCATATCGTAAACAATAATATCTCCCGTTGCATACTCCCCTACCAAAAGTTGATTTTCGAAAATTTCAATGCCGCATGGCTGATTCAATCCCTCTGAGATAATGACTTCCGAGGTAAAATCAAGCATTTCTGAATGCTCTGCCAGCGTCTCATTGATTAAAGGAATTGACTGAGCAGTACCCGTATTAATATCCAGGCGCATCACCCGGTTATTGCCATTGTCCACAAAGTATAACCAGCCCGTCTCCTTATCCAAAATCAAATGGTTGGGAATATCTCCGTCTGCATTAATTCCCAAATTTCTAAATCGACGAACGACACCATCATCATGATCTGCATTTCCCGGACCGTGATCACTCATAAAGTCATACCGGACAATGTCCTTATTCCAATCATCATACACCCAAAATACATTGTCCCGCTCATGTGCGATTCCCATACTAAAAGGGCTGCCGTGTAACATATCCAAGTGGCTACCATTGCCTCCGGAAGGTTGTGCATAAATAGCGGGATCACTCGACCATAAAGTAGGACCTGTAAATGATCCTCCGCCATGATTGGCGTCTTTAATCCCCGGAGAAGTTCCAAAATTAAAGTTGTCGCTACTGAAAGCAATACCAGTCGGCAATGACATAAAATGCCAGGCATTTCCATCTACTTTGGATGCAAAATCAGAAGGAGTCTCGTCTGTCGCATCCGAAATAGTCAAAGTACTACCTCCCGAACCTTCCGACCGTTGATTAATGACCCAGAGTTCATTTTTTCCTAAAATCGGGAAAAAATCCAAATCCGTCGGTTTATTTAAAGAGGAGGAAGCTCCTTCCACTTCTGTCACCACTGGGATAAAGGCCAAAAAGTCCTCTATTTTATTGGGCACAATAATTTTTTCAAAAATTTCCGAGTTAAAAGTCCCTGAATTATTGGTCTGGTCTTGATCCGCTCCTCCATTGACAGAAACAATGGTCGTTTCGATGGTAAACACACCAGCCATATTGGGTATCCACGGAGCTGTGAGTTCAAAATTATAAAAAGAAAACGGCAGTATATCTAAGTCGGTAATCGTTTCGACAACTCCTGAACCTCCATCCACAGAGTAGCTTATTTCCAGTGTATTTATCGGAGTAATACCGGCATTATAAACGACTCCTTTTAGCGGGAAAGCAGTATCTACTTCTCCAAAAATCTTACTCGTCATCGCCACCAATTCCACTTCAACTGAAGGCGGCACGGCTACGGAAACATTATCAATAGCAAAGCCATATAACCAGCCACCTCCGTCATCGTAATGAAAGGCGATATAGACCGTACTTTCTCCGGCATATTGACTTAAATTAATGTGGTGTGTGTCCCATGAGTCATGCCCGTGCAATTCCTCCAATACTTCCCAATTCATGGCATCCAATGACACTTCAATGGTTGCCTGTTCTTGTGCCCCCTCATAAACATTATCGAGGTAATAAGCATCAAAACTCAAGGTAACAGCCGTAAACTCTGTCAAATCCAAAGCCGGCATCACTAAATAATCATTCCCTTTATCACAATTGCAGGCATCATCATTGGTCGCTGCAATTCGAGAAGAACCATTGGAAGGAATGGTATAAGCCTGACTCGAAAGGCTAGCCGCTCCACCAATTTTCCAACCGTCATCACTTGCATCTGTTTGGATTGTCCATCCATCGGGGAAACCCGCATTTTCAAAATTTTCCTGAAAAATAATTTGCGCAGACAGGGAAATATTCCCCAATAAAAGTAAGGTAAAAAAGAGTATAGGTCTTTTCATTTTGTAAAATTTAAAAGTGTGTTCAATATATTTTCATAAAAGTAAAAACAAACATATGCTATTTTATTCTTATTTTACACATTGTCAGGTAAGTTAC
>CAZNCI010000221.1:0-6869 GCA_964571475.1 uncultured Saprospiraceae bacterium | reverse complement strand
GTCTTCAGTTTCTTATGGAGAGTTGGCAGTTGGCAGCCTTCGCCTTTGCCCAGTATTTCTCCCAGCCCCGACCACAGCTCTTATATCCTTCAGAAAACCATTTTCCGTATTAGCTGTTTCCTATAATATATGATACAAAAGTACTTGGTTAAGATTTTATTAGCGCCCATTTCTCTGCTTTATGGACTGGGAATTGGACTCCGGAATTTTTTTTACAGAACGGGACTTTTAAAATCCCTAACTTTCAATGTTCCTGTTATTTCTGTTGGAAATCTATCCGTTGGAGGGGCTGGGAAAACACCTCATATTGAATACCTCATCAGGCTTTTGAAAGAGCACATCCACTTGGCTACTTTATCGCGAGGTTACAAACGCAAAACAAGGGGATTCCTTGAAGCTCACATAGACATGACAGCCGAACAAGTTGGGGACGAACCCCTGCAATTCAAGCGAAAATTCCCTGATATTACAGTAGCTGTGGCTGAAAACCGGGCATTTGCCATTCCTAACTTACTGATGGCACACCCCAATATGGAGTTAATCCTTCTGGATGATGCCTTCCAGCACAGATCCGTCAACCCCGGAAAAAATATCCTTCTAACTGAGTTTGACCACCCATTCACAGATGATTATTTACTACCTTCCGGTCGCCTTAGGGAATGGAGGTCCGCTTATCACCGGGCGGATATCATCATCGTAAGCAAATGCCCTCCCGAAATCACAGAAACAGACAAAGCATTTTTTACAAAAAAAATTGATCCCCTTCCCCATCAAAAATTATTCTTTTCCTACTATGCTTATAACCCGCCACAATACATCCTCAATCCGGCTTATTCAACAAATTTGCAAACAGACTGGGATATTTTGCTCGTAAGCGCCATTGCCCGGACCGATTATTTAATGGCGCACTTAGAACCACTTGTCAATAGCGTACATAGTCTGGAATATGAGGATCACCACTTATTTACGGCCTATGATTTATCCCAGATAAAAATAAAATTCGACGCCATGCCAGGCAAAAAAAAGTTAATCCTAACCACTGAAAAAGATGCAATGAGACTCCTGCTTCATCGAAATTTTATAATCCAAAATCGTTTGCCTATCTTTGCCTTTCCGGTAAGTGTCCGTTTTCATTTTAATGAAGGACAATCCTTTGATGATGAAATAAAAAATTACTTACTTGAATTTAAAGTATGAGTCCACTCTAAAAGTGGCAATTTTCACCATGCAGTTTCTCTTTAAAAATTAGATTTTGAAACAACTATTTCTCAAAATATTCTACGCCTTTGCAAAAGCACTCACAAGGTCGATGCTCAATATCTTTTACCAAAACCGCACCTTCCTTCATCCCGAGCGTCTCAACTTCAATCAACCCACTATCCTGATTAGCAACCACCCTAATACAATGGTTGATCCACTGACTATTGCCAGTGCGCCCAAAAAACAGGTTTTTTTTCTGGGCAATGCCAGCCTTTTTGGAAATGCTTTCACCCATTGGTTTTTTAGTACATTTTATGTTATCCCCATTATGCGCCCCGGTGACAAATCCTATAAAGCAGTAAGTAATAGTGATTCATTTCGCAAATGTTACGACCACTTAGCCAAGAGAGGAGCCATATATATCGCTCCAGAGGGCGGAAGTTTTGTTGGCAGGCAGATTCGTCCGTTCAAGACGGGTACGGCACGAATTGCACTGGAAGCTGAAAAGGTAAATGATTTCCACTTAGGTGTGCAAATTCTCCCCATTGGTCTCACTTATGACTATCCTGAAAAATTTGGGACCCAGCAACTCATCAATGTAGGAAAACCCATTTTAGCAAATAAGTATCAAGATCAATACCTAGCCGATCCAGTAGGTACCTTCAAGCAGCTGACTGCCGAACTTGAAGCAATCATCAAAGACCTCACACTCCATTTTGAGACGGATGAAGAAAATCAATTCAACTTACAATACGCCCTTCTTCTAAAAACCGAAGGAAAAACCGAAGGGGAAATATTTCAACAGTTAAAAACAATAAAAAAAGACCTTTCCGATCAAAAAAAGAAAACGGTCTATTCTCTTCTAAACGATTATTCCCAACAAATCAGGCAATTAAAAATATCCGACAAAGCACTTTACCAAAATCAACAACAGGCATTAATTCCCATGCTCAAATACATGCTGGGGCTCGTCTTTGGTTTTCCATTATTCCTACTCGGAAGCATTAATAACCTTTTTGTATTTTCACTGCCTTATCTCGCAGCCAAAAAAATAAAAATATACCCGGGTTATATCGCCACCATTAAATTATTGACAGGATTAATTGTCGTCCCCCTGTTTTATACGATTCAATACCAAATTGTAAAACACTACCTTGGCAACCCGACTGCCCTTATTTATTTATTATTATTATTACCCATGGGGCTTTTTGCCTGGAAATACGCCACCTTTGCCCATCAGGCGAAATATTTCTTCAATACCATGCAAATCCCCGAAGAAAAAAAAGAAAACCTTTGGCAACTCCGGGCAAAAATAAAAGCGCTTTTACCCTAATATTCAAAAAACCACGTCGTGTCCTTAACATTATTATTACTAATCCTATTTTTATTATCCACCGGGGTACAACTAATCTATTGGGGCTTCCTTTACGGAAAATTACTTTCACGAATCCCCACTAAAAACAAGGAAAACACAGGAAAAGAAGGGGTTTCCGTCATTATCTGTGCCAAAAATGAAGCCGCAAATTTACAAAGAAACCTCCCTAATATACTCGCCCAAAACTACCCCAAATTTGAACTAATTGTCGTAAATGATCATTCTTTAGATAATTCTTGGGAAATAATTTTGGATTTTCAAAAAAAAAGCCCCATCTTGCAGCCAATAAATCTGAACCAAGAGTCCTCTCTTGGAAAAAAAGAAGCTCTAACTAGAGGCATAGAGGCTTCCAAATACGATTTATTACTTTTGACCGACGCAGATTGTTCACCGGCAAGTCCTTTTTGGATTTCAACTATGGTGAGTGGTTTAAGCGACACAATTAAAATCGGTCTAGGCTATGGGCCATTCTACACACATAAAGGCTTTCTAAATACCATATCAATATACGAGACAGTTTTAACTGCTATCTCATACCTTTCATTTTCAGTTGTAGGTCTTCCCTATATGGGAGTTGGACGTAATTTAATTTATCGAAAATCACTTTTTACAAAAGTTGGTGGTTTCCGTAAACACGCTCACCTCACTTCGGGAGACGACGATTTATTTATCAATCAGGTGGCAAACAAAAAAAACACCACCATGATTATTACGCCATCGGCCTTTGTTTTTTCGGAAGCAGAGACTAGCTGGCAAGGCTACTATTACCAAAAATCACGACACTTAAGTACAGGAAGCAGCTATAAGTTGGTTCATCAGGTGCTATTGGGATTATTCTCAGCAAGCCACTTTTTGCACTATTTCAGCTTAATAGCATTGTTTCTTTTTCATCATTATTTATGGATTATATCCATAGGTTATGGGGTGAGAATACTAAATGTTGTCTATGTAATGGGCAGTCTTGCCGGAAGATTAAGCGCGAACAAAATAAAGCGACTAATTCCTATCCTGGATTTCCTCTACATATTCTACTATTTAATATTCGCTCCAAGTTTATTTAAAACAAGGAATAGAAAAAAATGGAAGTAGCAGCACAAGCATTAACAAAGAAGGCAAGTAACGATTTTGAATGGGTTCAAAGGGCAATTTCTGGAGACCAGAAAGCTTATGAATACTTAATGGATAGGCACAGAGGTGCGATCTTTCACCAGATGTACAAAATGACAGGCAATACAGAAGATGCACACGACCTGACAATAGAAGCCTTTGGAAAAGCATTCATTAAACTCCCCTCCTATGAGCCGCGCTTTGCATTCAGTACATGGCTTTACAAAATAGCCTCCAATAACTGTATCGACTTTATTCGCAAGAAAAAAATCAACGTCTATTCTATTGATGCCCCTTATGAGGTAGATGGAAATCAGCACTTCGCCAGCAACCTGCCAAGCAAAGCGCTTAATCCGGAAGAAGAAGTGATCCGGGACCAACGCAAAAAAATGACCCGTCGCTTAGTGGCAAAACTTGGCTCAAAATATCGCTTGATGATTGAATTACGCTATTTTCAGGAAATGAGCTATCAGGAAATTTCTAAAGAATTAGGGATTCCCCTTGGGACAGTTAAAGCGCAATTATTTAGAGCCAAAGAAATTCTTCAGGAATTATTGGAGCAGTCCAAAAAGAGCATCTATAAAGGCGAAACCGGTATGCTATTGGCGATGGCGGTCTAAACTGCCTATTATGTTTAACAAAAAATGCTTGCCGTAATCAGCGGCAAGCATTTTTTTATTGGTGTGGAGAAATAGATAATTACCCCATTTTACTTACAAAAAGAAGCCATCCCAAAATGAATCGGGATGGCTTGCATATGTGGATTGTTAATATTTGGCAATCAAAAAATTTATTGCTTCTTCATTCGCTTGGTGGTAATCACCTTATTTCCAGCATCTGAAAACTGCACTAAATAAATACCCCGTGGTAAATCTCCAACATAATATCGAGTACCAGCCTCGTAATCAAACCTTTTCACCTCACCACCAAGGGTACTAAATATTTTTATTGTTTTTACCTGTGTATTATCAGAAATACCCAATTCAGCCATGACTGGATTAGGGAAAATTTTAATGTCTATTTTTTGGGTGGACGGCACAAATTTCAAACCTGCCGAAAAGCTGGTCTGACCAAACGCCATACCCGAAAAAAGAAAAAATGTAATTAAAAGTAAAGTTTGCTTCATAAAACTTGTTTATTTTTTAAATCATAGGAATAAATAGGTGGATTTCATCTAAGCAATTAGTCCAATCAAAATTATATTTTGCCCTAAACAGGCTCTTAACGGTATAAATATATAACAAAAATATCAATTTATCAAATCACAGCCCATATTCCCCTGTTCTTTTACCCCTAAAAAGTACTTTTTCAGGGTATTTACCACCAAATACTCCTCCTTTCCTACCTGAAAACGAAGAATACTTACCGAAAGAAAAACAGCTCTTTTTTATTCTACAATCGCAGCCTGCTCTTTAAAATAAGTGGCAAATTCCTCAATTGTCATCCTTCCTATATCGCCTTCCCCCTGCTTCCTGACCGCTAAAGTATTACTATCGGCTTCCTTATCGCCTACGATGAACATAAATGGTATTTTTTTCATCTCCGTATCCCTAATCTTCCGCCCGATAGACTCCGATCTATTATCGATCACACCCCGAATATCATAAGCCTTCAATGCCGTTTGAATACTCTTGGCAAAATCTTCAAATCGCTCACTTACCGGCAAAATAGCATACTGCTCCGGTGCCAGCCACAACGGGAATTTACCTGCTGTATGTTCAATCAAAATACTCATAAATCGCTCCAACGAACCAAATGGTGCACGGTGAATCATCACTGGTCGATGTGCTTGATTATCAGAACCGATATACTCTAACTCAAAACGTTCAGGCAAATTATAATCGACCTGAATCGTCCCTAATTGCCAAGAACGACCAAGGGCATCCTTAATCATAAAGTCTAATTTAGGACCATAAAAAGCCGCTTCACCTAATTCGGTCACCGTCTCTAAGCCGACCTCCGCAGTTGCTTCTATAATCGCCCGTTCGGCATTGTCCCAATTTTCTTTAGACCCAATATATTTCTCCGGTTTTTCCGGATCTCGCAGTGAAATTTGAGCCGTAAATTCCTTAAATCCCATCTTTTTAAAGACCATTGTTGTCAAGTCCAACACCTTTAAAAACTCCTCTTTCACCTGATCCTGAGTACAAAAAATATGGGCATCATCCTGTGTAAAACCACGTACTCTTGACAATCCGTGCAATTCTCCACTCTGCTCATATCTATAAACTGTACCAAACTCCGCTATCCGAATGGGTAGCTCCTTATACGAATGAGGTCTATTGCCGAATACCTCACAGTGATGAGGACAATTCATCGGCTTTAACAAAAACTCTTCCCCTTCTTTCGGAGTATGAATAGGCTGAAAACTATCCTCTCCGTACTTTTCATAATGCCCCGAAGTGACATATAATTCCTTCTTACCAATATGAGGCGTTGTGACCAATTGATAACCTTGCTTCTCCTGCTCTTCCATCAGAAAATTCATCAATCGCTGCCGAACAGCATTCCCCTTGGGTAACCATATTGGCAATCCTGCGCCCACTTTTTCAGAGAACATAAACAACTCCAGCTCTGCGCCCAGTTTACGGTGATCCCTCTTTTTCGCCTCTTCCAATAAGTGCAAATACTCCGTTAATTCCTTTTGTTTGGGAAAAGTAATACCATATATGCGCGTCATTTGCTTCCGCGTCTCATCACCTCTCCAATAAGCACCTGCGACTTTTAACAACTTAATCGCTTTAATTTTGCTTGTATTGGGAATATGCGGCCCTCGGCATAAATCCGTAAAATTACCCTGCTCATAAAACGTAACCGTTCCATCTTCCAATCCTTCTAACAACTCCAATTTATACTCATCGTCCTTTTCCTTAAAGAAAGCAATCGCATCCGCCTTAGAAATATCCTTCCGAATATAATCATTCTTTTGGCGAGCCAATTCAATCATTTTTTTCTCAATAGCAGGCAGATCATTAATAGATATTTGCGTCCCTCCCGTGTCAACATCATAATAAAATCCATTATCAATAGATGGACCAATACCCAATTTCACTCCCGGATACAAGGCCTCCAGTGCCTCCGCCATAAGGTGGGCAGAAGAGTGCCAAAAAGCTAGTTTTCCACCATCATCCTTCCACGTATATAAAGACACCTTTGCATCTTTGTGGATAGGGCGGTTTGCATCCCA
>CAZNCI010000220.1:0-6887 GCA_964571475.1 uncultured Saprospiraceae bacterium | reverse complement strand
TGATTTTCATTTTGACCTATCCGACTTCGTCAGGCTAGGCAAGTTTTCATTTTGATTTTCCTTCTAATTTTGATTTCTATTCTAATTCCAATTCCCATTCAAATTCCCTATCTTTGTGCCATGGCGAATATAGATATATCCGGAAGCGTACAGTCGATATTGGTAGATGGCGTCAGGACCATTACCTTTTCACATCCAAGTCATAATGCGATGCCCAGTCCATTATTGAAAAAACTAAAAGAGGCTATTCATTTTGCGGGGGAAGATCAGCAGACAAAGGTGGTGGTATTAAAAAGTGGGGGGGGTCGAACATTTTGTGCAGGGGCTAGTTTTGATGAGTTGGTAAGTATCGAAAATAAAGCGCAGGGAAAAGCGTTTTTCATGGGTTTTGCCAATGTGATTAACGCGATGCGGACCTGCCCGAAATTGATAATAGGTCGTGTGCAGGGCAAGGCAGTAGGAGGAGGGGTCGGCTTGGCGGCAGCAACTGATTATTGCCTGGCAACAAAGTATGCATCCATCAAACTAAGTGAATTATCCATCGGTATTGGTCCCTTTGTGATTAGCCCGGCTGTAGAACGAAAAATAGGCTTGGCGGCATTTTCTCACCTAAGTTTGAATGCGACAGTCTGGCAGTCTTCAGAATGGGCGCTCCGGCAGGGCTTGTTTGCTGACCTGCATGAGGACATGGAAGCGCTCGACACCGCGGTGGACCAATTAGCGCATCAGTTGTCCAAAAGCAATCCGGCGGCACTGCTTCAAATGAAAAAAATCCTTTGGAAAGAGACGGAAAATTGGGACGAACTACTGGAGGAACGAGCCGAAATAAGTGGAAAATTGGTACTTTCTGATTTCACAAAAAAAGCATTGAGTAACTAAAACTATTTGCATAAGGTGTCATCTTCGAACAAGGCAAAAGATGTTATCTTATTGAGCTGCGCAAGGTGCTTACGGGAAGAGGCGAATAACGAAAACTTTGTACTTTTTTTGATAACATGAAACAATAATAATGAATAAAGACTTTATGGTTCAATTACTGTTAAATATGGTTGAATCTCAATTGCAGGAACAAAAAACAATAGTGCTGGAGACATATCACCGGCTACTGAAACAGGGGTATAAGGAGGAGGACAGCAAAAAAATGATTGCTTCCTGCTTGTCCATTGTCATAAACAACACTATCGAAAAAGAGACCTCTTTCGATGATGAAAAATACGCAGCATTATTAACCAAACTACCCGAGTTGACTTAGCGCTTGCTTGGAGTTTACTTCTTAATACGAAGGTACTCCAAAAATGCTCTTAGATAGCAGTTCTACTGTTCCCAGCCAACCATTTCAATGATATAAGCTCCTTTATAGCCTAGTTTTTCTATTTTTTTCTGATAGGCTACGGCTTCTGCTCTTGTATCGAAGCTATCCTTTGATTCAATCACCCACACTTCCTCACAAGGGCGATGTCTGGCGATTAGGCTTTCGTGAAAGGGATATTCTTCAGGAGAGGTCTCTCTTAAAATAGCCACCTGAACTTTGTATTGTTTGACAGGCTGGGTCGCGAATTTGGGGAGGCTGGGTCTTTTAACAGGCTTTTTGCCCCTTCCCCAATCACCACCTTTTGCATAAGAAGTTGGAGGCGGTCCGTCACAATAGGACGGCCTTGTTTGGGCACTTAACAATAAAGGGAAAGTTAATAACACAATAAGTATTAAGTTTCGCATGGGAGTGAATTTTAATTAAATATTTAATAATACAAACAAGAAATGTTAGACCATTAGGTACCTTTTTCTTGAGTTGAATCTATTCCGTTTTGAGTAATTCTGTTTCATGAGCTACTTCTTCTACCAATAATTAATACTTAATTTGTTGGCTAAATTATAGTCACAAATGATTGGTAGAAATATAAAAAAACGAGGATTTTAGGTATGGATTTTAAATATTTTACATAAAGTTAGTTATTGTTTAGCATAAAATGCAACAAAATGAAATAAAAATTAGAAATGAAGAATAGATTATTATTATCCCACTACCCAATAAGGGGAATTTCTGGCGTAAATGAAGTGCCACATCTTATGCTCTTTTTGTGGCTTTAGATCTTTTGTTGTGCTCTTTTTTGGAAAAATGGGGATAAAATGAACAATTTAAGTTACTTTTGTTGCCAATATAATATACGAATAGAACCCTTTAGTCTATGAGAAGTACATATTTTATTTCGGGAATAATGGTCTTTTTAAGCGCATTACTACTTTTGGGATGTGGGGAGGATTTGGAAAAAGAACAATTGCTACTCGGGAAATGGTCCTTGGAAAAAGCTTTTCGGGGAGAAAATAAAACGGAATTGCTAAATCATCTTTTTTTTGAATTTCAGGAAGAGGGGATGATGACGACCAATATTAATAATGGTCAATTGGAGCAGGGAAAATATACCCTCTCCGGCGATATTATCCACCAGACAGAATCCAGCCTGAATCTGGATTTGACCCTTAAGTCATTAACAGATTCTACATTGGTTATTCAGACCTCTATCAGGGGAATGCCCTTTGAGTTTTATTTTGTTCGGGATACCTTATAATTCATTTGAGCAATCTCAAATCCAGGCATTTATTTATTTGCTGTATAAATTACTCGCTAAAATCTCTTCATAGACATTATCCTTTACCAGGTATTGAATTGATTTTTTGTCTTTGATACATTGTCTTATATAGGTCGCAGAGATGTTCATTTGCGGTACGTTGTCAAATATTTGAATAGACGTTTTGGCGCTGTAATCAGGTAGCTCATATCCCGGTCTTTTATAGACATAAATCGCGTAATCCCGTAGGAGAATTTCGTAATTTTTCCATTTGTGTAAGGTCACTAAATTATCCCCCCCCATGATGAGAACAAATTCTTTATCCGGGTATTTCTCCTGCAAAACAACCAATGTGTCAACTGTATAAGAAGGAGTAGGAAGGGAAAATTCTATATTGCTGACTCTTAATTTCGGATTGTCTTCAATCGCCAATTGGGCTAGGTAGTACCTACTTTGATTGGGGGCTAAGGAAGACTTTTGCTTTAAGGGATTTTGTGGAGAAACAATTAGCCAGACCTCATCGAGGTCAGTTTGAGTAGCCATATAATTAGCAATAATGAGGTGACCGGTGTGAATGGGGTTGAATGAACCAAAGAATAAACCAATCTTCATGACGTAACTTTTTCCTGTTTCCTAACAAAAAGGCTTAACCCTAAATGAAGGATTAAGCCTTTTTTGATGATAAAAAATCATTACTAAGCGTAAATAGATTCTTTACCAAATTTGATCGTTAATAGATAATAGAACATACCTCTGTATTTGTTTCTATTAGAGCTTCCGAGTTGTTCGCATACTTCTTTAATAGCTGCATCGAGCTTGTCAGAATCTGCTAAGCCCAATTTTTTCATTAAGAAATTGGTTTTCACTCTATCCAATTCGCTAGAATCAGAACAAGAAACTTTTGAAGAATCTACATTGTAAATGCTTGGACCTAAGCCTTTAGATACTTTTCTTAAAAGATCCATATCTGCATCAATACCTGCCTTGTCTTTTAGTTCTTTTGCATAAAGAGCTACTTTGTCATCAAATTGACTCATATTTTTTATTTTTATTGTTAATAGGAATAATCGACGGCTAATATAAGGCATTTTTGATATTTGACGAAAAAAAAGGGGATGATATTTATTTATTTGGAGACAAGAGTGGAAATAACTCCATAAAGCTGTGTATATTCGTTTTATGAAAGTATTTTTTGGACTTTTTTTGCTATGGGGCATTTGTCCCTTTATGATGGCACAAGACAATGAAATGTCAATCAAAGTATATGATTTTGATGATGGATTGAGCCACCGAAATGTATTCAGCATTCAGCAGGATAGCGTGGGTTATATCTGGGTAGGAACCATCAATGGCTTGAATCGTTTTGATGGTTATCGTTTTGAATATTATGAACAGGCACTCCCCCAAATCCGTCAAAAGGCTGTTGTCAGCTTAGTAGCTGATAGCGCAGGGCTTGTCTTTGGTATGAGTAATTTTATCGGGCAGATAAATCTAAATGGGAAAAATGCGCCCAATATCTATGCTTTGAATGGGAAAAGTGACCTAAAAAGACAGGCGCAGGTACCTCATGACTTTTTCGTAGATAGTGAGGAGACGCTTTGGGGCAGTGTTTATGATGAAAGAACGGCTAAAACGACTATTTTTCAAAAAAAACAACAGCAACCTATTTCTTACCTTTTTGAAGCAAAAGGAAATTATCCCGGTCGCCCATTGATTGAATACCGTAATCATATTTTTGTTGCCATGGGGCAAAACGAAATTTGGAAATTAAAAAAATCAGGACAGATCGTCGCCAAATTTAAAGCGCCTTTGATTCCGACAAAAAGACGGAGTGTATCGAATCATGTCGTACAACTGTTTTTATCCAATGACCAGCTTTGGGTGTTGCTCTCCAATGGTTATATCTTCTCTTTTGATGACGTCGGGGAGGGATTTAAGCCGCATCCCCTGAATGAGTTATTGCAAAAATCAATCATTGCCAATGCCTTATTGGTGGAGGAAAATCACGATATTTGGATAGGTGGAAATGGCATTTTATTACAATACAAAGCCAAGGAAAAACAATTGATAAACCATACCCCTAAAATAAAAAGTGTAACCAAAAACACCTGCCAGTTTAGGGAGATATTTAAAGATAAGACAGGGGCAATATGGCTCGCAACGGATTATGGGGCTATAAAGCTGGTATTTGGCAGTAATTTATTCCAGTCTTATCTGAATGGAGGAAGTGAATATTGCACGGATAGATATTGTAGTACCCGTGAAATCACGGAAGATGATAAAGGCAATATCTATATCTCCTACTACAACTCTATTCATATTCTGAACCCTAAAAATGACAACCTAATACCTTTATTTTCGTCGGGAGATTTTTTCAATTATCCATTTGGGCTGCACTATTTTCGTGGGGCTCTTTGGGCTGGAAACGGTATAAAAATCAACCTAAATGATCTAAGCATTGACACTATTTTTCCCCATCCAAAAATTGATCTGGGTTATGTGATGGAGGACAAAAATCACCAATTGTGGATGGGCTGTATGGATAAATTATTCCTTTACGACCCCGATGCACAAAAATTGGTCGATTATCAGGATCGTTTTGGAAAATGGGATGAACAATACGGCCAAATTAGTTACATCTATCAGGGCAAAACGAAGGATTACATTTGGGTCTCAACCCTCGATAACGGGCTTTTTCAATTAACGGAAACCGGAGAGCGGATCAATCATTACTCAAAGGATGATATTCTAAAACACAATAAAATTAATCATACTTTGGAAGATGATTTTGGTCATTTGTGGATTGCCTCCGGTATGGGATTATACCGGTTGAATATAGATACGGATACTATTCGGTATTTCACCACCAAAGACGGCTTGCCCAATGATTTTATCAACGGAATATTACCAGAGGGCGATTCTTGTTTGTGGATTAGCACGGATTATGGCCTGAGTCGAATGTCGATGCAAACGGAGAAATTCATTAACTTTTTTGTAACGGATGGTTTGAGCGCCAATGAGTTTAATCGAAATTCTTTTTACAAATCAAAAGATGGTCGCATGTATTTTGGGGGTATGAATGGCGTCAATGCCTTTTATCCGGAGAAGCGCTTATTGGCTGCCAAGGAGAAAAAGCGGAAAGCCCCTTTACTGCTAACCCGGTTTACAAAGTTAAACTCCAGGGAGGATAGTCTTTATGTGCAACAATATGGATTGAGTGAATTAAAACAAATTACGCTAAGCCCGGATGATGAATTTTTTAGTTTGGACTTCTCTTTGGCAGACTATCGGTATCCTTCTGAAAACCTCTATTCTTATAGGTTGGAAGGTTACGAAAATGAATGGTCTGCCCCCCTTACCAACCATAGTATTCGATATACCAATATTCCGCCGGGTAAATATACTTTCAAAGTAAAATCGAAGGCACATAATGAAGACTGGAGTGAAAATATCCTATCAATTGATGTGACCGTACAGAAACCGTATTACCAGAAATGGTGGTTTCTGTTATTAATGGCCCTTTTGGCGATTGGGGCGATTTGGGCACTTTTGAGGTTTCGGATTTATCGCTTGAAAAAGAACGAACGGATGTTGGAAAAAGAAGTGCAAACCCGGACATTAGAGCTCCGGCAGGAAAAACAAAAATCAGATGAATTATTATTGAATATTTTACCCAGGGAAATAGCAGATGAGCTGAAGCAAAAAGGTTATACAAAAGCACGAAGGCATGACTTTGTGGCGGTGCTCTTTTCCGATTTTGTAGGTTTTTCCAAAATTGCAGCGAAATTGGAGCCGGAAGACCTCGTTGACGAAATTGACTATTGTTTTAGCGCCTTTGATGAAATTATTGAAAAATATCAAATCGAAAAGATCAAAACAGTAGGAGACGCCTATCTGGCCGTAGGAGGAATGACCGCCCCGGGTAAGCAAAAAGTGATTGATATTATCAATGCCGGTTTGGAAATGCAGGCCTTTATGAAAAAAACGGAGCAGGAAAGAAAAGCCGAAAATCGACCTTATTTTAGAATGCGCGTCGGGGTTCACATCGGTCCGCTGGTGGCTGGAATTGTCGGCATCAAAAAGTTCGCCTACGATGTGTGGGGAGATACCGTGAATATCGCTTCCCGTATGGAAACCAACGGTATGCCAAATTTTGTCAATATATCACAGGCTACTTATGACCTGATCAAAGAGGACTTCCATTGTATCAAAAATGGTACTTTTGAAGGAATGGAGACCGATATTAATATGTATATGGTCGAATCCTACCTTACGCCATCGCCCTCAGAAATGCCAGACTAGCTTTCATGTCATTGCCCA
>CAZNCI010000219.1:0-6928 GCA_964571475.1 uncultured Saprospiraceae bacterium | reverse complement strand
ACCAGATAATTGAACGCTTGATCCATCCCAGTTTTCAGCTGGTTCCAAGCATAGGCTATCTGGGTAAATATGTGCCATTACTCCACTTGATTGTCCATCTAGCATCCCATCACAACTAACGGATGTATTGATAGTGAAGCTTCCCTCCTGCGACGGTTCGATATCCCCCAGTTCAAACCGATAAATATCGCCATCAATAGTAGGGATGATAGAGGATGAGTTATAAGTTAATTCATCATCAAAGCTCACTTCTACATAAGCATCAGTTGCTGTTTGTGTTCCCAAATTTGAATAAGAAACAGTATAATCAGCATCTTCACAGATAATCAATGGGTCAGCAGAAATATCTATACTCAAAGATGGGCACATAATCTCTGTGACAATCGGGAAATCAAAACTTGTCGTATCATAAAACTGATTGAAAGTAACTCCAAATCCTAAAGGATTACAAGAAGCCCAATAATCATTCATGGGTAAAACAGTCAGCGTATATGATCCCGAATCGACTGACATTTGATAGTTTCCTTCATCATCCGTTGATGCGAAGTAAGTCGCATTGGCATTTTCTGCCTTTATAATCCACTGCGACAGTGGGGTATCTCCATCCTGATAGGGATTACATCCATCTTCAGAGTGAAATACTTTTCCTGTTATTTGGTTAGAGTTAAAGTTTCCGTTTTCGTCGGTTGTAATTAAGGTGGCATCATTTCCGATGCCAAGATTTGCGGCAATTGAATTGTAGCCGACAATAACAAATCCTTTTCCAACTCTGGGTGCAATCGCCTGAGCGATATCTGTCCGATATTCATCTCCTACAATCTTCGTCCAAATCGTATTTCCATCTTCATCAAATTTAGTCAGAAAGATGTCTGATGGAGAGGCTGCTGTTTGCTCTAAATAACCTACGGCGACTAAGGTGCCATCGGACTGTTCTAATATATCATTGAGCACGTTCGTATTGCCTTCTCCAAAAGTTCTTCGCCATACTTCTTGCCCATCTAAATCGTATTTTGCAATGAAATTTTTACTAAATCCATTGGCAGAACCGACGACAACAATATTATTTGATTGGTCAATGATCACTTTACTAACAGACTCTGTTTGTCCAACATCTCCAATCGTTCTTGTCCAAAGTGTATCCCCTTCATTGTTGATTCTGGCAAGGAAGATATTATTACTTGGAGGAGTGACAAACTCTTCTCTTGTGTCCCCCGCAATAATAAAACCTCCAGAAATAGCTGCAATAGAAATTCCTTCCTCTCTTTTACTATTGCCGTAAGTTTTTCGCCAAAGCTGATTACCTGCTGAATCTACTCTTATAACCAATATGTCAAAATCTCCTCCGACTCCTGTTTGAGAGGAACCAATAATAGCGTATCCATTATTGTCTATACTTTTTACTACATCTAAGCCAGTCTCATTAATATCCAAAGATCCGTAAACCTGACTCCAAATCTTTTTGCCATATTTAGAAATTTTCAGTAAATATGGGCTTGGAGCATCTGTCGGGCTTACACTTGCTTCTCCAGCTATCAGAAAACCATCGTCTGCTGCATTAATTATTTTATAACCAAACTCCTTGAATCCATCATCAATTACTTTAGACCAAATTTTCGTTCCATCTACATCCGTCCGAACGATAAATACGTCTAAATCCTGATCTTCGCCAAATGACTCACTTGTACCTACTAAGATATATCCGTGATCTTTTGTTTGCAAAACAGATTCCCCCCAATCTTCATTCGCTCCTCCAAAAGCAGCATCCCACCCTTGGGCATAACCAACAACCGAAAAGAAAAGAAGAGATAGTACAAGAATACTCCTTGTAAAATAGCCTCTCCAGCCACTTGATAGAACCTCTATCAATTTATCCATTTTCTTATCCTTTTAGGTCGTTTGTTATTAATTATGATACAAATATGAGGCTATTATTCACGTTTGCCAATGACAAAAAACGGTATTTGTTGAAAAAAAAGATTTTTTTTAATACCTTTACATTTATATAATCAACTGTTTATCAAAAAATTACATTTATAATAAATGTTGAAAAAAAATTACATTTTTCATGAAAAAAAATTCATTAATTTTTATTATTAAAAGTTTTTCAGCAAAAGAAAAGCGGGAATTTAAAAAATGGCTGGCTTCGCCTATCCACAATCAACGAACAGATGTCATCGCTTTAACTGAATATTTTTTTCATAAAAATCATCTTTTAGACGAAAAATTCCTCAAAAAGGAACGGGTTTTTTCAAAAATCTACCCAAAAGAAAAATATGATGATGCCAAAATGAGACAGACAATACACTTCCTCAATAAAACGATTGAAGATTTCCTAACCTATAATGGATTGAAAGAAAATGAAATTCGGGCAAAATTAGCCCTTGCAAGTGTTTTAAGAAAAAAGAAACTCACGAAACCTTATTTAAGAGCAATTAAAAGCGCCACAGAATTACAGGAAAAATCAATCATCAACGACGAGCATTTCCTTAGAAATGAATATCTAATCCAGCGAGAGCGCTACATTTATTTCGAAAAGCAAAAAAGAAATGTCGAGTTGAATTTACAGGAGATGTCCGATGCGCTGGATGCCACCTACTTTGCCGACAAACTTCGTCAGAGCTGCCTGATGTTATCACACCAAAAGGTTTATAAAGTAGAATATAGCCCGGCACTTATTGAAGAGATTCTTACACATATTGAAGAAGGTTATTATTTTAAAATACCCGCCATATCTATTTATTATTACACCTATATGGCTTTGACAACGCCCGATAAACGGCAATATTTTGACCAACTCAAGTCCAATATTTTCGAAAAAGGGCATTTTTTTACTCAAACAGAGATTCGCGATATTTATCTAATGGCCATTAATTATTGTATTGGAAAAATGAACGCCGGAGATATAAGTTTTAGGAAGGAAGCCTTTGATTTGTATAAAAAAGGGATGGAGTCTAAGATTTTAATTGAAAACAATACGCTAAGTCCATGGTCCTTCATCAATATTATTTTTAATGCGCTTCAATTAAAAGAATTTGACTGGGCTTATGATTTTATTAATAGATACCAATCTTATTTACCTGCCGAACATCGCGAAAACTTCAGCTATTATGGCTATGCTCGTTACCATTTTGAAAAAGACGAACACGATAAAGCCATGGAATGGCTGGGGGGGACTGACTTTTCGGATAGTTTACTGAATTTGAATGCCAAAATGCTCCTATTGAAGATTTATTATAAAAAGAAAGAAATGGATGCGCTTGAATCTTTATTAGAAAGCACCCGCACTTATTTACATCGAAAGAAAATGGTTGGTTATCATCACTCTGTTTACAATAATCATTTGCGAATGTTAAGAAAATTAGTTCGAGTCAATCCGTATAGCAAAAAGGACATTCAGAATCTAAAAAAAACAATTACAGCATGTAACCCTCTTTTGGAGAAAGACTGGTTATTAGAGCAACTGGAAGCATTAGAATAAGTCTTCCCTCCTCTTTTGCCACCAGGCAAACCCCAGCGTCGTCCAAAAACTAAATGCAGCATATACAATAGCAGGCTTGGTCATGGCAGGCTCATGAAGAAATGTTTCCGTTATTAATAAAGCCAAGGTAGTGTTTTGCAAGCCGACTTCTATGCTAAGGGTTATGCTATTTCTAACGGAAAAGCCACTTATTCTTGGTAGATAAAAGCCCCACAACAACCCCAATAAATGAAGTAATAATGCAAAGGGAAGTATTTGCCCTACTTCATTAAATGTGAGTTGAACCCCACCCTGCGATTTGTTGCCTAATAATAATATCCCAAAAACCAATGCCAAAATCAAAATGGTTACCCTCTTAATGACCGAATGATATTTGATGGAAAATTGAGGAAATTTACTTTTGATACCAGCCCCCAATAAAGCGGGAATTAGTGTCACCAACAATATTTGCCAGACGGTATCCAAAAAAGGCAGATAAAAAGCACGATCGGTATGAATAAAATATTGAAGGGCAATATTGGTCAAAAATGGAATCGTCAATAGGGATAAAAGCCCATTGATGGTAGTTAATGAAATGGATAAGGCCGTATTGCCCTTAATCAAATAAGAGATATAATTGGAGGTTGTACCTCCCGGGCATAATGCCACAATGAACAGCCCTATTTTAAAATAGGGGTCTAAAGGGGCCATCCACACAATTAAAAATGCCATGAAGGGAAGTACCAACATCTGGGAACTTAATCCCACAAAAAATGCCGTTGGTCTCAAGGTGATTGCTTTGAATGCGCGAAAATCAATCGACATTCCTACGGCAAACATAATGAGCGCCAATGCAAAACTAATCAATACATTTAGTGGCATAGGCTAGGAATTATTGGAAGAGAAGTTAATCAGATCATCTACGTATTTCCTATTGTTAAAAAGACGTGGCACTTTGTTCTGTCCCCCAAATTTACCTCTCATTCGCATCCAGTTATGAAAGGTGTTTTTCGGGAGAACCTGGATGATTAACGACTGAAGGGCGATGTCCTTATACCTTTTTGCTTCATAGTCAGAATTGAGCAATTGTAGGTTTTTATCGAGGATTTCACTGAATTTCAGTATATTTTCAGGTGCTTTTTTAAATTCTATTAACCACTCATGTCCTCCCCTGTTCGTCCCTTCCAGATAAATAGGACCAACGGTATATTCGGTAACGATTGCATCAAATTCCTGACAGGTCTTACTTAACGCCTTATCTGTGTTTTCCACCATTACTTCCTCCCCAAAAGCATTGACAAATTGTTTGGTCCTGCCCGTTATTTTTATTTTGTGCGGGTTAACGGAAGTAAACATTATGGTATCTCCTAACTGATACCTCCACAATCCCGAATTAGTGCTGATAACCATGGCGTATTGTTTACCCAGCTCAACCTGGTGCAAAAAAACAGTTTGAGGTGATTTTTTGCCCCATTCTTCTATTGGGATAAATTCATAAAAAACACCGCTATTAATCAGCAATAACATCCCATGATCTAAAAAATCATTTTGTACAGCAAAGAAACCTTCCGAGGCATTATATATTTCCTGATAACTGACATTTTCAGAAGGGAAAAATGCTTCAAATTGTTTTTTATAGGGCAAAAAACTTACCCCTCCATGGATATAACCCTGAAAATTTGGCCATACTTCCATCATGTTTTCCTTGCCGGAAATTTCCAAAATACGCCGCAACAAAATGACCGTCCAGGTGGGAACCCCTCCAATCATGACCATATTTTGTTCGTGGGCACAAATGTGAGCCATCCGCTCCAATTTCTCTTCCCAATCCGAAATGAGTGCAGTTTTGAAGTCAGGCGTATAAAATGGCTTCCCGACACTGGGCATCCGCTGAATCATGTGCGCAGATACATCCCCTATAATCGTTTTGGGATAAGGAGGAAATGCCTGAAGGCTGCCTCCCATAACGAGACTTTTACATTCAAACTGCCTTGCATCCTGACGGTTGTGATAAAACCACATCATTGTTTGCCAGGAACCTCTTATATGGCATTTGCGTAAATTTTGCGCACTAATTGGAATAAACTTGCTTTTATCACTGGTTGTACCGGAGGATTTGGAGTATAAAAAGACCTGCCCATTCCACAAAACATCTTTCTCCCCATGCATCATTCGATTGATAAATGGCTTTAGGCTTTCATAATCTTGGATGGGTACGTGATTTCTGTAGTCAACAGGTGACTTGATTTGATAATACCGGTGCATTTTCCCCCACTGGGTTCTTCTGGCAGATTGAATTAACTCCATAAGCACATTTGCCTGCGTTTTTTCGGGATTGGACAAATAATTTAAGGTACGCTTATGCACATAATCGTAGTAAAGTTTAAAACCTTCGTTAATCCATTTTCGCATATTGTGGTTTAATAATATGGTCTTTCATTGTCCAACTCACCACCAAATATACAAGGAAGTATTGAAAAAATGACTTTGAGCAGGAGGAATCAATAAATTTACAATTATTTAACGTTCTTTTTTTCCCATCTATTAAAAAAGAAAGAACCTTTGTCACGAAATCTTAGCTTTTTAAAGGAAAACTTCTATTGAAAAAAAAGAAAAAAACAATACTATTAGTCGATAATGAAGTTGACATTCTTGACTTTTTGGGTTACAACCTTAAAAAAGAAGGCTTTGAGGTACATATCGCCCAGTCGGGGGTCGAGGGTATTCGCATTGCAGAAACAATCCTTCCTGATATTATTGTCCTCGATATTATGATGCCCGGAATTGATGGAATTGAGACCTGTAGAAAACTCCGGGAAAATCCAGATTTACAAAACACCCCAATTCTTTTCCTAACTGCTTTACGGGATGACATCACAGAGGAGAGTGCCATGAATGCCTGCGGAGATGGTTATATCACCAAACCTTTACGCCCCAAAGTCTTTTTAAGCCACTTAAAAGCGCATTTGCGGAGAGGTAAATCCACCGACGAAGCAGGCAAATCGAACCACAAACGCAAATTTGGCTCCCTAAAGATTAATACCAAAAAACGCACCGTGAAATTAAACGGCCAAAAGATTCCCTTGGCTAAAAAAGAATTCAACTTACTTGTATTGCTTTCGAGTGATCCCGGAACCGTATTCACCCGGGAACAAATTTTCCGGGAAGTTTGGGGAATCGAAGTCCTTCTCAACACCCGTACCTTAGACGTCCATGTTCGTGAAATCCGAAAAAAAATTGGCAAAGAATTTATTAGTACGATCAAGGGAATTGGTTATAAATTCATGGATGAGAACATGGATGAATAGGTTCATGCCCTAAGTCTTTCACTACTTCAACCGTTATTTTCAATTATTTCAATGTAAGGAAATTGTAAAGTTCAAAGCTTACAATCACTTTACATTGATAATCGGCTTTTGCCCTTAAACACATCTATCTTTGTCCTGATATTAAAATCTTGACAAAAATTAA
>CAZNCI010000218.1:0-6950 GCA_964571475.1 uncultured Saprospiraceae bacterium | reverse complement strand
CCCCCTATCATCACCGCAATTCCTTCTTCAAAATTTTACCCGTTGCACTCATTGGTAATGAATCGACAAATTCAATAATGCGCGGATATTTATAATCGGCAATTTTGGATTTAGTCCAGGCTTTTAAGGCTTCTTCTGAGATGGATGCGCCTTCCTTTAGTATGACAAAGGCTTTTATTTCTTCTCCCATTTTTTCATCTGGTACACCGATAATTGCGACAAGCGACACTGCTTCATGGTGGATCATGACTTCCTCTACTTCTCTGGGATAAACATTTAAGCCTCCTCGAATTATCATATCCTTGGTTCGATCGACAATAAAATAAAATCCATCTTCATCTTTAACCGCAATATCTCCGGAATGCAACCAGCCATCTGTTAATGTTTTGGCATTTGCCTCTGGTCGGTTATAATAGCCCTTCATTACATTATGTCCTTTATAAAGCAGCTCTCCTTTCTCTCCAACGCCTACTTCCTTACCTTCGGCATCAATTAACTTTACCTCCACGCCCCAAATTGGCGTTCCAATAGATCCTGGTTTTGTTCCGATTTCTAATTGATTGAAAGTTACAACCGGTGAGCCCTCGGACATTCCATAACCTTCTAGTAAAGGCACATTAAATTTTGTTTTAAAATCATTCAATACGGCCAATGGCAGGGAGGCTCCCCCGGAAACCGCCAGCCTTAAATTCTTGGAAATTTCATCAATATCCACACTGTCATCCAGTGCTTTGGTCAGTCCCCAATACATCGTCGGGACACCCGCAAAAAATGTTATTTTATGTTTCAAAAATAAAGAAAATACCGTTTTAGCCTCAAAACGAGGTAGCAAAACACTATGCGCTCCTTTATAAACACCGGCATTCATCAAGACGGTCATGGCAAAAATATGAAACAATGGCAAAACGACTAATTGCGTATCATCGGAAGTAATGCCCAGAAAGTCCCGGGAAATTATCGCATTCATCGCCAAATTATTATGCGAAAGCTCTGCTCCTTTCGGTCGTCCTGTCGTGCCCGAGGTATAGATAATTACCGCTGTATCATCCGCTCCCGTTTGATAAGTATCAAAAGTCGGAGGCATCCCATTCGTTAAACTTACAAATGTCTGTGCACCATCATAAGTTGAAGTGTCTGCCGGATTGGCTTTGATCTCGTAAAAAGCTTTGCAGGATTCAACCTGTAAAAAGCCTTCGTGCCCCATTTTAGACATCGGTAGCTGTGGTGTTCCTTCAAAACAAAAATAAGCCACAGCATCACTATCTTTCAAATGATATTCGATTTCATCCGGTTTTAATAAGACACTCAGCGGCACAACCACTGCCCCTGTTTTTAGTATGCCAAAATAAATAATGGGGAAATAAGGGACATTCAAACAACTCAATGCCACCTTGTCACCATGTCCTATCCCCTCCTTTAATAACGCATTAGCTACTTGATTAGCAGCTGCATTTATTTGTTTAAAATTAAGGGTCGTATCCATAAACGTAAAGGCAGGTTTTTCGGAATACCTCCTTGCGCTATCTTCTAAAAAAAGGGATAAATTCATCATATTTATTTGTTTTGTCATTATTGAGTTGAGCGACAAATATATGAAAAAAAATGAGCCTCGCAAAATAAAGATGTACCTCACCAAAGTTTTGTCTCCTTGTGAGCTTACGGGAAATACTAAACGGCAGATGAATCACAAATTTTGTCAAAAAATCATAAAATAAGGATGGCCAAACAACTATTTGCCCTTTTTTGACGTATTGAATACACCGTTTGAAAAATGAATGGAGCAAATACCTCAAAATTGATTCCTCGTTTTTAACTCATTCCTAATTGATGAGTTTTACCTAAAAATATATTGACCATGCGTATAATATTTGTATTCCTATTTTCTTTTATTTTTTATCAGGCTCAAAGCCAGGTGAAAGTCCTTTTTGATGCCACGAAGGCAGAGATGGCAGGCAATGCAGATTGGGTCATTGATGCGGATTTGCACAATCTCTATGGTAATGAATCCAACCCCCAACGAATTCCGACCACGGCACAATCAGGAATTAATGCCAACACACCGGAGTCCTACTGGACGGGGGCACTGTCTGCCTGGGCGGTTGATGCGGTGAAGGAAGGATACGTGGTCGAAACCCTGCCCGTCAATGGAGCAATCACCTACGGCAATAATAGTAATTCACAGGATTTGAGCAATTATACCGTTTTTGTGGTCTGTGAACCCAATATCTTGTTTACCGCTGGTGAAAAAACAGCCTTGATTAATTACGTACAGGATGGCGGGGGACTATTTATCATTTCAGATCACGACAATTCTGACAGGAATAATGATGGCTATGACTCTGTTGATATTTGGAATGATTTACTGACCAATAATAGCGTAACATATAATCCCTTTGGTTTTATTTTTGATTATGAATTCTATACGGAAGCGACGACCAATATTCCTAATTTACCCAGTGATCCTCTTTTGCATGGTAGTTATGGTGATGTGACAAGTGTCGAATTTTTTGGAGGTACTTCTATGACCCTCTTTCCTATTCACAACCCTTCTGTCCAAGGTGTCGTCTATCGCCCCGGGTTTAATCATTCGGGCAATAAAGGGGTCATGTGTGCCTATGCTACCTATGGGATGGGTAAAGTTGTTGCATTGGGGGATAGTTCTCCTCCTGATGATGGCTCCGGGGATAATAATGACAACCTCTATAATGGCTGGACTGAAGATGCCAATGGCAATCACGAACGATTAATTATGAATGCAACACGGTGGCTGGCTGCTTCGGGACCACTGGCGGTTAATGTCCCGGAAGAAGTGGAGTCTGTCGATTTATATCCTAATCCGGTTACCGGTTTTTTGCATATTGACAGCCACTTCTTGGTTTTGAACAAACTGATGATCTACAATAGTATTGGGCAGCTGGTTTATACCCAAAACGATGCCGCTCCGATTGATATGAGTTCATTTAATAAGGGCCTTTACTTTCTTGAAATTCAGATGGGATCAACTACATTGAGTAGGCTTGTTGAAGTGTATTAGGAACAGCACGAAAATAAATTGCATGAAAAGACCTTGAGTCTCAAAAGAAGAGATTACAAAAAGAATGCCGCGAATCTTGTCTCGCAGCCATGAGGCATTCGTGGTTGTTTTTAATTTAAACCTCCCTTTGGCAGCTATTTTTCTTCATTTTTCCTTCATGAACATTCGTATGCCCCTATAATTTTAACGCGATTACCTTAACAATTTTCCCTTTCCTTTCTCATTTACAGAAACTGTCCCTAAATTGCCCTTCTTTAGCATCAACATCATGTGTTATGATGAAATACAAACTACTTTTTTTTGCGATTCTTACGCTCCATTTGAACATGGTTTTGGGACAGCATAGCGAGCCGTCCGCGGTACAGGCTTTTAGAATAAAAAAAACCATAAAAGTAAACGGGATACTGGATGATGCCGTTTGGCGGGATGTTCCACATATCAGCAATTTTACACAAAGAGAACTGGATTATGGGAGGCCGGTTTCGGAGCGGACAGAGGTCGCTGTTGTGTATAATGCCAATAATCTTTACGTCGGTATCTGGTGCTACCAAAAAGATCCTTCGACCATTGTCGCCAAATTCATGAATACCGATTTCGATTATGAATCCGATGATAATTTTCAGATAATGATTAGTCCTTTTGATGACAATCGGACCGGCTATTTATTTGCTATCAATCCCAACGGTGCACGAACGGATGTTTTGATTTCGGGAGGAGAAGATGGTAATCAAGACTGGAATGGCGTTTGGGATGCACAGACCACTATCACAGATGAAGGCTGGTTTGCCGAAGTCGTTATTCCCTTCAATACCCTACAATTCAAATCCGGTACCAGTCTGAATTGGGCGTTAAATTTTGAAAGGGATATTGTCTCCAAAAATGAACAGGCACTTTGGCAGGGCTGGTCGAGGGATAGTTATATTTTTTCAGTTGTCAAAGCGGGAAGACTTACTGGTCTATCCAATATTGCTTACGCAAAGAAATTTGAAATTAAACCCTATATCTTAGCCGGGCGGCATTCCGAAAAAAATAATAAGACAAACTATCCACTCAAGGTAGGTGGAGACCTCAACGTCTTCCTCTCTCCAACCCTAAAACTCAATCTGACCACTTTTACCGATTTTGCACAGGTCGAGACCGACCGTATTCCGGTAAACCTCTCTCGTTTTAATGTTTTCTTTCCTGAAAAAAGGCAATTCTTTTTGGAAGGATATGACTTATACGGATTCTACCTCGGCGATAGAAATCAGGCTTTTTATTCAAGAGCAATCGGGATTGAAGATGGAAAACAAATTCCCGTTATTGTCGGCGCGAGATTATTCGGAAAAATGGGAGTGCATAATATTGGATTTTTGAATATTCAGGAAGCCGCTGTTGATTCGATTGCCACCAAAAACAATACGGTATTAAGGTACAAACACGATTTGGGACAACAATCGTATGTAGGAGGAATTTTGACCAATGTGGTGGACAACCAGCACTCCAGTCAGGTACTTGGGATAGATGCAGAATATCAATCTGCCGGGTTTCTGGGGGACAAAAATATCGTAGTAAGTGCTAAAGTTGCCACCAGTCTGGAAGATTTTAAACATCAGGGAAATGCCCTCACTTATCGCCTTTCAGTAGATTATCCCAATGATCTTATTGATAATTTTATGGCCATCGGTAGTATGAGGTCTGATTTTAACCCTGAATTGGGTTTTATCCGAAGGTCGGATTACAATTCCTATATTTGGTCATTGCGCATCACTCCCCGCTGGTTGACGGAATATGGAATCAAACGATTTTTGTTCAAGCCATGGGGTTTTTCTTTTTATCAGCAGCAGTCCACTCATGAGTTGGAAAGTTTTCGCAATGAGACCCGACCCTTGGGTGCCGTCCTTAAATCAGGAGAAAAATTTGAAGTCAATTTTATTCAAAACTACGATCGACTGGAAGAAGGCTTTGGGCTGACAGATGATATTCTGATCCCTTCCGGGAAATATATGATGTATAATTACGAACTACAATTTGAGACTTATCAGGCAAGGAGGATTTGGCTGGCTCTTCTCTATAATTGGGGTGATTTTTACGGCGGTCATATCCAGACATTTGAAGGAGAAGTAGGGCTAAATATCAACGAACACTTCAATGTAAATGGCAGTTATACCCTTAATAAAGTGGATTTAGATCAGGGAGATGTGCACACGAATGAAATAGCTCTTTATATGAATTATGCCTTCACTACCAAATTAAACTGCGCATTATTCACACAATATAACGATCTGGATGAAATTGTGATTTACAATATCCGGCTACACTGGATTCCCCGCATTGGTTCTGATTTTTATTTCGTTTATAATATCGGCTATAATGAGCCCATCAGACAAATAGAGTATCTAAAGCCACAAACGACAGATGCGGCGATGAAGCTGGTGTATCGGATTGCGTTTTAGTTTTCTTCCTCACACTACTACTTCCACCTCGCTGGCAGGAGTCCTACAGTCCATATCGGTACCTCTGTTTCTATGATCGTCAATTTCAGCGGCGATACCGGCTGTTCGTCCGAAGAGAAAAATATTGAAGGCTATTTTTTGCATATCACTATCGCTGATACTATTGGTGGTATGGTGTTGCCACAATAGCTTGAGAGTGATGGCTGCAATAACACCGTCAATATTGACACAGTAAATATTTTTGGTCACTTTTGATGCCTTGAGGGCGAGCACCAATTCACGGTAGAAATTCCAAAATATATTATGGATACCGCTCGACTCAAATTGTTCATAGATATAAACTTCCCTAGGGTCGATATTTACCTTTTTACCTTTGAAAACGGGATGGTTGATGCCAGGTATTTTATCGTAGTCTTTCCCCTTTGTTTTAGCCGTCTTTTTGTAAGCGGCATATTTTTTTGCGGCCTGTGTGGCTATTTCTTTAGCGGTAAAATCAACCGGTGGATTTCCCGGATTTTTGACATCAAAGTCCTGGAATGCGCTCAGGATGTATCCAATACCTTCGAAGCCATTTCCGCCATGTGCTAATCCGGTATTGGCCAGATATCCGATGAAAGCTGTTGTTATATTATTCTTGGCACTGACACTTTCTTTGGCTCCCTTGGCGCTTATGGTCCCCGGGCCATTGGTTAGCGTCACACCGATGAGCGTTGCAAATTCCCGTAATTGTTCTGCTGATGGAGTCTGATTGAATAAAGCCCTAAAGGCTGTTTCAGTAAAGCTGGTTTCTAAATCCTGCCACTGCTTCCTTTCCATCAGAGCGTGTATGTATTGATTGTTTGGGGAAATGGTGGATAAGGATACTACTCTGGCAATGACCCCGAGATAAGCATAGGCATCTGCGAGTGTCTGTTGTGTTATTTTTTTGGTTACCAAAGCGGGAAAAAAGGCATCAAAGATAATGGTGGCGATGGCGAGATCATTTTTATTGGCAAGAGAATGATGCGTTTCTAAATATTCAAATAAAGCAAAAGCATTACTTGAAGAAGGAGTCATTTTTTTCTTCAAAAAATCATTGGGCTTTATCGGGCTATTTGTTGCTATATCGCCAAAAAATGAGGGAATGATTTCCTTGTGTTTGCTCCAGTCGATAACGGTTTTGGTCGATTTTAGATTGAGCGTTGCATAAAGATTAATTATCGCTTCCGTAAAGGTGCGGGCGTTGCGGAACTCCTCACTATCACCCATCACGGAGAGTGCCGCAATCAGGGCTTCATTAGGGGTGGCGTTATTTTTCTCTGCCTTTTCTATAAGTGCAAAATAAAAATCATCCACTGCTGCGAGGTAGTTCAAGACTACATTAAATAAAGTGGTTTGTTCCTTTGTTGGATTGGTCTTTGAAAGCGCAAAAAATATGTTTTCTTCAAAAAGGTAATTGGATAATTCTATTACCGGTTTACCGTGTAAGGCTCCGATTTTGG
>CAZNCI010000217.1:0-6960 GCA_964571475.1 uncultured Saprospiraceae bacterium | reverse complement strand
TTTTGGCGGCTTTGGTTCTAAGTGGAAAGTGAGCGAAACAATGGTTAATTACCTCCAGGATAATAACGACCCAAGGTTACCTCTTTATGCCAAACCTGCTAAGGGCGGTGAGGTTGCATTTGCTATCCCTGATGAGGAGGTAGATTTATTTATGAAAAGATTTAATTTCATCCGTGCTACATTAGATGCAGCAGGTGCTACCTATGATTTTACGCAAACAGATACTTCTGTCGTAATCAATTTGCCTGCTAATACTTATTATATTGGTCAACCTACCAGATTAAATGGTAAAATTAAGGCTTTGACCCGTAATGAGTTTTTCTCTGACCCTGCCGATGGAATTATTGCTCCTGATCCGGATAGTGATGATTTACTTCCGGAGCTTGTCATGACAACGGCGGAGGTTTTCTTCCTGAGAGCAGAGGCGGCTGTTAGAGGTTTCTCTGGGGATGCACAGAGTTTATTCCAAAGTGGCATTAGAGCCGCTATGGAATTATACGGTATTGGCGGAGGAGATATTGATGCTTATTTGGGGGCAGCCGAGTTGGCACAACTAAATGGATCAATGGAGGAAAATTTAGAAAAAATCAATGTGCAACGTTGGATTGCATCTTATACGGATGGATTCGAGGGATGGTCTGTTGTAAGAAAATCAGGCTATCCAAGTGCCTTAGGTGCAGGGGTTGATGATGTTGACATCTTTGGTCTGGGTGATATTAATGGAGATTACCCAACCAGAATGCAATATGGCCCGGGAGCTTATGACTTAAACGGTACGAATGTCGGTGAGGCCGTCTCCAGACAGGGAGCTGATAAGCAAAACACCAAAGTTTGGTGGGCTAAATAAGAACGAAGTCATTCCCCCTTATTTGCTTACCTGGAGCGGCTATTTTAGTCGCTCCATTTTTTAAATACCTTATTTATGACACGATTTATCCAATTTTTAGCAGTAGTTTTATTATTAGTTTTATCGGCTTGCGGTAAGCCAGTTAAAGCGCCTCAAAAAGCAGCTTATAACCTTATTCCAATCCCTGCTCACTTTCAAAAACAGGAGGGCTTCTTTCATATCAATCAAGATACAAAAATTGTCGTTATTTCTTCTGATGCCGAAATGAAAGATAATGCCGATTACCTAAATGAAATTCTAAAAAAAATGCTGGGATTTGATTTGGCTATTAACGTGGCGAATCAGCTGCACGCCAGTATGGCTAAGAATACCATTTTATTGGTGGAAAATGACGAAGAACTGAAAAATCCAGAGGCTTATCAATTAGATGTTTTACCACAACATATTTGGATCGAATCTTCTAATGCGAGAGGTGCTTTTTATGCTATCCAAACCCTTTTGCAGCTGATGCAAAAAGATGCCTCCTTAATAGCTGCAGCTCAAATAACAGATGAACCCCGATATGCTTACAGAGGTATGCACCTGGATGTAGCCCGACATTTTTTCTCTCCTGATTTTGTCAAAAAATATATTGATTATCTGGCTAGGTATAAATACAATTCATTCCACTGGCACCTGACAGAAGATCAGGGCTGGAGAATTGAAATCAAAAAATATCCTAAATTACAGGAAATTGCCGCTTATCGCAAAGAGACACTCATTGGACATTATAGCGACAAACCACATCGGTTTGATGGAGAAAGATACGGAGGATATTACACACAGGACGAAATTAAAGATATTGTTGCTTACGCAAAAAAAAGACATATTACCATTATCCCCGAAATAGAAATGCCCGGACACGCCCAGGCTGCTATTGCTGCTTACCCCGAATTGGGCTGTCGGGAGGAAGGCGTCGAAGTTGCAACCAAATGGGGCGTTTTTGAGGATGTTTATTGTCCAACAGAGACAACTTTTGAGTTTTTAGAAAATGTGTTGATGGAGGTGATGGCTTTATTCCCTTCCAAATACATTCACATCGGCGGAGATGAATGCCCTAAGACAGCCTGGAAAGAAAGTGCATTTTGTCAGGAATTGATTCAGAAGGAAGGGTTGAAAGATGAACACGAACTGCAAAGTTATTTTATTCAGAGAATAGAAAAATTTTTAAATGCCAAAGGGAGGAGTATTATTGGCTGGGATGAAATACTGGAAGGAGGTCTTGCACCTAATGCAACCGTCATGTCCTGGAGAGGAATGAAAGGTGGGATTGAAGCGGCGGAGCAGGGACACAATGTAATTATGACCCCGGGTACACATTGTTATTTCGACCATTACCAATCTGATGCACCCGATGAGCCTTTGGCGATTGGTGGTTATAATCCTGTAGAACACGTGTATTCTTTTGAGCCGACTCCACCCGAATTAAACCCGGAGCAGGCCAAGCACATTCTAGGTGCGCAGGGTAACGTTTGGACGGAATATATGAAAACCCCTGAAAAGGTGGAGTATATGATTTTTCCAAGAATGTGTGCCCTTGCCGAGGTTGTATGGTCACCTAAATCCAGCCGAAATTACAGTGATTTTGTCGAACGACTTGAAGCGCATTTGCAACAGCTAAAAAAGGAAGGCGTTAACGTCGCCAACCATCTTTATAATGTAAAAGCAGTGGTAGAATCGGGGGATGGTTCGGGCGTTCGGGTACAATTGTCAACGAATGCCCAAACACCAAAAATCAGGTATTCTATGGATGATTCCAAAATAGATGTTAATAGTCCTCTTGTTGATGGGGTCATTCTAATCAAAAAAAGTGGAAAGTTACGGGCTTATCCGTTTGTAGATGATACCATAGTGGGGAAGGGCGTCGATTTAGATTTTAATATACATAAAGCAGCCGGAAAAAAGATTGAATTGGAATTTGCACCAAGTAAAAAATACAGTTCGGGTGGCATAGGTGCTATCGTGAATGGTCTATTGGCAAGCGATAAACGCTATGGAGACAGGGAGTGGCTGGGTTTTGATGGCAAAGATTGCGTGGCCATGCTTGATTTGGGGACAAAAACGGATATCAATACCTTGAAATTTAGGTTTTATAACGGCCCCGGTCAATGGATTTACCCACCTAAGTCAGTCGCTTTATTTGTCTCGAACGATGGTGTCGAATACAAAAAAGTAGGAGAATTATCAGCGATTAAGGGGGAGAATAAAATAATAAATGCTACTTTAGCACTCGAAAAAATAACAGGACGATATTTAAAGATTCATATTCACCGACATGGTATAATTGCGCAGGGGGAGCAGGGCGCAGGACATGAAGCCTGGTTATTTGTAGATGAAATAATAGTAGAGTAGGGGATAAAAATACTTACAATTAAAAACAATAATAATGAATATTTCGACACTCGATTGGGGCATAATTTTTAGTTTTTTTGCCGTTGTACTCATCATAGGTATTTGGGTCTCCAAAAAATCTGGAGAAAGTGCTTCTGAATTTTTTCTCTCAGGTAAAAGTATGCCCTGGTGGTTATTGGGCTTTAGTATGGTGGCGACGACCTTTAGCTCTGATACGCCTTTGTTGGTGACAGATATTGTGCGAAAGGACGGCGTTTCCGGTAACTGGGTCTGGTGGGCTTTTGTGATCACAGGCATGTTGACGGTATTTGTCTATGCCAGATTATGGAGAAGGTCAAATGTCAATACAGATATGGAGTTTTATGAGTTGAGATACGGGGGGAAACCGGCAGAGTTTTTGCGTGGATTTCGGTCTATTTATCTTGGGCTGATTTTTAATGTAATCGTTATGTCAGTTGTGACATTGGCGGCGATTAAGATCGGGGGGATCATGATGGGATTGACACCTTGGGAGGTGGTTATTAGCACCAGTATCGTTATTGTGATTTTTAGCGCGATTGGTGGATTTAGAGGAGTGGTTTACTCTGATTTTATTTTATTTGTTGTGGCTATGATTGGTGCATTTGCCGCCGCTTATTATGTTGTGAATTTACCGGAAGTAGGTGGAGTCGGGAAATTATTGACCAATGATTTGGTTCGGGCTAAAATGGATATGTTGCCCGATTTTTCCAATATGGATTTATTGATACCTTTGTTGATTATTCCATTAGCCGTTCAGTGGTGGAGTGCGTGGTATCCCGGGGCAGAACCGGGAGGTGGCGGTTATATTGCACAACGAATGCTGGCGGCAAAGGATGAAAATCACGCCATTGGGGCAACTTTCTTTTTTAATATCATGCACTATGCTATTCGTCCATGGCCTTGGATTTTAGTAGCCTTGGCATCCTTGGTGATTTTCCCGGATATTGCCAGTTTGCAAACGGCTTTTCCCAATATACCTGCGGACAAACTAGGGCATGATTTAGCCTATCCGGCAATGATGAATTATCTACCACAAGGGTTGTTGGGTTTGGTCTTGGCATCCTTAATGGCGGCATATATGAGTACTATTTCTACGCATTTAAACTGGGGCTCTTCCTATATTGTAAATGATTTTTACAGTAGATTTGTCAAGCGGGATGCGTCGCAAAAGGAATTGGTGATGGTGGGGCGATTGTCAACAGTCATCATGATGGTATTGAGTAGCTTATTTGCACTTACCTTACAAAACGCGAAGCAGATATTTGATATTATTTTATTGTTTGGTGCGGGGACGGGTTTATTGTTTATTTTGCGTTGGTTTTGGTGGAGGATTAATGCCTGGAGTGAAATATCGGCTATGTTTGCCTCTGGAATTATTTCAATGATTTTTAATTTTTCGGGTATCGGGCATCAACTTTTTGGTTATGCAGATGAATTAGGTGTCTTTCATAAAGGGGTTTATGCTGCCTGGGCAAAATTTCCCGTGGTCGTTTTATTGACAACATTGGTATGGATGATTGTTACCTACCTCACACAGCCTGAAAAGCAAGAAGTCCTGGAGCGGTTTTATGATAAAATTCAACCCGGGCATATTGGTTGGGGGGCTGTCTTATCAAAAGCCAAAGCTTCGGGGAAAAATATAGACAGGGTATCCGAAGCCAGTAATTTACCAATGGGCATATTGGCTACTTTATTAGGGACTTTTTTGGTATATGGTATTTTGTTTTCGATCGGCCATTTTATTTATGGAAATATAACAACAGGGCTCTATTTGAGTATTGCGACAGGCATATCTGCTTATTTATTAATCCAATTATGGCAAAAGATTAGGGTGACAATTCTATAATTTTCATGTTTTAAAGCATTCTTGGGGATTTTTTTTAAGAAAAATAGTAGATATTATTTTGTTTTTTTTCAATTTTGCTACCTTTGGTTTGAATTGTTACTAATAATAAAGACAAAGTATTGTTTTTTTTTAAAAGAATCGGTTTTTTTTTGCCCATATTTCTCCTTCTCACATCAGTGGGGAAAGGTCAAAATAGTTCATTGGATGGAAGACGTCAATTAGAGATATCCAGACAATGCTCTTTGTATTATGCCCAGGGAGATTTACATTCTGAAAATTGGGAATTGGAAGAGGCGATTAGGCAGTACGAATTTGCCTTGGTTTTAGCAAAAAAGACCCACGACAAAGTAATGCAGGCAAAGTGTCTCAATTCAATTGGGGCTACGCATTTTGATAATTCTAATTTGGATTCTGCGCTCATTTACGCCAATCAGGCATTACTATTAGTGGAGCAGGATACGAGTAAGGCAGCTTCAGAAGAAAAAAGTGCCAGCTATTTCCTGCTTGGTTTGATGTATCAAAATGGGTTTTCTGATTATAAAAAATCTTTGGAATATTATATTCTTTCTTTAGAATGGGCAGAAAAATCGGAGAATACTGATATAATTATAAATGCGTATCTTGGTCTTTGCCTTACTTATTCTGAAGTTGATTATTCTAAATGTTTTAGGTTTGCCGAAAAAGGTATAGAAATTGCCCAGAAAGCACAGGATGATTTTGGAATAGCCCAATTTCAGAGATTCATCGGAGATGCTACCGTGCGAAATAAACGGGTGGACAAACTGGACTATGCCCGAAAATTATTACTTGAGAGTATTGATTATTATAAAAATCACAATAAGCGATTTGAGTTGGCAGATTCATGGGGTATTATGGGGGGGCAATTTTTACTTCAGGGGCAATTGGATTCCGCTATTTTTTACAGGCAGTTGAGCTATGATCGCTTCAGGGAGCTGGACTCGGAGTCTGCCATTGTTTCATCGGCTATTGATTTGGCAAATCCTTTGTATCTCAAAGGGGATTATGAACAGGTGATTAAAATACTTGCACCTTATATCGGCTCATCTAAAGAGGAGGTGAATTTAAATCAGGCCATTTTATTGAAGGAATTGTTGGCCAATGCTCATTTTAAATTAGGAGATTACAAAAAAGCATTTCTTTTGTATAAATCTTTTATGGTGCTGAGAGATAGTCTTTTAATAGGGGAAAAAAAGGAAGAATTCACTAAATTACAAGTCAAATTTAATGCGGAGTGGCTTGAGAAAGAGCAGGACATTCTTCAGGAAAAGAATAAAAATTTACAAACACGGAACTTACTTTTTCTATGGGTTTCCATATTATTCATCCTTCTGTGGATTGGAGGCGTCATATCATATCTTAAATTAAAAAAGAAAAATAATCTAATCGAATTGCAAAAATTTGAGCTTGAAAATTTGAATGCTACCAAAGATCGTTTGTTCTCCATTATTGCTCATGATTTGCGTTCTCCCCTCATTGCGTTGGGAGGGCTCACCAAAAAGATCAATTACCTCTTGAAAAGGAAGCGAATGGAGGATATTCAAAAGCTTGGAGGAGAGTTAGATGCCAGCTTAGATGAAGTACGCCATTTGACAGATAATTTGTTGAGTTGGGCAATGGTAGAGCAGGGGCGATTTCCTCACCAACCTCAAAAAGTTGATGTTGCTGAGATGGTCAATGACTGCATCCGACTCTACCAGACGAATGCTTCAGCAAAAAAAATTACCTTAAAAGCTGAAATTTTTCAAAATTTATCTACATTAGTGGATGAAAATGCAATTGCAACCGTCATTCGGAACTTAATTGATAACGCCATTAAGTTTACGCACCCCGGTGG
>CAZNCI010000216.1:0-6962 GCA_964571475.1 uncultured Saprospiraceae bacterium | reverse complement strand
TTACCATCCGCATCGGTGGCGATAAACGGCCAGTCAGGAATAGTTGGTTCGTTGGCATCCCATGCGCCATTGCAATTTAAATCGTTGAATTTGCAACCGGCTAAAGTTGTGAAGTCATTCTGACTATTGCTCGTATTTACAATAAAGGTACTAAGTAAAAGGGTAAAAATTAACACAGGTAATCTTCTTCTAAACATAATAATTGGTTTTGATGATGCCTACTCTCTTAGGGATGACTCCGGGCTTTTCAGCTTCCGCCCTTAGTGTGTAGTCTGAATATTGGGTAAAAAGGTTACCCATTTAGGGAGGAATCAGGATAAAAATGGAGTAGGAGAGTGTATTTTTTCAGAAGATGGCATTTTTTTAGGGAAAGAATTAAAACCTCCTCCCATAGAAAGGAAAGAGAAAAGAAAGGTGTTGGAAGGGTGATTTAATCAATATATTAATCAATGATATGGTTCATTGAACACTCCCGTTCAGAGGCTCTTTCTTGCATTCCAAATATATTGGTGCTTTTGCTTTTTCCTGTTTTTCCAAAACCTCTTTTATTCGGTTTATCAATTCTTGTTTTTTCTGCAAACCATTAGATTAGGACTATTTTTTGAATATCTCACAGTATGGACAGAAAAACCTTCTTGCAAATGTGCATTTTGCGCAGTTAGCTTTTCTTTTTGCAGGAGAGCGTCTGTTGTGTTGACGAAAAAGCAGTATGTTTTTAACTTTTTTGTACTTTTGCACAAATCATACCTCATAAAATACTTATTCATCGTAAGAATGCAAGAAAAAAAGATACCACACGAAGATCATAAGTACCTGGAAGCCCTCGTACAAAATGACCATCACCTTATTAAAGAAATATACAGCCGTTTCGCCGGAGATGTTAAAAACATCGTATTAAAAAACAGCGGGAATTTACAGGATGCAGAAGACCTCTTTAGTGAGTTGTTAATTGAATTATGCGAACAGGCTTCTTCCGGGAAACTCATCCTTACCTGTCCTTTAAATGCCTTTATCAAAATGATGGCATTTCGTCGCTGGATCAACAAAATAAATAAAAAAGCAAAAAGCAAGGTAACATTAAGCGATATGACCGGATATAATGACATAAAGGACACAAATGCTGATGAAAGTATCGAATTATTCGATAAAGAACAGCGGCAACAAGACCTCTTTCTCAAAAAACTACAAGAACTAGGCGATAGTTGCAGGAAACTGCTCGAACTTAGTTGGACCGTAAAACCACTCCAAAAGGCTGCTGAAATACTGAATGTCACTTATGCTTATATGCGTAAGCGCAAATCTATCTGTATGAAAAAACTGGTGGAAATGATTAAAGACAGCCCGGAATATATTGAAATCAGAAATTAAAGTTAGGATGGAAAAATTTTACGAAAAGTTCGATAGTTACCTAAATGGTGAATTACAGGGAGATGAGCTGAATGCTTTTGAGAAGGCATTGCAGGACGACCCCGTTTTGCAACAGGACCTAAGGATGTACCGGGAAGTGGAGGAGCGCTTGCAGCATCACTTCGATTTTCAGAAAAAAAAGAAACCACTAAAAGACACGCTGACTTCCCTGAATAAAGCATTTTTTCAGGAGGAAAAAAAGGAAACCAGGGTCGTACAAATGAAGCCCGGAAATAAATACCTGAAATGGGCAGTTGCCGCTGCTGTTTTATTGATGGCTGGTTTTTTCATTCCCCGATTATTTACGGCACCAACGGCTACTTATGCTAATTTAATAAAAATGCCGACCGCTTCCTTTACAGAAATGAGTGCTGATGCCGATCAACAAATACTTGCAACTGCCGAAGCCGCTTTTAATAATAAAAACTATACCCAGGTTATCACCACTTTAAAGCCCTATGTTGAAGGCCATCCCAATAATGCAACGACTCGTTTTTATCTGGCACTTGCTTATATCGAAACCGATCATTTTGCTGAAGCTAATACATTGCTCAAACAGCTAAAAAATGGAGATTCTGCTTATGCAACCGAATCCTTATGGTATCTTGCTCTTTTGGAATTAAAAAGAAAAAACAACCAGCAATTCCAAAATTATTTAAAACAAATACCAAAAGGTAGTGGACACTATGAACAGGCAAAAAAATTACTCAAATGAAATACCCCCATAAAAAAGCCCCCACTTCCTATGAAAAAGTGAGGGCAGTAATTTATGAAACTTTTTAAAACACTATTATCTTAGTCGGACAAGACCATCTTTCTCGTTTGTGTCCATCCGTTTACTTCTATTTGATAGTACATGACGCCGGTGATTCCTAGCTCACTCTTTCCCACCAGGATTTCATTGTATCCACTACTATAATTACCTGTTTTAGAGAAGACAATTCTTCCTGTCAAATCAAAAACTGTCATGTTAACTGTTCCATCCTTTTCGATTTGGAAAGGAATAATGGTTTCATCACTAAAAGGATTCGGTCTATTTTGGAATAATTCATTCGCCGCATTTTCCGTCTCTTCATTACTTCCCTCCAGAAATGTCAGATCCAAGCCCAAAATATCTCCATCCAGTGTATAGGCTTCGGCCGCTGTCACTCTGGATGATAACATCAATAGGTCGGATAAATTGGCATTAGCATAAGAATAGAAGGTCAGGCTAAATAAGACTAGCTCTTCGTTGTCAATATCCTCATCCATTTGATTCCATGAAGAAGTCAAAATACCTTTATCTACACTTTGTGTACCAAAATTATGCTCGTTAATAGAAACCAAATCTGCAGAGCTGACATCGACATACTCCAAGGCAGAAGGGTCAAAATTTAGGGTGAACTGATAACCTGCCACCTTATCCATATCCCTTGCCATAAAATCAATGGTCACAGTCTCTCCTTCCTCTACCCATCTGTCTTTTACAACAATATCAAAATTACCATAAGCCAACATTCGATCATCCGAACCTACTAAGCTATTCGGCACAGCCGTTAGGTTGACATCTCCAACTTTTATGGCAATAAAATCAGCTTCCATTTCATTGTCATTTAAGTCATTGATATTTAAAGAGCTTGGGAAATCATCCAAAAATGGATTGGTAGGATCCGTAAATGTATAATCACTCGGAATAAATCTCCAGGAGGTATTGCCATTGGGCATTGTTTCATCAACCCCAAGTATGATTTTTCTCAATTTGATTAAATCAAAGGTAGATATACTCCCGGAAGCATCAATATCCGCTGCAATAATCTTATAGGGAGAATCCAACAACTGATTACCTAATATGTGTTTTGTAATCAAAATTAAATCAAAGGTGGATAGTCCGTTTTTAATATTGGTATTCAAACTTGGCGTCAAAGAGTAACTAGCTCCTGTCTCCACCTCTTCAAAGGCAAAGTATCCATCATCTCCGGTTTGAGATTCCATTTCTTCCTCGTTTTCAATCACCATTACTGCTTCCACATTCTCACCCATTTCCGTCGTAATTGTCCCGGCAATCATTGCAGTATTAGCGGTGGAAATGGTGCCACATGCCTGATTATTATCCTGTACGGCTAAATAAGTAACACAGCGATCTGAATTTCCTGCGGCATCTGTCACCCAATATTCAACTAATTGGTTTCCAATATCTGTACAGGTCACCGTTATTGAGGTATCTGTCGCGGGAATGCCTCCACCATCACCAAGGCGTATTCTTTTCTTTAAATCCTCCTCGGGGGTACAATTATCTGTTGCTCCACCATCGAAGGCAGAAACGGGTACTACGGCCATCATCTCTCCATTCATGGGTACTAAATCAACAGAAATACCCACGATACAAAGAGGTGTTGGCGCTTTGTCATCGACTATTTCAATCAACATTTGACAGGTTGTCGTATTGCCACAACCATCCGTTGCGGTAAAAGTGATTTGCGTCTCTCCTTTGGGATAAATACCACTTGCATCCGCTCCATTGCTATAGGCGTAGGGTGAATTATTGGTGATTATAATATGATCGCTGCATCCATCTGTAGCTGTAGCTGGAGGGATAGTCACTTCCGAAGAAGAACAGGCAATTGTCACCCCCGTATAAACGTCCTCTGGACAGGTCAATGTCGGTGCTCCATTGTCTAATACTTTAATAATCTGAGTATGGGTAAATGACCCACCATTTTCAGGATGTTCGACATCGTAATTACACCAGTCCAGCACCGTCCATCTTCTTAATATTTTATAACATGAATTACCTGAAATAGTATATAAAGCATCCGTATGACTCACATAAATATTCAAATATTCGTCTGATTCATAAACGGGCGCCTGACTTAATGTTGGTAAATCTTCCGGCTCTACACTAATGCCACATTCATAAGTTGTGAAGTTTTCCGGCCATGTAATTTGGCTGGCCAATAATGGCTGGTTATTCTCTACGGTGATTACCTGCGTACAGCTTGCCGAATGTCCGACTAAGTCGGTCGCAGTCCAGGTACGGGTAATCGAACCAACGCCACACTCATCAATGTCAATGACAATTGTTGAATCCATGCTGAAGCTGCAATTATCAGTCGCATGAGCTGTTCCATATACCGATAAATCATCAAATCCATCATGTACATCTATTGTCAGGTCATTGGGGCAATGATTAAAGTATGGAGGCAATTGATCCTGTACCGTTACATAGGTCTGGCAGCCATTAAAATGATTGAATAGGTCTCCGCCTGGTAACTCTCGTGCCGGATCAACAGGTCCCGGTCCCGGGTCAACTTCATAAACTCTAAACGCAACAACGATGGAATCCTCTTCCATTTCTTCACAACAAAATAAGACCTGATCGTCATACCATTCCTGGCTGCCCGCTGTTGATTCGGAGTCATCACCATTAGCACCATCACAGCTACCCGCCTGTGCTCTTTTGACTTTAAAATAAACAACAGGATGACAATTGTCGGTACTGCCTTCATCAAAAGCTGATGCCGGTACATTGGCTAATCCTCCATTGGGGATGGCAACCACTAATTGATCATTACAAGCAGCAACAGGGATTTGGTCATCTATTACAGTTATTGTGGTTGTACAAGTAGTTGAGTTTCCACATTCATCTGTTCCCGTATAGGTAATGGTATGTTCCCCTTGTGGTATATTGGTATGAGGCCCAACTCCTACTGCCCCCCAAGAAGTAGATACTTCAAAAGATAAATTACTGCTACAATTGTCGGTCATTGTAGGAGCGGGCAATGTCGTCGCACCATAACATTCACCCGTAACAGCCCCTATTGTAATGGGTGCCGGACAAGTAAGGTTGGGTCCTTCCTGATCCAAAATTAAGATTACCTGCTGATGCTGACGTGTAAAATTAGTACACTTATCAATGACCGTCCAATTGCGAATAATTTGGTACTCTATTTCTCCACACAAAGAAGCGGTATCCGCAGAAAGTGTGGTGGCAAAATTACAAGGATCACCAAACATAATTTCCTCTCCATATAATGTAGGCATCCCCGTAATGGAAAATGCAGCATCTGCGTTATCACAACTCAAAGTAGTATCATTTGGAAAAATAACATCATCAATATTGGCTCTTTGCATCTTAATGAGCTGAAGACAACTGGTAGAATTGCCCGAAGCATCCGTTGCCGTCCAGGTACGCTCTACTGTTCGGACCATATCTATCAAACAGCTATTGAGAATATAATTGTCTTCATAAGTCAATGTTACCTCTGAATCACAATTATCAACAATGGTCGGATAACCGGTCACCGCGGCGCTGGTATCACTTACACAATTAATAATAACAGGGGCACAGCTCCCTAATTCAAATTCAGGGGCAATAAAATCCATTAGTTCAAAAAAACTGACACAGACCGTTCCCGAAGCTATATCCAGTGTTGTTCCACTCAGCACCTGCCCTACATAAGCAGAGGCATCAAAGGTCACTGAATTGGTTCCCTCTGCAATAAAGTTACTCCAGGAATCCCGGATGGTAAGCAATTTATCTCCCGGGCACTCCTGAGGCGCTTCGAGGAAATTATCCGTCACCAATGTAACCGAGCAGGACTGATTGACGGATACCTGTAAAGGTCCGTCTGGTGTACCATTGCAGGCTAAAGTACATTGGGCGGAGGCACTAAGGCTCATCATCCCAATAATAAATATAAGCACCCATTGTAAATGTGGCTTATAATTTGACATAAAATGCCTTTTTTTCTTTGTCAAGAATTGATTTCTGACTTCTTTTCGTAAATTCATTAAGTGTTTCATAAAAATAAAAAGTTTGCAATAAAGTATAGATTAGACGATGTAATCCCAGTCCCAAGGGAGTGCCCTTTAGGTCATTCATACACACCGATCATCTACTTTTACATAGGTGATAAAAACTTTAATTGATAGGAAAGTTATACTTAGGCAGGATAGTGTTTCATAGTATCCGTCCAAAAACTTTATTCCTTATAAAAGTATAAGAAAAAATCGTGCCAAAAAAAATATAGGCGTAAAAAAGAGGTGGGAAAATGATTGAAAAATAGAGGAATTAAGCTTTTTTTCCCAGGAATCGGTCTAGGTCCAAATGCTTTTTTAATAGCTCATCAATGGCTTTGACGGCAGTGGCAAGACGGGTCTTTTTATCTCCTTTTAGCAAGATATAATTTTTATGGTGAGACTTCAACGCATTTTCAAAGGCATCAAACATCTCCTGCCTTTGATCAGGTCTGTCTCTGAGGTCATCTGCTTCCCATGGCGTATCAATATAGGTCAAAAAGTAGAGGTCATATTGGTTGGTATTGGCAGCTTCATTTAATCGCTCATCAACAAAACCACCGTAATATTCCTGAGAATAAACTTTCGTTTCGAGCAAATCGGTATCACAAATGAGGAGTTTATCCGCCTTTTTGGCCAATTCGTTTTCCAGTTTCATTTGCCCCACAGCAATGGGGATTAAGTCGTCATTAGTACAGGTCTCCCGGTGGTTATTCCATTTGTCCTGTAAATATTCCCGGGCATACTCCGGTACCCATACCGTATTATAATAACGGGCC
>CAZNCI010000215.1:2743-7034 GCA_964571475.1 uncultured Saprospiraceae bacterium | reverse complement strand
TATCACCAACCTGATTTTGGCACTATTTTTGCTTTTTTCGCAAAAATAGTGCCAAAATCAAGACCTAATTCCTACTTTTACTACCATAATGCCGCACCGATGGTGTTCTTTTGTTTCCGGGGAATGGCCAATAAGTCATTTGACGGCGACGACTATGTAGTATCTTAAACCAGTTTAAAGTTACTTAAAAATAATAAAAAATGGTTGGATTAAAAGACGGTCATGCATGTCTCAAAATTGATATTCATACCCATATTATGCCCAAAAATATGCCTAATTTTGCGAAAAAATTTGGCTATGGAGGTTTTATCAGCTTAGAACACCACAAACCCTGTTGTGCGAAAATGATGATGGACGAGCAATTTTTTAGAGAAGTGGAAGCCAACTGCTGGAGTGGGGAGGCCAGAATACACGACTGTAATCAGCATCAAGTGGATGTACAGGTGCTTTCCACCATTCCGGTACTGTTCAGTTACTGGGCAAAACCACAGGACGCACTGGATGTTTCCATGTTTTTAAACGACCATATAGCGGGGGTTGTCAGAGATTACCCCAAACGATTTGTAGGTCTTGGTACGATACCTATGCAGGCTCCTGATCTCGCTATAAAAGAAATGGAAAGGTGCATGAATGAACTGGGAATGGCTGGGATTGAAATTGGCACTCATGTCAATGACTGGAATTTAGACAGTGATCATTTATTTCCGATATTTGAAGCAGCACAGGATTTGGGCGCTGCTGTATTTGTGCATCCATGGGATATGATGGGTAAACAAAAAATGGAAAAATATTGGCTGCCCTGGTTGGTTGGTATGCCGGCGGAAACCTCTCTGGCGATTTGTTCGTTGATATTCGGAGGAGTATTGGAAAGACTGCCCAATTTAAAACTGGCTTTTGCCCATGGTGGGGGATCTTTCCCGGCAACAATTAACAGAATAGAACATGGATTTAATGTAAGACCTGATCTTTGTGCTATTGATAATAAAAGAAATCCCAGAGAGTATTTAGGAAAGTTCTATCTGGACTCGCTTACGCATGACCCGGTGATGCTGCAATATTTGATTGATCTGGTAGGCGTCGATAAAATTGCATTAGGGACGGATTATCCTTTTCCTTTGGGAGAATTAGAACCGGGACAACTCATCGAGTCGATGCAATCTCTAAGTGATTACGAAAAAGAAATGTTATTAAGTGGTTCGGCATTAAACTGGTTGGGGCTTAGCAAAGAAAAATTTATTTAATGATTCAGGAATTCAAGATTGCAGGAGTAAGCTATAAATGGGACACCAATGTTTTTTTTGATCTGTCCATTCCTCTGATTTTTAACGGGGCTCAACCCAATTCTTACAATGTGGACAAGGCGAGTAGCAAGGCTTATGAAGTAGATGATTTTATTGGAGATACCAGACAGGGCGGGGGCTGTAATTTTGAAGTCATTTCTCTCATTCCTCACTGCAATGGGACGCATACCGAATGTATTGGGCATATCACACTGGATCGTTATTCTATTCATCAACAGCTTAAAGATGTTTTTGTGAAAGCAAGCCTTATTAGCGTCACACCCGAAAAAAGCACAGATACGCTGGAACACTATTCACCCGACTTTGCAGCAGAAGACATGGTCATTACCCGCAGAGTTTTGGTGACCGCTCTTAAGAAAACGTCTGTTCATTTTTTAGAAGCAATAATCATTCGAACACTGCCTAATAGTGCTGATAAAAAATCGAGACAATACATGAAGGAACAACCGCCCTTTTTTAGTCTGGAAGCAATGGAGCTTTTGGTTTCACTGGGTGTTAAACACCTATTGGTTGATATACCATCCCTTGATCGGACATTTGACGAAGGCGAACTTAGCGCGCATCATGTTTTTTGGAATATAGCCCAAAATACCCATATCCCAGATCAAGATGCCCACTTTTACAAAACTATTACAGAGATGATTTTTGTTCCGGACGAGATCAGCGATGGAAAGTATTTACTCAACCTACAGATTGCGGCATTCGCAGGGGATGCAGCCCCGAGTCGTCCAGTAATTTTTAAACTATTGTAACCTACAAATATGACTTATAAAAACACACTTGATTTCGCCCGGAAAATGGATGAAAATGATCCTTTGCGAACTTATAGAAATCAATTTCACCTACCGGTGCAAAAGGCTGGCGATCCAATTATATACTTATGTGGTAATTCTCTTGGTTTAGCACCAAAATCCACCCAAAAATACTTAAACCAAGAACTGGAAGACTGGGCAAAACTCGGGGTAGAGGGGCATTTTTATGCCAAAAATCCATGGATGCCCTATCATGAATTCCTTACCGAAAAAATGGCAAAAATTGTAGGAGGTCAACCAGAAGAAGTGGTGGTTATGAATACGCTTACCGTCAATTTACACCTCATGATGGTTTCTTTTTATCGCCCCACGCCCAAGCGACATAAAATCGTCATTGAGGGCAATGCCTTTCCTTCTGACCAATATGCCGTTAAATCTCAGCTCAAATTTCATGGATATGATCCTGAAACCTCTTTGATCGAATTACAGCCAAGGGCAGGAGAAACGACGCTTCGAACGGAAGATATTTTGGCATTAATCGAAAGAGAAGGGCCGGAAATTGCACTCGTCATGATGGGAGGTGTCAATTATTATACCGGGCAGTTTTTTGACTTAAAGTCAATCACAAAAGCAGGGCATCAGCAGGGGTGTACAGTGGGGTTTGATCTCGCTCATGCGGTGGGCAATGTCCCCTTGGAGTTACATAATTGGAACGTTGACTTTGCTGTATGGTGTACGTACAAATACCTCAATTCCGGACCGGGAAGTGTTGCCGGGTGTTTTGTGAATGAGCGACATTGTCAGGATGACGCCATTCCTCGGTTTGCCGGCTGGTGGGGACATGATAAGGAGACAAGATTTCAGATGGGACCTGATTTCCGCCCAATCCCAACGGCAGAAGGCTGGCAATTAAGCAATCCCCCCATTCTTTCGCTTGCTGCCATCAAATCATCATTGGATATTTTTGATAAAGTAGGAATGGAGGCATTAAGGGAGAAATCATTAAAACTTACGGGTTATTTATTGTATTTGCTTTCAAATGTGAATAATCCGAGAATATCAATTATCACTCCTGAAGCGGAAAATAACAGAGGTTGTCAATTATCCATTAGAGTACAGGATAGTAATAAATCACTTTTTAATAAAATAACAGCAATGGGTGTAATCGCAGACTGGAGGGAACCTGATGTTATACGAATTGCGCCAATTCCGCTTTACAATAGTTATGAGGAGATGTTCCATTTTGTTCAAATATTAAAAGTATCTTTGGAGGAGTAAAAAAAGCTAAATACGCATGAAAAAAAAATCAGCGATCATCGTAGGAGCAGGGCTCGTCGGTTCATTATGGGCTATTTACCTGGCAAAAGCTGGCTATAAGGTCGATATTTATGAAATGCGGGGCGATATAAGAAAAGCAGATATTGCTGCCGGAAAATCCATCAATCTGGCACTTTCTGATCGAGGCTGGCGAGCATTGGATCAGGTTGGCATTGGTGGAGAGATTAGAAAAATTGCCATTCCTATGTACGGGCGAATCATGCATTCGTTGGAAGGCGAACTCACATTCCAACCTTATGGTAAAGATAAGCAGGCGATTTATTCGGTATCAAGGGGTGGTGTAAATGCGCTTTTGATGGAAGCCGCAGAAAAAGAAGGAGCGGTAACTATTCATTATTTTCATAAATGTATAGGAGCGGATACGGACAAAGGAGTCGCCCATTTTGAGCAGACACAAACGGGAACAAAACTTAGTGCCCAGGCAGATTTGATATTTGGTACAGATGGCGCATTTTCTGCTATTCGTTACAAAGCAATGCAAAAATTAGATCGGTTCAATTACGAACAACGGTATATTTCAGATGGTTATAGGGAAATACTTCTGCCTGCTAACCCGGATGGATCGCACAAATTAGATAAAAATGCACTCCATATCTGGCCAAGGGGGAAATTTATGCTCATTGCTCTAGCTAATGAAGATGGAAGTTTTACCTGTACCTTATTCATGCCGTTTGATGGCGAAAAAAACAGTTTCGCACAATTAAAAACGCCTATACAAATTAATCATTTTTTCAAAAATACCTTTCCTGACTTTTTTGAGCTGATGCCAAATATTGCCGAGGAATGGGGGACGCATCCATTGTCCTCTCTGGCAATTATACGATGTTTTCCATGGTCTCATAAAAGAACGCTTTTGATGGGCGATGCCGCACATGCCACCGTTCCTTTTTATGGGCAGGG
>CAZNCI010000215.1:0-2643 GCA_964571475.1 uncultured Saprospiraceae bacterium | reverse complement strand
CTCCTTGCTATCAGCCCTATTTTAACAAAGCTTTACAGTCCGGCAGAATTCGGTATTTATGGTTCATTTTTAGCCGTCACTAGCATTTTGTCGATGATTGCTACGGGGCGGTATGAATTAGCTATACTCTTGCCAAAGCAACCCAAAAAAGGTTATTATTTGTTTTTCTTATCTATTCTTTTAGCGTTAATATTTTCGTTTTTGCTTTTTGTTTTTGTGCTCATGAGCAGGCATGCCGAATTTTGGAATTCAGTTACAAAATTAAAGGGTCTATCCCTTTTGCTTATCCCGTTTGGTGTATTTTTATTTGCCATCACTATGCCTGCTGCTTTTCTTGCCAACCGGTTGAAAAAATTCAAATTGTTATCGTTGAGCAAGATGACGGGAAGTGGTTCGACCGGAATACTTAGTTTGATATTTGGATACTTGGGTTTTCATTTGAGTGGTCTCGTTTTTAGTAAACTGACAGGGTGGGTTGTGGAAACGGCTACTCTGTTAATTCCCATTTTCAAAACGGCTAAGCCTATTTTTAGCCCTTTTAAAAAAAATAAATTATGCAGCCTTGCCAAACAATATAAAAATTTCCCCAAATATTCCACTCCGGAAGGCCTGCTCAATACTGGATTCAAACAAATTCCGGTATTGGCGTTAGCTGCATTTTTCAGTCCGGAATTAGCTGGTTTTTATACCCTCTCTGCCACTATTTTGTCTAAGCCATTTGGTATGGTCAGTTCATCCTTTGGCCTTGTTTTTTTTCAAAAGGCTTCCGAGGAAAAAGATGGTCAGGTTTTGAAAAAAATATTTAAAGAATTGCTTCAATTTTTATTTTATTTGGCGATCATCCCTACAGTTGTTTTATTCTTGACTGCTCCACAGGTGTTTACTTGGATATATGGGGCATCATGGGCAATATCAGGAGACTATGCTCGCTGGATGTTACCCTTCTTTTTTATCACCTATCTAAAATCTCCATTTTCGGGAATGGTCGATCTGAAAAATGTATTTGTTAAAAATTTAATTTTTGAAATTGGTTTCATCGTAATATCAACTTCCGCTTTTACCATAGGATATTATTTTAACGATGACCTTTTGGCATTGAAAATTTTCAGTATTGGGAATAGTACGCTAGGTTTATTCCAATTATATTGGTTTTATCAATTAATTAATCAAAAAACCAATTGGTGAAAGGTTAAAAATAAAAAAATAATCACCTGCCTCATGCAACGCTTTTAGGAATTTATTCGTTCTTACAATACTATTCAGCTTCATGATAGATTAAACCATTTTGAAGTCAATAAAACACCACCAACTTTTCCTGTTTAAATTTTTAGTTTAAAACACAAGCCTATACGATCAGACCCATACAATTTTAATATTGGTAATAAAATAACAACATCATGAACGATCCAAGGTATTATAGCCCTAATCAAATCATTGATCTCATTAGCTGGCAACTAAATGTTCCATCATCAGAAATTTTTCCACATACAGATTTATCCAATGACTTAAATTTGGATGACATCGATCAATTATTATTAATCGCAGAACTGGAAAACAGACTGAATGTCTATCTTTCAAAGGAGGATGCAGATAAGATAAATACCATCAAAGATGCAAGTTATATTTTTCTGAAAAATGTGGCTTAGGAATGAGGTAAAAATGGATAGTTGTTTTAACTCATTCCTTAGTAGCAGATATATTGCTGGCTGAAATCAAGGGTAATGCTTTTGCATCACAAGCTTGTCTCGTTTTGCGGGATGGGCTTGTCGCTTAATTTTTAAAGATAATCTGTAGCTGCTAACTTATTTCATCTCTAATTACGGAGGAAACGCCATCTAGTTCTTTTAGCGCTTTGATCGTCATGGCCAATTGATCGGTATTGGCAACGACAACACTTAAACGTCCTTCAAAAAAGCCATTGTTTCCCGAAATGGCAAGCGATCGAATATCTAAGCCGAGTTTGGAAGAAATAGAATTGGTCATTCTTTCAATGACACCTTTTCCTTTATCCACTCCTTTAATGGTTAAATTAGCTACAAAAGAAGCATTTTCTGTATTTACCCACTCTGCATTCATGATTCGATATCCATAATTGGCCATCAAATTAGTTGCATTAGGACAGCTGGATCTATGGATTTTTAAGCCGGAAGAAATGGTTAAGAAAGCGAAGATAGAATCTCCCTGAACAGGATTACAACAATTAGAAAAAGAAAAAGTATATTTCTCACCTGGCTCACCATTGATTAATAACTTTGTATTCTCTGAGGTTTTTACTTCAGGGGGTTTGGGCGAAGGAGGGCGCTGAGTTTGTTTGCTGGTATCTTCTGTTGGTTTGGGGACAAGTTTGCCAGCTTCAACATTAAAGTGTTTAGTGATTTGACCCATTTGGAATTTATCCGTTGCAATATCATAGAATAAATCAACATAAGAAGTATATTTAAAGTAGGCAATCAGTGTCTCCATGGACTCTTCGTACTTTACTTTTAGGTTTTTAAGTTTTCGCATCATTGCCTCCATCCCAATTTCACCGACCTTTCTTTTCTCCTCTTTCATGGAGGACTTGATCTTCGACTTAGCCTTGCCTGTTACGACCATTTTGAGCCACGACTCACTAGGCTTTTGCTTGGGAGAAGTTAAGACTGC
>CAZNCI010000214.1:0-7078 GCA_964571475.1 uncultured Saprospiraceae bacterium | reverse complement strand
CTGTCGTCAGGCCAGGCAGATTTTCATTTTAAAAGTAGGGTATTTCCCTCTCCCCTCGTTTAAACTAAGAGACATACTTTTCCCCTGTTTTACATACACCTATTTTTTTATACAAAAACTTAATTTATGAAAAAAGCAATATTTACATTTGTATCCATGCTGTTTCTCTCTATTTCGTTTGCCCAAACCTATACCGATTACTTAGGTGCCGGACATAACACTGGGGTTACAGTTACCTCTAGCAGTGATTTTCAGGAAGAGGACTGGGATGAAACTGCTACTGCTGACAAAACGATCAATGGTGACGGATTGGATTACGAAACCATGATTTTCTCCCGATTTTTAGGACAGGCGACACTTGGCGTGAAAAACGAAGACATTGAACACGCCAAAGCGCTCGGCATGGAAGCCTGGCTCGATGAGCAATTTGAAATCCCGGCTTCTTCTACACTAGATCTCACCTGGCAGATTTACGATGAAAGTTATCAACTGGATGTCGAAAACGGTGTCGATTCAGTTGATCTGGCTGTTCACCCATACGATTATCATTTCAATAACGCCTGGTGGACGGTCAATATGACCAACGAGGATTTACTCCGGCAAAGAGTGGCGCTGGCACTAAGTGAAATATTTGTCGTTTCCAATAGGTCGGATTTAGGGTTTTATGGTTATACCAATGCGGCGTATTATGATATGCTCGCTGAAAATGCTTTCGGAAATTACGAAGATTTATTATTACAAATAACCTTGCACCCTGCCATGGGATTCTATTTGAGTGCACTCAATAATCCCCGATCTAATCCGGAGGAAAACCAACATCCAGACGAAAATTACGCCCGGGAGGTCATGCAACTTTTTTCCATTGGTCTCTTTGAACTCAATCAGGATGGTACGAGAAAAGTGGATGGCGATGGTAATTACATCCCGTCTTATGATAATAATGACATCAAAGAATTTGCGAAAATTTTCACAGGACTGGGCGCCGGAGCCATTTTGGATAATCCATGGGTTGATGAACCGCAATTTTGGCTGTGGCTGGACATCATCGACACAGAAGTCCCCATGGCGATGTATGATGAATACCACGAACCCGGCGAAAAACACCTACTCCATGATTTTGTCGTCCCTGCCGGTCAAACCGGAATGGAAGATATCGAAGCGGCCATCCATCATTTGGCCACTAACGAAAATGTCGCTCCTTTTATAGGGCGATTATTGATTCAACGGCTGGTAACGTCCAATCCTTCCCCTGAATATATCGCCAGAGTAAGTGCTGCTTTTAATGACAACGGCTCCGGTGAAAGAGGAGACCTCAAAGCGGTGATTAAAGCTATTTTACTAGATCCGGAAGCAAGAACCTGCGAAGCAATGACGGCTCCACATCACGGTATGCTTAAAGAGCCTATTGTTCGTTATACTCAGTTTTTTAGAGGAATGGAGAACGATAGTCCGCTTGGGAGATACTGGAATCCTGGGTTTGGTTTTGCGGAAAGCACCGGGCAGTTTCCCATGTTGTCACCTTCTGTTTTTAATTTTTTCTCTCCAAATTACCAACCGATCGGACAAATTGCAGATAATGATTTATTCGCCCCCGAATTTCAATTACACAATACTCGAACGGGCATTGGATATATCAACGAAGTGGATTTATGGGCGATCAATAGAATGCCATTTTATACCTGGCAGGAAGGGAATCCTGATATTTCCTACGAAGTAGATCACTTAATCAGTATGATGCGAGAACCGGATGTTTTATTGAATTACCTGGATCGCATTTACACACATGGACAATTAACGGATAAAACCAGAGATATTATCAAAACGGCTGTTAATAGCCTCGACTGGCCTTGGGATAGAGAAGCGGAATTAGATTATAAACTAAGATTAGCGATGTATCTGTTTTTTATCAGTCCGGACTATACCATTTCGAGATAATCTTTCTAACAAAAAAATATTTTATTATGAAAAATAAATATTCAAGAAGAAAATTCCTGGGTCTTTCCGGTTGTGCCGCAATGGGATACACCAGCCTTTTTTCTTCGCTCATCAATCTTAAAGCACTCAACGCCGCTGCCATGAGCAATATGGCAACTGTCGTAAATGGCGATTATAAAGCATTGGTCTGTTTCTTCCAAATGGGCGGAAATGACTCCTTCAATATGTTAATTCCCAAAGGTAATGCAGAACATGCCGAATACGCCGAAGTTCGCTCCAATTTGGCCATTCCTCAAAATGAAGTATTGGCACTCAATGGTTCCGTAGCCGATGGCCGTATCTTTGGTGTTCACCCTAGTATGCCCGAAGTGCAGAATCTTTACAATGATGGAAAATTAGCTTTTATTAGCAATATTGGTACCCTTGTCGCTCCTTCGACCAGGGAGGATTTCTGGAATAATAATGGACCTTTTCCAGTTGGGTTATTTTCTCACTCTGACCAAATACAACAGTGGCAAACTGCTCAGTTGTTGGATAGATCCACTAAAGGCTGGGGAGGCAAAGTCGCTGACATCATCAATGATATGAACTCCAATAGCAATATATCCATGAATGTTTCGCTGGCTGGCTCGAACATTTTCCAAACAGGTGAACACACCACGGAGTACGTCGTTGATCCCCGAGAAGGCAGCGTTGGTATCTATGGTTTTAATGATGACTGGGATTTTAATCAGGCAAAAACCAGTGCCATCAATAGTATGCTGGATCAGGAGTATCAGGATATTTTTAAAAAGACCTATGTCGATGTCATCAGAACTTCAGTTGATGCCAATGAAGAATTTAATGCAGCACTAGAAGGTGTTGGTGATTTTGCTACGACTTTCTCTAATAATAATATTTCCAGAAGTTTTGAAATGATTGCTAAAATCATCTCACAGCGGGAAACACTTGGTTTCAAACGACAAATATTCTTCGTCAACTTCGGTGGATGGGATCACCATGATGAATTACTGGACAATCAAATGGGTATGTTATCCGTCGTCAGTAAAGCCATGGGCGAATTTAATAGCGTATTGGAAGAAATGGATATGGCGGATTGCGTAACAACCTTCAGTGTTTCTGAATTTGGTCGAACACTTACTTCTAATGGAAATGGTACCGATCACGCCTGGGGGGGCAATGTGATGGCAATGGGTGGCGCAGTCAACGGTGGCTCTATTTTTGGAAATTATCCATCCCTCGCACTAAACGGACTTCAAAATGTAGGAGATGGGGCTTTATTACCAACCACTTCTGTCGATCAGTATATGGCTGAATTAGCCTTGTGGTTTGGGGTTTCACCCAATGATTTGGCTACTATTTTTCCAAATCTAAGCAATTTTTATTCCATCGGCGGCGGCGGTATGCCCATCGGATTTTTGAATACTTAAAATGAAATTTATTATGAAAAATATACTAATACTATTTTCAATAATGGTCTTTGGAAACATGTCACTCAATGGTCAGTGTTTCCCCGACCGACACAGCACTAATTGGTTCGATGGGTGGAGCTCTTGCGAGTTAGCGGAGAGCCCCAACCCCGCACGATGGGACTCCCACTGGATTCTCTATAACTTCGGCGAGCCCTACCATTTGGCTGGCACTCAAATATGGAATAGCAATGACCCGGAAAGGCTCGACTGGGGGCTTCGGCAGGTTGTTATCGACTATTCCCTCGATGGCGTCAATTGGGTAGAATGGGGACAATTTGAACTGGACGAGGCAACGGGCTCTACGACCTATCAGGGACAGGAAGGTCCCGACCTAACCGGAACATTTGCCCAATACCTGCTAATTACCAGCCTTAATAACTACGGTGGGGAATGCCATGGCTTAGCGGAGGTGAAGATTTTTGTGGATCAAAACGTAGCCACAGAAGAGGTCAAACCCAATACAAACTGGTGTCTCTCTGTGAATACCTTTCCCAATCCTTTTACGACAAAAGCAACTATCACCATGAAAAATAATTGTAGTGATCCGGTCACCTATCATGTCACCGACGCATTAGGTCGTATGATTATTGGGAAGAAATCCCTCCCAAAGGGACAGGAAAGTATTAATTTAGACGGCAACAATTTAACATCAGGTATTTATTTCCTTGTCGTAACGCAGGGGGCGCAAATACAACAGTATAAATTGATCCGATTGAAAGACTAAATGTGCGCAGGCACTCATCCAGTCTTAGCCGACTACCCAGGTAGTCGGCTATTTTTTACAAAACCAATAAGCCCACCGCTCTCAAATCCTGCCAAACATCCCCCTCTAAGAAGTCTTCAAAATATCCCAAATCTTCCAATTCAAACTGTTTCTTTAGTTCTTTCATCTCCATTACAGGATATTCCGACGGTACAAAATATTCAAAAATATCATAGAGCCATTGAGCAGAGATAATATCCAGATGTAATACGATATCATTTGATTTATTATGGAAAATTAATATTCCTTTTTTGCCCTTGATCTCCAGTTCCGGCAGATTGCCCAGCCAGATAATTTTAGCATTTGGGCGATAAGCTTCTTCCTCTTCAATTTGGATAACATCCTCGATAAAAGTCGGGGCTATCACCGTTTTTGGTACTTTAAAGTCAAACCATTCCTGTAAAGGGAAGTCCAAACCGATACCGTGCATATAATTGTATAAGGATTTGCGCAGCCCCTCTCCAAATAAACTGTGGTCGCCACCCGTAGGGTCATCGTGAATCAAATCGTTATTGGCAAAATTATTCTTCTCCGGATAGACATTCGATACCCCAAAGGCTTCCGGATTTAAGCCAATCGGACTATGTGCCGTCATCGAAAAACGATGCCAAAATGCCGACTGAATCACACCATTCTCAAACAATTGGCGCACCATCTCCAGTGCCTGAATGGTTTCCGCCGCCGTCTGTGTCGGGAATCCATACATGAGGTAAGCATGTACCATAATACCCACTTGGGTAAAATTATCGGCAACCTTAGCAACCTGTCCAACAGATACTCCTTTATTTATCAATTTCAATAAACGATCCGAAGCCACTTCCAATCCACCCGATACTGCAATACAGCCCGAAGCCTTCAGTAGCTGGCATAAATCCGCAGTGAATCGCTTTTCAAATCGAATATTAGTCCACCAGGTGATATTGATTTTCCGTCGTAAGATCTCCACGGCAAGATCGCGGAGCAATGCCGGCGGTGCCGCCTCATCAACGAAGTGGAAGCCCGTTTCACCGGTTTGCATTACCATTTGTACGATGCGGTCACACAGCATTTCCACTGTAATGGGTTCGTACCTTTTTACATAATCAAGCGTTACATCGCAAAAGGTGCATTTACCCCAATAACAACCGTGGGCGAGTGTCATTTTATTCCATCGTCCATCACTCCACAAGCGGTGCATGGGGTTCACCACTTCGATCACTGACAAATATTTTTTCAAGGGAAGTCCTGCATAATCCGGTGTTCCAACATCCCGTTGTGCTACATCTTTTTCAGTCGAGCCATTGCAATACATGACCGTGTTATTTTTCAGTAAAAAGGTTCTTTTGAGCTGGGAATCAGCCCGTTTTCCTGATATGAACTCCAGTAAATGCTCCAGTGTCGCCTCTCCGTCATCCAACGCGATATAATCCACAAATTCAAAAATACGCTCTTCTGCCAAAGATCTTAATTCGGTATTAGCATAACCTCCCCCCAGCATAATTTTGACATCCGGGTGGTTCTTTTTGAGGTATTGCCCGCATTTCAGCCCGGCGTATAAATTCCCCGGAAAGGGAATAGATATACAAAAAACCGTCGGTTGATAAGCTTGTATTTTTTGCTCTAAAATCTCTTCCTGAATTTTAAAAATCAGACTATCAGGTGCGTGTAGCTGCTCATACATCTCATCAAACGACTCCATAGCCACGCCCAATTTTTCTGCATATCGACTGAATCCAAAATGTGGATCAATCGTCTCCTTAATCAAATCCGCCAAATCCTCCAGATACAAAGTCGCCAAATGCCGGGCTTTATCCCGAATGCCGAGGGTGCCAAATGCCCAGTCCAAATCCTCCAACTGGGCAAATCGTCCCGCTTCGGGCAAAAAATTACGCTCACAAATTTGGTAAGCCAAGGTGTCATTTTCATGCTGAAGAAAGCTAATTACTTCATCAATCGTCTGCAAATAATAGTCCTGCAAATAAAAAATTCGTCGTATATTCTCTGATATTTCTCCATCAAAACCCTCCAAAGCCTGAAACAACCGAGTCAGACCCGCCTTGGAAAACAATTTCAACATCACCTCTATCCCCAAATCAGCCTGATAAGAAGTCACCCCCTTTGTATTCAAAAAACCCTTGAGATATGCCGTTGCCGGATAAGGCGTATTCAACTGTGTGAATGGAGGCGTTACAAGTAAGATTCGATGCTTCAAAATAGTAGAATTAGTAGAATGGGCCATCCGCGCCATGATCTAAATGAATCATAATAATCAATGGATTAAAATGGCGCGGTCGTTACGTTTCAGGGCTCGCTATTCGCTCGGTGCTGTGCACTACTCCTAAATAGTCGTACCCTTTCACATCACTTGTCCAAAAAAAATCAATACAAAGGTCGGGTTTTTATCCCTAAGTTTATATCATTTTGAAAAATAGCAGTAATATAGTGCCCTAAAATAATCATATATGCAGTATTTCATCATTTTACTTCTTATTATTAGTGGTCCTTTTCTCTCCGCTCAATCTAATTACACCAGCTATTTTACAGGCAATTCGACCGATATAACAACGAACCCTCAAGGAGGTATTTGCATTATGGGCGGTGCCACCGAACACGATGAGGCGATGAAGTGGTTTCTGAATGCTGCGGATGGAGGGGATGTGCTTGTGCTCCGTGCAAGTGGGTCAAATGGTTATAACGATTATTTGTTTAGTGAATTGGGCGTTCCGGTCAACTCCGTGGAAAGTATCGTTTGCCATGATGCCACCGCTTCCAACGAAGCCTATATTCATCAAAAAATAATGAATGCCGAAGCAATATGGCTAGCTGGTGGCGACCAGTGGAAATACATCTCTTACTGGAGAAATACCGCGATTGACAGCCTGATCAACGATGCAATCACCAACAGAAATATTGTCATTGGTGGTACTAG
>CAZNCI010000213.1:0-7086 GCA_964571475.1 uncultured Saprospiraceae bacterium | reverse complement strand
CAAATCCTTCTTTGTGCATAATTCCGTGCCAAAGGGCATTCTCCAAAAAGGGCTGTAGTAGTAGAGGCGGTATATAAATAGCCGAAAGGTTCATATCCTGCGGAGTATTTATTACAAAATCAAATTTTTGATTGAAGCGTAATTTCTCCAGTTCTAAATAGTGCTGTACAATATTTATTTCTTCTTTGAGCGGGATTAATTTTTCTTCGGAATTATACAATACTTCTCTCATTAGCTGGGCAAATTTGGCCAAATAGACGGTTGCCTCTTCATTTTTATTATTGTAAATGAAATTAGAGATGGAATTCATTGAGTTAAAAATAAAATGGGGATTCATTTGTGATCTCAATGACCTCATTTCCATTTCTGCCAATTGGCTTTGATGTGCTCTTTCTGAGTTTAGTTTTTTCTTCTTTTGGGCGCTTCTGTACCAAAGCCAGCTTCCTATTATAAGCATAAATCCGAGGAATAAACGTATCAAAAAGGAAGTTTGCAGGTAATAGGGTTTGGTTATGGTAAAGGAGAGCGGAGTCCCGTATTCCCATTTTTGATGATTGATTTTTGAGGCATATTCCAGTTGGTAATGACCAAAATGCAGGTGGTTTAAATCTATTAAACGCAGAGTGGAAGCCGCTGACCATTTTGTTTCGGGTTGAAGGCGCCATTTATATTGAATATCACCTGGTGGTGGGTTGATAATGCCTAATTCAAAGGATAAGTTTTTAGGTTTATTTTTTATTTTTAAATTTTTCAGGGAAGAAAAGCTATCGTATTTTTTTTCGTTGATGGTCGCGGCAATGAGACCTGGAAGATACCTTTTTCTTTGAGATGAAATAATGGGTTGTTTGGATCGAATCAAAGCTTTTCGTCCGGTTAGCCACAAAATGCCATTGTCATCCAAAAATAATTCTCGGATTTTTCCGCCTCGTTTGGAATCGTAATTGTGAAGTATTTTTAGTTTTTTATTTTTAAAATCTACCTGCCCAAAACCGAGTTTTCCGGCAAAATAAACGGTAGTGTCATTAATCGGCAAAACGGAATAGATACTATTGCCAGCATAGGGATCATCAGGGTTGTTATTGTATAGAAATTGCCGCCAGCTATTGTTGGAAGGATCATAAGATAGAACCCCACCGGAAGAATAGGCTGCCATCCATAAAACGCCATTTTTATCCTGTTGTAAATCCCAGTAGTTATAATTTTGCCATTCAGGATTTTTGTGGTGCCATTTGGAAGGGTTTTTAAAATTGATAAACTGCCGGCTGCGAAGGTCAAATTTTTTTAATCCATAGGGTGTCGCGATCCAGAGAATATTATCCTTATCACTCCTGATTATTCTCATGATTCTATTGTCATCAATATCATTTGGAGCAATGATATATGGATTTTTATAAATATTGGCAACTTCCATCCGGGAGTTTAGCTCTACCAATCCATTGAATGTACCTAGCCATAAATCCCCATCTATATTAAGCATCGCTTCTGAATAGATGGGATCAATGGAGGTTTTATATTCATCAAAGAGCGGTAGATGTACGACTTTTTTATGTTTTAAATCCAGTTTTATTAAACCTGTTTTTTTCCCACATTCATAAGTGTTTCCATCCGGAGTATGATAAAAGGATACAATATAATTGGACGGAATACTCAGGCTGTCCGTAGGGTAAGCAGAAAGGTGCCTGATGTGATAACCATCGTAGATGTATTGTCCTCCGCCCCAGCTTCCAATCCACATTCGGCCTTGTGTGTCTTGTGAAATTGCGCCAAGCATCGGCGCTTCAATACTGTCAATTGTGATATAGGTAAATGAAATATGTTCTCCCTGAGTCCAACAAGAAGTTTGCATCCACATAAAGAGGATGATGGATAGTGGAAATTTAAAGCCTGACCTATTCACCCCCTAAAGGTAAGGCTAAATTCATAGAAGCCCAAAAGGTATTGAGTAACTAACGAAAAATACCCGTGATTACCTTTTGGCCGAAGTGAATTATCCTCGATAATACGTGAGTTACTCATTCTCCCTGTTTTTTTATACTTAAACGACGAATATTCGTATTGATTTTACTCCAGATAATTGAGATGTCTCTCGGTTTTATGCAAAAGCAACTTACTACACAATTTATTTATCTTATAGCTATTTTCTTGTGAAAATATACCTAAAATAACCTCCTTTTCTTTGCGTAAAAGCAAGGCAGAAGTACCAAATGTACAAACCCATTTTATATTTTAAAATAAATAATTATTATGAGAAAAATTGCAGTTGTTTTTATCCTGTTTTTAATGATTTTTAATTTAATGGCAAAAGCGCCTATTCTTCATTCAGAGCATGGAAATTTAGTTGAAGATATAGGTAGCCTTTCAAATATGGCAGCCGTTGAAATTCCGGGTTATGGCATTTATATTTTTAAGGGAAACCGTTATTACAAATACAAAATTGTCAATAAAAAGAAAGTATTACAAGCTGGTTATCCCAAGGTATTGCCCGGTGGATGGCAAGGTCTGCCCGCTGGTTTTTTGTCTGGAATAGACGCCGCTGTTTACAACCCTAAAAACAAAAAGACTTATTTTTTTAAGGGTAATTTATACGCCCGCCTAACAGGAATAAAGGTAGATGCCGGTTACCCAAAACGTTTACCCGGTGGGTGGAGTGGACTTCCTGCTACTTTCGCAAGGGATATCGACGCAGCTGTTTATGTCAAAGGACAGAATGGTACTGCCGGACAAATCATTCTAACCAAAGGAGATAAATACGTGACTTTTAATGAGCAATTCAAAATCAAAATTATAGATGGGAAAGCGGTAGATTTATTGGGCATAAAAACGGCTCCTTTTAACCGAAAAATTGATGCGATGTTACCCAAGGGTATAACAGACGATCTGGAGCAAGAAGGCATCTGGGTTTTTAGTGGTAATAGTTATTTGCCATTACCTTACAATGTGGTGTGTTTTTCTAAGGTGATAGAAGGGTCTGGGCTTATTAGCAAAGGGACAATACAATCTAAGCGATATAAAGTATCCTACGAGCCATTAGCAGATAAAGACTGGAAACTCAAACCCTACCAACCTGATTTGAGGAAGATAACAGCCGATGCAGGCGTGTGGATTCGAGGTGTAGGTTATTATCTGTTTGCCGGGGATCAATACTATAAGTATAATTATCATTTGTTCGGAGACGATAAAGCCAGGCTACTAAATGGTTACCCTCAAAAATTACCGGGTGGATGGCAGGGGCTGCCCTCGCAGTTTAAAAAGGGCATTGATGCTGCATTTTATTATCAGCCTTCCAAAAAGACCTATATGTTTAAAGGTAACCAATACATCCGTTTAACGGGCGTAAAAGTTGATCCCGATTACCCCCGGCCTTTGCCAGGTGGATTTGCTGGTTTACCCAAATCATTTTGCTCCGGAATCGATGCAGCCTTTACGGTTCCCGGATATGTTGTTTTGGTAAAAAATAGTTATTTTGTTGCGTTCAAAAATTCAAAAAAAGTGGCATCGGGCCGGCTACAGGATTTGTGGCCCAGTGGTTTGCCGAAAGGTTATGACAGGAAAATAAATGCCATTACACTAACCGGTTTGGGGCAATTCCTGTTTTCCGGAGATCAGTGTTTGATGACCAATGGCGTAGTGACAGAGCTGGCTCCTAAATTCCACATTGTGTATAATGGCGATCGGTTTAGTGAATATTACTCTATCGATGACTGGAAATTGTCTGTGCGAAATCAACCAATGCTTTCCACTTACCAAGGTGATAATAATGGCATCAATGTAGCGGTTCTATCATCGCGAAGTAAGGCGAGGTCAAAGAAGAAGCCCGGAAAAATCAAGCATAAAAGTGAGGACAATTACGATTGTTCCATTCAGCATATTGATGAAAAAGTAGTTAGCCCTGATAATATATTATTAGATCCTACGACCGATGTTATCTGGCCGGGAGCAATTGTTGATGGAACGAGTATTCCTTCTGGAAAATATAAATTATTGAGCTTTAAAAGAAAAAACTATATCATCTCAACGAGCGCTCAAACAGCCCGAAAGGTCAAGGCAACAATCAGTAAGCCTTTGGAGCAATCTCATGTACGACAACAGGTGAATAGTATCATTAATAGTATTAAAAATATGCCAACAGGTACACTTTCTTTTCAAAAAGAGGAGATGTATGGCGAAAAGCAATTCAGACTTAAATTTGGAGGCCATTATAATACGGGTGTTGCTAGTGTGAGTGCAGGCCTGAATATTCAATCCAATACAAAAAAACATAGATTAGTGGTGGAGTTTGCACAGAAGTGCTTTTCTATTGATATGGACGATATCGGCAGTTATAAAAAATGGGTCGAACATTCGGAAAAAATAGATTTTTACAATACTTTGCCAATGTACGTCTCGTCTGTTACTTATGGAAGGCGTGCTTATATGAGCATTGAATCGGATGAATCATTGGAGGCTTTGGAAACCTATTTTTCCGGGAGTTATGCTGGCGCTGGGGCCAATCTCAGTACCCACCAAAAAGAAATTTTGAAAAGATCGAAAGTGAAGGTCTATATCATAGGAGGGAATGGAAAAAATGCAGCAAAAGGAGCAGCAGGGGATTACAATGCCTTTATTCGTTATATCAAAACACCCCCCAGGACAGCAGCAGATGTAATGCCCATCGCCTATAAAATGAGATTTCTAAAAGATAAATCAGTCGCAAAAGTCAGTCTGTCTTCTAGTTATACCGTTAGAAATTGTACGGCTTATCAATTGAAATATAAGGTAACGCTGAAAAAAATAACCTGTACAGGGGTAGATGATTCCGGGGCGGAAGAAGAATTATATGGAATGGGTTGGGTTGAATTTTACGATAAAAATGGAAAGAAAGTCAATTCTAATTCTAAAATATGGCATAGAAAGGTGGATAATTATGTCAGTTTGGGCGTACATCAGTCATTTGACATCAATACAGAAAAACGATTTACCTACAAAATAGGTCAGGTACGAAAGAAAAAACCAACCGATGATGGGGCCTACATTCTCCTAAAAGGCTGGATTGAAGAAGATGACGACTTCAATAATGACAATGATGACCTCGGGCATAGACAAAAAAAGATTTTCCTAAATGAAATTGTCAACGGCAAACTGCCCGTGCGTATGACCGGCTTTGCAGATGGTGGCTCTCGTGCTGAACTGATTTGGTTGATTGAAACTTATTAATTTTATAATAAAGATAAAAATATGTTACAGATAAAATTATGTCGATATAAAATATTTCTAATTCTATTTTCCATTATTGGGAATACATCGCTGAATGCGCAGGCACTCTTTTTGAATGAAAAATATCAAAATAGGGAGCTGGCTGCGCCCCTTTCAGTACAGGAAAAATTGTTGAAACTCAGAGCCCGGAGCATCACCGAAGGCTGGACATTTCAGGTAGGTTACACCGCCGTATTTGAATCTGACCTTGAGTCAATCACCGGGAAGCCTTATAATGTTGCTAATCAGGATGAAAAAGAAACCCATATTTTTAATCTTGCAGATGAATCCAAGGGCTATTTTGGAGGAGATCAGACCTTGGAATGGGTGAAAAGACGTTCCTTTGATTTAAGGGATCAAAATTTGGTCACCAAACCAAAGTTTCAGGAATACTGTGGCAGTGATTGGGCTTTTACGGCGGTTTCTATGTTAGAAACTGCCCAAATCATCCGAAATATGCAAACTATTAAATTGGATTTATCAGAGCAGTATTTGATTGATTGCACCGATGCCGGAGATTGCCAAAAAGGTTCTATTCTTAGGGCTTGGCAAGTACTGAAATATCCAAGGGGAACAGTCGAAGAAGCTGTTGCCCCTTACGGAAAAAAGACGGACATTTGCAATGATAAAGACCAATTTCATTTTTACGGAATTGAATCCTATGCTTTGGTTTGGGGGGCATTCGATCAGGGGAAAGCTGCCGATCGTATTTTACAAATCAAAAAAGCCATCTGTTATTATGGAGCAGTTTCTACTTCATTTGGTGTCTCAGAAACGTTTAAGGCCTATGCGGGTGGAGTTTTTAACGTGGAACCACAAGAGGGAGAGCCCTTCCTCGATCACAAAGTCCAAATCATAGGGTGGAGTGATGACAGGAACGCTTGGCTAATCAAAAATTCATGGGGGGAAGATTGGGGAGAAGACGGTTTCGCCTGGGTAGGTTATAATGTATTGAAAATTGGGGGATACTGTACGGCTATCGTTGCTTCTCCTGAAATAACCGGAGATTTTTCGGATATTGGATCATCGACGAATACCTCTAAAGGTGATGTAAATGACTACCTAGCCCATCACCACCGGGTAGATGCAGCATTTTATGTACAGGGACGTACCTACTTTTTTGTTGAGGATGAAATATACAGATTTACGAACCTGACAAAAGATGCTGCGTATCCAAAAAAAAATAAACTGCCCCAACCATTTAATACAGGAATTGATGCCGCCTTGTTTTACCCTCCAACGGGTAAGGTTTATTTATTTAAAAATGACCAATACCTGCGAATGACTCCACCATCGGATGGTAGTAATAACTTCGTTATAGATGATAAATATCCTAAGTTTTTGCCCGGAGGCTGGAAGGGATTGCCTGATTATTTTAAATCGCATATTGACGCTGCCGTTTTTGCCAATGGCAAAACCTATTTTTTCAAAGGCAATAAATACATTCGTTTTACCGGATTTAATATTGATAAGCAGTATATCATACCGAAGAATTTGCCAGGGGGGTGGCATATAGCTGAAAATTTTCATGACAATATCGGCGCAGCATTATCCTATCGTCCCGTTAAAAATAGAATCTACTTATTTAAAAATGACGATTATGTTCGGTTGAATTTATTTTACATGCAATCCGGTTACCCTAAGAAAATGCCGGGTGGCTGGAAGGGATTTTGAGTGCAGTTTTTAGATGGTAGTCGGCAGTCAGTAGTCAGTAGTGGGTAGTCAGCAGTGGGCAGTATTTAGCCGGAGCATTCCTTTTTTGCCTTAGGCAAAAAAAGAATGGGACTGAAGACTGCCAACTGCCAACTGCCAACTGACGAATATCACTTCCAAAACAAGACATAATTGATATAA
>CAZNCI010000212.1:0-7099 GCA_964571475.1 uncultured Saprospiraceae bacterium | reverse complement strand
TTAAACTTTAAACTTCCTTTTGGTTACAAAGATACGAATAAAAACGGATAAAAATGGATGAATTTTTAGGGGGCGTATTTCATTTTGTTGTGTAGGATGATAATCTTTTAAAGCCAGTCCCGAACCTGTCTGCTACGAAGTAAGATAAGTTTGGTTTGGGAAATGAAATGCTCCTTTTTAATAATAACAATGAGGCTAAAGCCAAAAATATTTAATTCGTTCTGCCAAAGGCTAAAGAAAAAATGCTCCATCTGTTCTTTGTCGAAGGTGAGATTGTGCAAACGGGTGAGATCATCAATTTTATCTAAATTTGGTTGTCCGCTTTGAATTTGGCAAAACGAAGATACTTTCAAGTTAAAATTTAATAATTTTTTGAATTGATTGTTGGATAGTTTCTTTAGATGTTAAAGTTGCCAAATAAATACCGTTTGACCATTTAGTCGAAGATATGATAAATTGATTCGCACCTTTGTTGATATCTATCTTTTTGACAAATACTTTCTGCCCTAATTGGTTATAAACGGTCAAATCTAAGTCGTGTAGATTTTTTATACTGATTATGCTTAGTGTAATAAAATCGTTGAAAGGATTGGGGGCCAGTTTCCAGTTTTCTATTGGATTAATTTCAAGGGAATTTACATCGCAAGCGGTGGAGAAAAAGAACAATTGGCTTTCAGCCATCCCCCCGTTTGTGCAATTGCTACTTATGATTACTTCGTAATTACTACATTTTTCTAAATCGGTCAGATGATACGATGCATTAAAAGTAGTGTTGGTTATATAATTGGGGTCTCCTGTTTTTTTATATGATATTGTATAATTATTTGAAATGCTTACAGGCGTCCAGTGCAATATAACTGAATGGAGTTCTAAATCGGAAGTATCAATTGTATTGGTTGGAATACAATTTTCGGCTTCCTGTATGGTGATGCAATAGTCTTCGAGCTCGCCATATTCTGTTCCATTTCCTGTTGGACAGGGATGAGGAACTGTATTTTGAGCAGGAGACATCATTGCGACCCTTAACCGCACTTCTCCGGGCTCAATATTAGGCGGGATAATAAGCGATGTATCAAATTGTGTATTGAAAATAGCTGGAGTTGAAAAAATAACTTCGCTGTTTTCAAATGTCCCGTTTTGGTTCTGATCTAACCAAATTGCTGCATTTTCTGTGTAATTGAAACCGCCATATCCAGGTGTTATGCTCAGGGAGTAAGTTTCTCCTTTTTGAAAGACAAAACTGCCAAGTAGGGAAAAATTGCCATATCCACCATCGTCTCCAGAAAGGTTGTTAATATCTCCGAATATAAAGCGATCGATCCAGTCTTCTTCTGGTTTGTTAACAGTAGGAATGCAATATTCCTGTTCGTTACAGGGGCTGCAATTGTGTGTTCTAAAAGTCTGTATTGGCGTAAAACCGCCGGATGAAATCCCACATTTTGTCTCTATCCTATATTCGTATTCAGTACAATTTTCCAAGCCTTCAATGGTGTAATGTGGTTGTAGCGCTAATAAATTATTCCAATTTAATATTCCCGCTTCTCTGTATTGAACAATATAACTGGTTGCTGCCAATACAGGTGTCCATTCTACCATGGCACTCGTTGGTCCTGTGCTAATAATAGATGTTTCGTCAGGTGCAATACAACAACCGTCGGTGGTGAACGTGACTGGATCGGAATATTGGGATTGGGCGTCGGTACAATTGGCTTTGATACGAAATTCGTAGCTGGTGCAGGGCATCAGGCCCGACAAAACAAAGGGTGTTGTGATACCCGAGATTTCGTTCCACTCATTGGTGTTACTTTCCCGCCATTGCAAATCTGTATTTTCTACGCTACTAATGACCGCCCAGGTTAGGGTTGCTTCTACATCAGTAATATTTTGAGATTCTAAAACACTTGGACGAAAACAATCATCGCAGCTTTCCATTAGGTATTGTAAGGCATTATTGGTATTTAAATGCCCTTCGGTAACGGTAATTAATTGTAGGGATTCATTGGAGATAGTTGTATTCAGAATAGTATTTTTCATAAGAAGCGCAGCATCTGCCGGTGCTTCTCTTGCCAGGCGTGCGATGTTTTCGCAGGGAATGGAATACAATAATCCAATCGTTCCTGTAACCTGAGGACAGGCACCTGAAGTACCTCCAAATGCGCCGTAGCTATTATTGAGGGAAGTTGTAAAGACACCGGTGCCATAAGCTCCCAGATCAATGGATATGTTTCCATATCCGGCGCTTTCCTCTTTAATGTTATTTTTGCGGATATTTGTTACAGAAATTAAGTAGTCACTTGGGCAGGTTGTTGGCAAATCTCCAAATTCTTCCACATTGACATTTTGGTTGATGGTAGCGCCGCAGTTGAGTATGCCGTAATGACCAAGTGTATCGTAGATGGCACACCATAATGGGGCGTCAGCTGAGGTTCCTCCATCTACACCCCACGAAGCATTCGTTGCCACGACAAAGGCGCCAGTTGCTCCATTGGATTCGTTATACCTTTTTCTTTGAATTAAAGGGTATTCATAGGCGGATATGACTTCCGATTCTAATCCGGTATTGGGCCGCCAGACGATCATCAGTTTTACATTCCAGTTGATACCTGAAACGCCTAAGTTGTTATTTCCTTTAGCTCCGATAATTCCAGCTACAGCGGTTCCGTGGTTGTTCCCATTAATATGGTCATCGTTGGAGTTTACATTCCATCCCATTACATCGTCAATATAACCATTTTCGTCATCATCTATGCCATTCATGGGTATTTCATCATGATTTCGCCATAAATTATCTCCAAAATCCTGATGACTCAAATCAATTCCTCCATCAATGACGCAAACGACAATTGTATCACCTAATGCGGTGACCCCTCCTGTTGTTATATCCCACGCCAGGTCCATGTCCAAGTCGGCATTGGGAACACCTCCATTTGTCCCGTTATTCATATACTGCCACTGATTGTTAAATAATGGATCATCCGGAATAGTGGATCGCATCTGTACGAAGTGATTAAACTGGGCATTAATCACCTGTTGGTCTGTTTGGATGAGTGACAGTAATTGGTATTCATTTACCTTTAAGGCATCAAAGGTGAATTTCCAAATATTGAGGGTCTTTGAAAGGCATTTGTTTGATTGGAGGTCGGGATATTTATCGGCTACTCGATTGGGGGATGTACCTTTTTTTAGTTGAACTAAAATGTCACCTCGATGGTGATCCATTCTTTGACCTGATAAGCCTAAGGAAAAGTGAAAGAGTAAAATCAGTATGATGTGTATTTGTCGCATTGTTATGTGTTATTTAATTTTTTTTGTAAAGTGGAATATTCTATCTGATTATCTTATTAATAAAATTTCTTGTTGGATATTTTCTTTTTTTTGTGTTTTTAAATTGAGATAATCCATTCGCAAGACATATACCCCAATAGGGGCTTCTTTTCCTAAAAAAGTACCATCCCATTTAAATAAACCCGCATGAGTCTGGAAAACCAAGTCTCCCCACCTATTAAAAATTTGTATCTTGAGTGGTTTAAATTTTTCTCCTAAAGGTTCGATAAAGTCATTTATTCCATCCTGGTTGGGGCTAAATACGTTTGGGAGGTAGATATTAGCTGGACAGGGAATGGTATTTATTGTGAATTTTTCTTCAAAAAAACAGCCTTTATAATAGAAGCCAATGTTGTGGTCTCCAGAGGTAGTTATATCAATATTATTGGTGAAGTTTATTTTATTGTCGAGTATGAAATTGGCACTGTAGTTACTTTTGGGTGTAAAAATAAAAGGCAAGGATTCAAAACATACGGTCTTGTCCAGCTCTAAATCAAATAAAGGGTCAAGCATAGAGGCACGTGGTAGTTTTAGTGAAACAGAAGTAGAGTCAACACAGTAGCCATCTGATACCGTTAGGGCATAATTACCAGATTCCCAAAGGTCCAAATAATCATGGTTAGTTTCATTTTGCCAGATATAAGTCAAGTTTGTACGATTAGATGTTGGCAAAAGCCTAAAGGGCAACTCCTCGCAGATTATTCGATTTTCACCTAGTGATAGGTTAATATTATCAGGGATGACCTCTAGCTGTTGATTATAATAATTGACACATTCTAAAAAAGATGTACTTTGCTCTATTTGGTATGTTCCTGGTGTATCGAAGCACCAATAAAAGGAAGAATCGATAATTATTGTATCAAGATTAGGTCCAGAAATGAGCCATTCACTCCAATCAACTAATGAGTTGACTAGACTATCAGGATATTTACAAGTGAATTGACAGAGTGTGTCAGGAAAAGTAAAATAAGGAGCAGTTAGATTAATGTCAGGGCAATATGGAGTTGCTATGAAGTTATTTGAAGATATTTTTACTTCAAAGTTAGGAAGTAATTGTCCCGTAGATTTTTGCCAATTATTTTTTGTAAGAGAGAGTACTGTAGGTTCGATGTTTAAACAGGAGGAAAGCATTTTGCAGTCAGATATATCTCCATTCATGTTGCTCTTCAGAATAAGAGGAAGCGTAAGAGCTTCACCATTTAAAGAATCAATAGCTGATGAAATTAAAAAAAATGATTTTTGTTGAATACTTACGTCTTTTACAAAATAGGGATAGGCTTTTTGCCAAATAATCTCTCCTGCCGGATTCATTTTTAAGAGGATGATGTTTAATTGATTCCATGGCATTATTGCTATGTAAAGATTGTTGTCAAATGATGTTGCTATTTGAATATCTCGAATGGGATAATTATTGAATGGAATTTGTTTAGTCCAAATCAATTCAAAGTTTTTATCTATCTTAGTGATTACAGCTGTCTTAAAAGAATAGGTGTCGAATGTTGTCTTATTTTTTAACCCACAGGCATAGGTCTTATTTTGTTGGTCATTACAAATTGATTTTAGCCAAATTGAATCCATTGGAAAGGAGACATTGTCAATTATACTTCCCTCTGGTGAGAGCTTTAATAGATAACTCTCATGATGTTCCGAAAAATTTTCATTTCCAAGTATTATTAGATTACTGTTGATCGTTTCAATCGTTTGGGCAGGAGTGTAAAAATCGTTATATTGGCTCCCCTCTTTGCTATAGAGGTAAGAAAATAAGCATTCACCTGTATTTGGAATAATTTGCGAAAAACCTATTTTATTTGTGCTGCTGGATGTATTCGGCAGCCAAAAATGAGTTATAAATAGACGACCATCATTCGTGAAAATCGGTGTACGGCCATTTAATCCCTGTTTGCCTGTTTTTATTCCCCAGCTAACACCTGTATTGAAATTACCAGCTATGATACCATCATAAAATGAGATATCCGACCCCGTACTATCTTGTTGGAAAACGGAAATGAGATGCCAATTATTAAATCTTTGATATCCTGTTGGTATTGTATGTATTGAATGATTTTTTTTAGCCAAGGTGAATGAAGAAATAATGGTTCCATTTTCATCGAGTATGCCAATCCCTGTACTTAATTGATATGGTACGACAAATGAGGCGTCGTTTGAGTCTGTACCAGCTATAAATGTATAATGGAGGATTTCGGATTCATTATAAATTTTGATCGAATAAGAGGTGTTCAGTTGGCATAAGCCATATCTTACGAGCATTAAAAGTAATAAAAAACTAGTGAAAATTTTCATGATTAATTTTTTTTAAAAATCAGAAAAAATTTTTTGGTTAGAAAGGGAGGGGCATTGGTGGCTATAGCTGTTCGAGAGGATATTTCGATGATTTAGAACCCGTCATTTATCATTTTTTACCCCGGAATATTCAGGGCGAAAGGAAGAAATTTCTTCGACTTGACAATCAAAGTACAAATTTCTTCATCCGTTAATATACTTTTGAGCACCCTAATTATTAAAGACACCAATATACCCCAAATTAAACGCTAAAAATGAATAGGTTGTAAATCCTCGCACTTACCTTCTTCTTCTGTTAAATACAAGCAGGAGTATTTTGTGCAAAATTTACTACTGGAACCGCTTACTCTATACCCATCTCCAAAACGGAAGGAATGGTTAGTTGTTGTTGCCAATTGAAGCGATTGATCTTGTTGTCGGACATAACATTTAACAGTTGCGTATATTGTCAAATTAGGCGTAACCCAACCACGCTGGGTGAAGATAAAATGATATGTTGGATGAGAAGAGAAGATTGGACTAACTCGTAATAGGGGGTTGGAAATTGACTTCCCTGTCCTCCCATATAATCCATCCAAGATCCGTCTGAGTATCCTTCTAAACAGAGGTTTGGAGGAGTGGTAGTATATTCTTGACAAATGATCCCAGCAACAGTAGTTGGTGCAAAGTTATCAATCCCTGTAATACTCATTTTACACAAACAATCGTTTTGGTAGTTTGGAACTGATGCTCTAAAATCAACCGCTGTATTATTTGCGGTTGACCCAACCTGCTCAATATCTTTTTTACAGGAAAAAAGGAATACTAAAAGGAATAAAATCAGCCCTACTTCAAATGTTTGTTTGTTTGTTTGTTTGTTTGGAGAATACTTCTCTACGGCTAACTGCTTTCATAATTAAAAAATTTACTTGTTAAAAAATATTTATTGTTAATGGCGAAGGTACGGAATATTTATGAAAGTAAAAAAATCAGGTTTGTGATACGCTTTTTTCTACACTCATAAGATGTGTATCTTTTGCTTCACTTCCTTTTTTGACTAATTTCGACTATCACTTCAAGTGAAATGCCCAATTTTTGCGAGATAAGGTCCATTGAGATATTGGAGTCTAAGATGAGGCGAATAGCTTCTTCTTTCATGCGCAAGGCTTCTTCCTGTTTGTGCAGCGCCTCTTCCTTCATGCGGCGTTCTTTTTTTACGCTGGAATAATTTGGGATTCATATACTGCTTACCCAAATAGCTCCTGAATCGCATACTCTCGCTTTTACGTTTATTGCATTTTTACTACGGAACAGGATTTCAATGGTAGTTTTGATGACGATTAGGGAAAGCCCATGAATTGGACGCCTAACGGGGTGTCTGGAATGACGATTTATGATGGCTTCACCTCCTCCATCACATAGTCATCAATCTGTTTGCTAGTCGTGTCAAAATTGATGCCGAGTAGATGGATCTTGCGATCGTCGCCTTTATATT
>CAZNCI010000211.1:0-7123 GCA_964571475.1 uncultured Saprospiraceae bacterium | reverse complement strand
TGCGACCCCTGGTCCCCCAGACCAGTACTCTAACCGAACTGAGCTACATCCCGAATTATGGTGGTCTATACTGGACTCGAACCAGTGACCCCTGCCCTGTCAAGGCAGTGCTCTAAACCAACTGAGCTAATAGACCAAATAGGTTTTCTTTTTAAGGGGTGGCAAAATTACATTTTTTTATGTTATTCTACAAAAGAATTGACCTACAAATTGTTTTTGTCTATAAAATTAGTCATTTGGTAGCAAAAATGACATCTTTTTTCAATTTGGTGCAACTTCTTGTAACCTTTTTAAGTCTTTCTTACGTATTAACAATTGAGCCCAACAAAACCCAAAGGAAAACCAAAAATATAGTTTATCCCGGTGAAAATCGGGATGAGTTTTTTCATACTAGTTCAATTTTTGAGCCGTACCATCGTGTACGGCTTTTTTGTATGAATAAAACGCCAAAAAAGTACTTATAGTTCTTCTAGAATGCTTTTGATTAATCGAATAAAGTTCGGTTTGATTTGATTGGCGACTTCAATAACCTCTGCATGAGATACTCCTGCATCTGTTCCGGTCATATCTGTAATAGCTGAAATGCCCAATACTTTTATATTTGCATGGCGAGCGACGATTACTTCCGGAATAGTGGACATTCCGACGGCATCTGCACCTATGTATTTAAGCATTTTCATCTCGGCGGCTGTCTCGTAAGTCGGACCGGTAACAGCGGTATAGATTCCTTTTTCCAGTTTAATATTTTCTTTTTGGGCTGTTTTTAGGGCTAATGCCTGTAAGTCTCTGTCATAAGCTTTTGCCATATCCGGAAAGCGGACACCTAATGCTTCAAAATTTTGCCCCCTTAATGGATTTTCGGGAAAAAAATTGATGTGATCGCTGATTAACATCAAGGCTCCCACGTAGAGGTGCGGGCTAATTCCCCCTGCTGCATTGGTGACAATGATGGTATCAACGCCCATGGCTTTCATAACTCTGACCGGAAAGGTAATTGCTTTCATATCATACCCTTCGTAATAATGGATACGTCCCTGCATGGCAATTACTTGTTTGCCGGAGAGCTCGCCGATGACCAATTGCCCAGAGTGCCCCTTGACGGTAGAAACTGCAAAATGGGGTATTTCGCCATAGGGGTATTTTTCCGGGCGTTCAATTTGGTCCGCCAAATCTCCCAAACCAGAGCCGAGTATCAATCCAATTGTGGGTTGATATTTTGTCTTTGACTGAATGGTTTGGGTGGCTTCGTTTATTTTATCTAAATAATTCATTAAATAATTTTTACTCTTTGTCAAAACTAATTCCGGTGATCATTTTGCGATTGATGTATTCTTTGTGCACATTGGAGTAGCACTCAATTTGAATATAAGTAAAGGATACTTTCTGGTTGAGTGCTTTTTCTCCCATTTGGACCAATTCATCTGCTCCATCAAAATAGGATAACCAAAGTAGTTTTTCAGTTCTTCCCGCTTCTGTTTTGATTGTCACAAAGGTGAATTTATCCCCTTCAATATTTTGTATTGTTCCCTGAAGAACGGCATCTTGTTCTTCTTTTGCATCCTGATCCATATCAGCTGTGGCAATAGACATCATTACTTCTGGGCAACTCGATAACATGGCAATGCCAATACGTTCCCCTAATTGCTCCATTGCTCCTTCATCTTCAATGCTTATTTTTTCAAAAATTGCCGGGTATTTCCCCAACCCCTCCATGATGCATAATCCAAGAACAACTTCGATGTCATCCATGGATGTATCTTGTATATTGTCCGTATCGACACATTCACATGCTACAACGGCTAATTGCTGAATTTCAGCATCTGATATGGTCTGTGCAAATGATTGAGCAGCACAGCCGAGACTTAAAATTAAAAAAATTGATTTAATAAGGTTCATATTTATATTGTTTTGTGATGTGGTGAAAATGTATGCGGGTCAAAGATAGGACGAAGAACCAATTGATGCAAATAACCTGACCTTAAATAAAAAAGTAATTGAAATAATCTGGCTGTTGACGAGAGCGTTGCTCTAAAAAAGCTGTTGCCCTAGACTGAGAATCTACGGCAACAGTATCGGTTCGTTCATCCACTTCACAATTGAACAACCTTATTAATTGAACACCCAATTGACTATGTCATTTTAAATAAATGTATAGCCGATTGCTTTTAATATTGCAAAGTTGGTCTATTCTCTCTGAATGGTGAATGATTTTTGTCAAAAGGATAAGTGATTTTTGTCATTTTACTTTTGGAATGGTATGATCGAGTTTAAAGCTTTTATTTGCCGCAGGATGCAATATCGAGTGACATTTTTTTAAATAATAGCTTATTTGTAGGGGGATTCAAAAAAAGATTCTTATTTTTAGGACTTGGAAGTTGCAATTAATGTGTTAATACAAAAGTAAGAATGTCGCAGATTTTAATTTATGGTGCTTATGGTTATACCGGTCGATTGTTGGCTGGGATTGCTCGTAATGCAAATGTTACTGTTGTATTGGCGGGGCGAAATGAAAATAAACTGCAGGAATTAGCCGCAAAGATGAACCTTCCTTTTTCTGTTTTTGATCTGGAAAATGAAGGTAAATTAGAAGAGGTGTTAAAGGATACCTCTATTGTTATAAACGCCGCAGGTCCTTTTACGCATACTGCGAAGAAAATGATGGAAGCCTGTTTGAAAACAAAAACTCACTATTTAGATATTACCGGCGAGATTGAGGTGTTTGAACTGGCAAAATCTTTCTCTGAAAGAGCGGTGGAGTCTGATATTATGCTAATGCCAGGTGTCGGTTTCGATGTCGTGCCAACAGACTGTATGGCCGCTTTCCTGAAAAAACAATTACCGGAAGCCGTTTCACTAGAGTTGGCTTTTGCCCCGTTGGGCAAAGGTGGCGCCTCCAGAGGAACAGCCCTGACTATGGTGGAAAATTTGGGAAAACCAGGTGCGATTAGGAAAGAAGGTCTTATTACCAGAGAAGCCGTAGGTGAAAGGACGATGCGACTTCCTTTAGGGGATAAAAAATTATTTTTTATTAGTATTCCATGGGGAGATGTTTCCACTGCTTTTTATACGACAAAAATTCCCAATATTGTCACCTATATGAGTATTCCTCCAAAACAATACAAATGGATCAAAAGGCAAAGGTATTTTAATTGGCTGCTTCGCTCCAATTTTGTAAAAAAAATAGCAAAAAATAAGATAAATAAGGGAAGTGATGGCCCTTCTGCTATGGAAAGATTCAATTCTAAAACTTTGGTGTGGGGGCTGGTGAGAGATGCAAGCGGAAAGAAAGAAGAAGCTCGAATCATTATTCCAAATGGATATGATGTGACCGCTGATATGGGGATTCGAATAGCCAGGAAAATATTGAATGGCAATTGGAATCCGGGTTTTCAAACACCAGCTGGTTGTTACGGTGAAGGCTTGATTTTGGAAATGGGCGGCATAGCGTGGGAAAGACCCTTTTAAATAAGATATTTTGATGATATAAATATAAGATAATGACAAAATTTAAACGACTTTTTGATTTTTTATATGTCCAGCAAAAAGAACAACCCCTGCAGAAGTGTATGGGGCGGAAAGAAGGAGATAGCTGGTTGTTTCTTAGCACAGATGAGGTGGTCGAACAAGTGGAGAAATCAGCCTCCGGTTTATTGGATTTGGGACTAAAAGCGGGGGATAAAGTAGCTATCGCAGCTTATAAAAATCGCCCTGAATGGGTGATAATGGACATGGCTTGTCAAATGATTGGAGTCATTAGTGTACCCTTATACCCAACGATTAGTCCACGGGAGTACGTTTATATTTTGGAACAGGCGGAGGTGAAATATGCCTTTGTTGGTGGAGGGGATTTGGCGGAAAAAATTGATGAAGCTAAAAAGGATTTACCCGGTTTTATAGATTGTTTTACTTTTGATAAACAGGAGGGACGAAAATTCTGGGAGGACCAATGGAGTACGGAGCGCATAGATGAAGTAAAGGCGCTGGCAAAGGAGATCGACGGAGAGAAGATGGCGACTATCATTTATACATCCGGGACGACCGGTAATCCAAAAGGCGTGATGTTGTCCCATGCTAATATTATTCATGTCGTCATAGAGTCGGCTCCGATTGTTCCGGAAGGCTCTGATATGCCGGTGTTGAGTTTTTTACCTTTGTGTCATATTTTTGAGCGGGCGGTGGCTTATGCTTATTTGTACCGTTGTGTCAATATCCATTTTACAGGAACGGATAATTTAGGAGGTGAAAATGGTGATTTACGATCGGTAAAGCCTCATTGTTTTTCTACTGTTCCCCGCCTATTGGAAAAGGTTTATGAAGCTATTTATAATAAAGGACTGGCTTTGTCAGGTGTGAAAAAGAAGTTGTTCTTTTGGGCGCTGAGTTTGACAAAAGATTATGCCTACGATAAAAAATATACCGGATTGGCTGCCACCAAACGGAAAATTGCCGATAAATTAATTTTCAGTAAATGGCGGGAAGCTCTTGGAGGGAATGTCCAAAGTATCGTGACCGGATCCGCTCCTTGTCCCGCCAGTATTTTGCAGGTTTTTTCTGCGGCAGGAATACCCGTTCGTGAAGGATATGGTCTGACCGAAACTTCTCCTACCTTAACGCTTAATTTACTGGAAGAAGGGCATGCCATGATCGGAGCTGTAGGTCCGACGATTAAGGATGTCGATATTTTGATTGACGAAAGTGATGGTGATTACCGACCCCAAGAAGGAGAAATTCTGGCGAAAGGTCCTAATATTATGTTGGGTTATTACAAAAATAAAGAAGAAACGGATAAGGTTTTTAAGCATATTGATGGGCAGAATTGGTTCTGTACCGGCGATATTGGCAAATTGGTCAAAAATGACTACGGCATTACCTTCCTTAAAATAACAGACAGAAAGAAAGAGCTATTAAAAACATCTGGTGGGAAATACGTTGCGCCGGCGCCAATTGAGAATCGCTTTAGAGCTTCTTTTTTGATAGAGCAGATAATGGTGGTAGGGGATAAAAAGAAATTCGTCTCCGCTTTAATTGTTCCGGCTGAGCCCGCCTTGAAAAGTTGGTGTGAAAAAGAAGGTATTCCATGGACCAATTGTGCGGAAATGATCTGTTCATCCAAGGTGATTGCCCGCTATCAACGGGAAATGGATAAATACAATCCGGAATTTAGTCATATCGAGCAGATTAAAAAATTCACCTTATTGCCCAATCCCTGGGAGCCAACCAAAGAGGATGGCAGCGAGGCGGAATTGACACCGACCATGAAATTAAAACGCAGGGTTATTTTGCAAAAATTTGATGCTGAAATTAATCGGATTTATGAATAAGGGAGGCTTATTTTTAAACAAACAGAAAAAATAATAAAATGACAGTAGAAGGAGTAATGGACGAAATCCAAAAGAAGGCAAAAAATATGGCTCCTTTTGGTGCTAAATTAAAATTTGATTTTGGTGACGGGTTCGTTTTTTTGGATGGAACCGGGACGGAGAATATTGTCTCCAATGAGGACAGAGAAGCCGATTGTGTTATTTCGGCTTCCGTAGAGACTTTCGAAAAGTTATCAACCGGAAAATTAAACCCCATGATGGCCATGATGACTAAAAAAATTAGAATAAAGGGCGATATGGGCGTTGCAATGAAGTTGCAATCCTTGATGAAGTCATAAACTATTTCTTCTTTTTTCGCTTCGATTTTTTCTTTTGAATAAGTCGGGCACGCCTGCGTTGTTGCGCTTGATTGGTCTTTAGGTTTTTTTGTTTTTTATCATGGAAAGCACCCTTTGAGCCCGATTTGTCAAGGGTGGCGGTTGTCCGGTAATTCTTGTCTCCGCCCAGTGTTTGCACCTCTTCCGGGATTAATTCTGTTGATATTTCCAAATCATCCGGGAGTGGAATTTGATCGACCAATTGCCCCATTAGTTCTTCGATGGCAGTGAGGTAGGGCTGCTCCATTTCTGTGGCGAAGGAAATGGCAATGCCATCGGCATCTGCGCGACCTGTTCGCCCTATTCGGTGGATATAATTAGTTGCGACTTCCGGTGTGTCAAAATTAATCACATGTGATACTTCTGAGATGTCCATCCCTCTGGCAATAATATCGGTAGCGATTAATATTCTTGATTTTCCGGATTTGAAGTTATCGACCGACCTGATTCTATAATTTTGTGATTTGTTGGAGTGAATAATGCTGATGTTCTCAGTGAATTCTTCTTCGAGCTGTTCGAAAAGACGATCCGCTAATTTTTTTGTGCTGCAAAATACCAATACTTTGGATAAGGATTCATCCGCTCTGAGTAACCGTCTAAGTAAATTAACTTTTGTATAAAAATTGGGAACAAAATAAATGCTTTGTTTGATCCTTTCTATGGGTGTTCCCGAAGGTGCGATCTCTATTAATTCGGGATGGTCAAAATAAGTGTCTATAAATTTTTTGACATCCTCACTCATGGTGGCTGAAAACAATAAATTTTGCCTTTTTGCCGGCAATAAATCAAATAAATTATTCAATTGAGTCCTGAATCCAAGGTTTAACATCTCGTCCACCTCATCGACGACTAATTTTTTAATGGCTTTAAATTTGAGCGCTCCGGAGAAGACCAAATCCGTTAATCGCCCCGGGGTGCCAACGATAATGTCAAGTCCATTTAATACCACGAATTTTTGAGTATTGATATTGGTTCCTCCATAAACGGCACCCACCCTTAATGTCATTTTTGCGGTAAGCTTTTCAATTTCTCCCGCTACCTGCAAAACCAATTCTCGGGTGGGAACGACGATTAAAACCCGGGGATGACCATCTTTTGAATAATTCAATAAGCGTAAAAGTGGTAATAAATAAGCAAAGGTTTTGCCCGTTCCCGTTTGCGCTACACCAATGGCATCCCTTCCTGACATGATGATAGGGAAGGCCTCGATTTGGATAGGAGTCGGGTAGATGTATCCTAACTCATCGAGGGCAGTAAGTAGAGGTTTTGACAGATTTAAATCCGGAAATAGCATAGTCTTAGATTAATTTGGCTGCAAAGGTAGCGTTTTTTATGTTCAGTAGATGAAAAGTATTTAAACATTGCAAAATGTGTGGGGTGCTGAGTAGTTACAAAATAGTTTTTATTTTTGCCCCGCCTTTTTTT
>CAZNCI010000210.1:4392-7225 GCA_964571475.1 uncultured Saprospiraceae bacterium | reverse complement strand
AAATATAGCCATTTACTCCGGTAAACACTTATATTTTCTCTTAGCCAAAACCTTAAACTGCTGATTTTTAATACGAAGGCACTCCAAACATACTCTAAGATTTTCAAGATGACTGGGGCTATCATTAAAGCGTATTTTTTTGCCCGGGGCCGAAAGTCTATGGTGGAAAAATAGCCGAGGTTAATTTTTTAGTGCCATTGAAATTAAATCGTTCTTTTTCTCCTGCTTCGCATTGGAATAGGACAAATGCAGTAAAATTGATTCCTTGTAAAATCATGGAATAATTTACGAGAGGAAGGGCTGATTTTGTCATGATTTTTGCAGAAAAAAGCAAAAATTACGCCAAAATCGGTTAAAACTCTAATTATAGGTCCCCGCCTTAAAAGGCGGGGCAAAAAAAGGCGGGGCAAAAAAAGGCGGGGCAAAAAAAAGGCGGAAAAAAAAAGGCGGAAAAAAAAGGCGGGGTGATAATAAAGGCTATTTTTCAATTTGATGCGTTTTCCCGGGCATTGGCAAAAAATAACTTCTCCTATGATACCAAAGAATTAGTTCTTGAGCCACTAGAAGATAAATAATGACATCAAAACCAGCTTTAATAATTTTTATTCGAAATCCGGAATTGGGAAAAGTCAAAACCCGTATTGCAAAGTCTGTGGGTGATGAAAAAGCATATCAGGTGTATTTGGCACTGCTTGAGCACACCCGGTCCGTTACTCAAAAAGTAAAAGGGGTAGAGCGGTATTTATTTTATACCCATTTTATTGACCAGGAAGATGAATGGAAAGATAAGGATTTCCATAAATGCATTCAATCTTCCGGTGATATTGGTTCAAAAATGAGTAGTGCCTTCGAGCAGGTATTGAAAAAGCACGAATCAGCAATCATCGTGGGGAGTGATATCGCAAGTTTGACTACGGGGATAATAGAAAAAGCTGTAGTCGTTCTAAAGGAAAAGGATTATGTTATAGGTCCTGCCTTAGATGGGGGCTATTATCTATTGGGGATGAAGCGAGCTTCTTCCTTTTTGTTTCGGGATATGCCCTGGTCCACAGGTCAGGTGTGCCGTGAAACGATTGATCGAATTGAAAATACTGGAACCAGCATTGGACTAGTCGATACCCTATCGGATATTGATCATTGGCACGACTGGCAAAAATACGGTTGGGCGCTTTAGGTTATGCACCTGTTAAATAGGCTCTTTTTACCTACTCTTTACTAATAAAATAAACCACTTATCTCGGCACCGCCAAACTCAATTAAATTCTAACCATAGGTCCCCGCCTTAAAAGGCGGGGCAAAAACGGCGGGCAAAAAAAGTGGGGCAAAAAAAGTGGAGCACTAAAAAGTGGAGCGTTGTTTTAAGCCCATTCCCAAAGGCTACTGCCTTTGGCGAAACGGCTTAAACATTTTGGGCTTTGCCTCATTGCTGTTAATGAAATACACCCATTGAAAAGGATGGCTACCCCATGCGATAAAGTTAAATAGACCCAATTAATGTTTCATCTTTTTGGGAAATAAGCCGGATTTGGCTTTTCGTTTGGGCATGCCATTTTTTTTAGTTTTGACGTGTGTATCTTCATTTACCGGGCAACCGGTTTTCTTGCTACAAGACTGAGTCGTGGTCGCCACAAAAAATAAAAAGATAAGGGAACAGGCAAAAAACAAAAACTTCTTCATTGATGTATGATTGTTTGAATAGAATAATAAGTAACAGTTTGATTACTTATACGAACGACAAAGATAGCAGAAAATTATTTTACTTACTTTTCTTATTCAAAATTACTGTAAATTGCCTACTTTTACGGGATGGAAAATCAATATATTCAAGACACCAAAAAATGGGTCAATAATATTGTCATTGGGCTGAATTTTTGCCCTTTTGCCAGTCAGGCGGTATTGCAAAATAAAGTACGCTACCAAGTTGAACCTTCGGGGGATATGGAAAAAATTCTTGCAAAACTATTTAATGAAATGCTGTACTTAGATACGCATGAAGCAATTGAAACGACGCTGTTGATATTAAGTAATGGCGTTGAAGACTGGGTGGAATACCTCGTATTACTGGATATGGGGAATGAATTATTAATAGATCAGGGATATGAGGGAGTTTATCAATTAGCCAGTTTTCATCCCGATTACCTATTTGATGGAAGTAAACCGGACGACCCGGCTAATTACACCAATCGCTCCCCCTACCCATTATTGCATTTGATAAGAGAGCAGAGCTTAGAGGCGGCCATTGCATCTTATCCCAATCCCGAAGAAATTCCGGAGAATAATATCAAACTGGCAAGAAAATTGGGAGTAGCAAAATTGTTGAGCATATACCACGAAGGGCATGAGTGATTTGATAAAAGACTGGAGCAATAGGGCAAATGCTGTTTTGAACAAAAAATCAAAATGGTTACCTAAGTTGAAGCAGCACCGGGGCAAACACCTGGATAAATGGGCGGATGAACTGGATCAGGCTGTTTTTAAAGAAATTGATTGTTTGGATTGTGCGAATTGTTGCACCTCCATTCCGCCTATCGTCACCACTAAAGATGCGGAAAGGCTGGCAAAACACCTGAATTTATCCCATGCAGATTTTTTTGAAAGGTATTTAGTGAAGGATGATGATGGGGATATAGTGATGAATCAAAGTCCCTGTCCTTTTTTGCAATCGGATCATAAATGTATTGTTTATGCGGATCGCCCAAAAGCATGCCGGCAATATCCGCATACGGGCACAAAAGATTTTTCCAGAAATTTGAATTTACATTTTCAGAATAGCGTTTATTGCCCGGCGGTGTTTCATGTTTTGGAGCGGATGAATAAATTAGGGGCATTTTAA
>CAZNCI010000210.1:0-4292 GCA_964571475.1 uncultured Saprospiraceae bacterium | reverse complement strand
GTTTTATACGCTACCCGGGAAGTAGTGATTAATTTATTAGAGCTGCCATCAGGAATCATCGCCGATACCTATGGTCGAAAAAATGCGTTGGCAGGCTCTTTCCTGATCTATATCGTATCCTTTTTTTTCTTTTATTATTTCGATGGTTTTTGGTGGTATTGGGGGGCATTTATGATGTATGGAGTAGGAGATGCTTTTCGCTCGGGTACGCACAAAGGCATGATAATGGATTATTTAAAACAAAACGGCTGGGCAGATCAAAAAATCAATTATTATGGTCATACGCGTTCCTGGTCACAGATGGGGTCCGCAATCTCATCCTTGGTCGCCGGTTTTGTCGTTTTTTATAGTGGAAGATATGAGTCGATTTTTATGTTTTCGATTTTGCCTTACGGGCTGAATTTTTTCTTGATTTTGTCCTATCCCCAAAGTATTAATTTTGCTTCAAAAGCAAAAGTAAGACCCGGCTTTAGGCAGACCTTTCGAGCTTTTTTTGAGCGTATTAAGAGAAAGGAGGTCTTGGCGGTCATCAGTTCTTCCGCTTTGTTTTCGGCTTATCTCAAAGCGGTGAAGGATTATATCCAGCCGATAATGGTTCAGGTGGCGGTCTTAATTCCAATCCTGTTGAATGTTGATTTGGATAAAAAAAATGGGGTAGTCATTGGTTTTTTTTATTTTCTGATTTATTTGATGACATCAAGCGCTTCTCGATTTTCTTCTGTTTTTGATTCAAAGGCAGGTGGGGATTCTGCCCGTAAAACGATGCTCTGGGGACTGATAATGGGCATTATTTGTGGGATTTTTTATTCAGAGGCACTCAGCGTTTTGGCCTTATTAGCTTTTGTGGGTATTTACCTCGTTGAGAACCTGAGGAAACCAATATTAACAGCTTATGTTTCCAGGCAGGTTTCTAATGATATCCTGACATCAGTTTTATCCGCACAGTCTCTTTTGAAAACGCTGTTTACAACGATAATTGCCTTAGTTTTTGGTTATTTGGCAGACTTGAGTGGTATTGGTCTTGCTTTAATTATTGTATCATTAGGTTTGTTGGGGATAGGTGTATTATTGAGTAGTGTCAGAATCAATTAAAATTTTAATTTCAAGTCCCCGCCTTAAAAGGCGGGGCAAAAAAAAGGCGGGGCAAAAAAGGGCGATTAATAAAACAAGGCCATCCAAATCGTTTCTTCATCTGCAGAAGTCCACTCTACCCGGTGTCTTTTGTGAGCAGGGATGAGGAGGTAATCACCGGGGCATAAAACAGTGAGAGGTTCCTTGTTGTCAAAGCGGAGGGCAGCTTTTCCTTTTAGCAATATGACCCATTCGTTTTGATTCTGGTCATACCATTCACCTTTAGGAGTGGCATGCCCTTTGGAGATGATGCGTTCCAGTCGGAAGTTGGGTGTAAGGAGGAGGTCTTGGAAGTCTTCTTTTTTAAGCTGAATATTTTGTTGGGGGAAGATATTTTTTGTCATTTTCAGTATTTTTTTGACACCCTTTTTGTGTTGGAAAAGTGTAAAACGAGACGAAAAACAGGTGTAAATAGCCCGTTGTACTTATTTGAGAAGGGATATTTTACCTTTTTTCGTCTTGCTTTTCTAAGAGGTTCGGCAGGAGCTTTAAGTCCGGCAATTTTTCTTGTTTTTTATTTTGCCATTGCTTAATTGGCTAATTCAGGGCTACCTAATAGTTGGAAAAACTGATCCAATTGTGGCATAATGACAACCTCAATACGGCGATTAATACTTCTACCTTCTTCTGTTGAGTTATCCTCTTTGGGCATATATTCCGAACGACCGGCAGCGATTAGTCGCTCAGGATTTACGTAATAATCATCTTGTAAGGAGCGGACGACGGCTGTTGCTCTTTTTACAGATAAGTCCCAGTTGTCCTTGATGCAGCCATTGTTCATTGGTACATTATCGGTATGTCCTTCTACCAGTACGTCGAGTTGGTCGTGGTCATTGAGTACAGTTGCAATTTTATCCAATACATTTTGAGCTTCGGAACTCAGGGAGGAGCTGCCGGATTTAAACAACATCTTGTCAGAAATGGAAATATGTACTTTGCCACCTCTTATTTCGATTTGAACGTCTTCATCATTTACGTCGGATAAGGATCGTTTGAGGTTCATGACTAAAGCCAGATTTAGAGAATCTTTGGTCTGTATTCGAGTCGTGAGGTCCTTGATTTGTCCGTATTGTTCTGTCATGTTTTCAAGGGATTTTTTTATACTTTCAGCCCCCGTTTTACTAACGATGGATAAATCTTCCATCAGGTTCATTTGATTATTGTTGGCTTCTTTGAGGTAAGCCACCTCTTCTTTTAAATCCTTAATTTGGAGATTTTTGTTGGTGAGGTCTTTTTCTAATGCTTTAATTCTACTTTGGTTGCAGGAAGGAAGTAAGACCAATGAGGTCAATAATGCGAAGATGATTCTGATATTTTTCATGTATAATGTTAAGTTGATTTACTAAAAAACTTATTTTGGTTGGGAATTATTATCTTTGGATGGAGAAAGATTGGTCCTTGATATAATGCCATTCATTGAGAAAAATCGACCTTTAATAGAAATCATTATTAGATTTCGTGAAAAGATACTAATTTGTGGGCATCAATAAAAATCCGAATCATGAAAAAAGTAATTCTTTTCGTAACAATCTATTTCTTCTTTTTTTTCGCTCTAAATGGACAAAACATTACGTGGTCAGACGATATCGCTTGTATTGTTTACAATAAATGTGTTCAGTGTCATCATCCCGGAGGTGTTGGTCCCTTTTCATTGATGACGTATGATGACGTATTTAGCCGTAGGGCTTATATTCAAAATTCAGTGACAGAGGGCAGTATGCCTCCTTGGAATGCCAATTCTGAATGGGCTGAATATCGAAATGATTTTTCCCTTTCATCAGATGAATTCAACCTGCTTGTAGGCTGGCTAGATGCTAATGCACCCCCTGGTGATTTAAGCCAGGCACCTGAAGCTCCGATTATCGAAACAACGGAAGCAATTACCTCCCCCGATATTGTCATCCAATATCCGGACTACGTATCCGAAGCTGTTGATGATGATGACTATCGGTGTTTTGTGCAGCCGTGGACAGCTACACAGACCAATTGGGTCGTGGGGACAGAAGTTGTGCCAGGAAATAAAAGCATTGTTCATCACACCTTGTTTTCGTGGGATCCGACCCATGTTGCGGAGAATTTAGACGCAGCAGATCCGGGTGTTGGTTATTATTGTTTTGGGAGTAATGGCAGTCCAAACTCCTTTTTGTTGGGAGGCTGGGCGCCCGGAGCTGGGGCGACTATTTATCCCGATGGCTTTGGTTATCAATTACCTCCGGGAGGGAATATTGTCATGCAGACGCATTTCCCGGAAGGCAGTGCCGGCGAATCGGATGCGACTAAAATTAATTTTCTTTTTTCGGATGAGTCCAATTTGAGGAATATCAATGGTGGATTTGTGCTCAATCATAATTCGACACTCACCAATGGACCTCTTTTTATCCCAGCCAATACGGTTAAAACGTTTTATTCTCAAATCACGGTCAATAATAAGTTGACGCTTTTATCTGTCGATCCTCACATGCACCTTATAGGTGTTTCGATCAAAGCTTTTGCGGTAACACCAACGGGGGATACGCTCCGAATTATTGATATTCCGCACTGGGATTTTGACTGGCAGTATAATTATGATTTCAAGCGACCGATAATTATTCCGGCGGGTTCTACGATTTATGGAGAGGCCATTTATGACAATACGAGCAATAATCCACTCAATCCAAGCGACCCACCGATAGATGTCAGTCAGGGGGAAGCAACAACAGATGAGATGTTTCTCATTTTTGCGACATGGGTTGATTATCAGCCCGGCGATGAGCATTTGTATTTTGAAGATGATCCTCCATTGGTTGATTGTGGGACGGTTGGGGTTTTCTCTCCAGAAATAGAGCAATTGGTTCGGATATTTCCCAATCCAGCAACCGATCAAATCCGAATTTCTTATGATGGGAAATTTTCAGGAGCATTACATATTTATGATAATAATGGCAGGTCTATTCGGCGTGTTGAGTCCATTACGCTCCCGAAAATGGTTTCACTAAAGGGGCTAAATGATGGGGTTTATTTTTTGAATTTTAAAAATGAAGCCATTAGTTTCATGAAGCGCGTGGTGATAAGTCGATAGGGTGTTGTGCTGTTTTTTGGACTAGCGATGTGAAAGGGTAGCCTAAAAGGCTAGTGTCTTAAGAACTAAATAACACACATATTAAACTTGCTCTTTTTCGCCT
>CAZNCI010000209.1:0-7226 GCA_964571475.1 uncultured Saprospiraceae bacterium | reverse complement strand
TTATAAACAATACTCTTCGTTGATATTACATTTTAGAGCTGCTTTTTTTACAGCTTTTGCGACAGTCCATGCGACTTGCTCATCCAGGGTGGAGGGGATAATTTCCATTGCAGTCGGATGTGTCAAATAATTAGCAATAGCTCTTGCTGCTGCCATTTTCATGGAAGGATAAATTCGTTTAGCTCTTGCGTCAAGCGCACCTCTGAAAATACCGGGAAAACCAAGGACATTATTGATTTGATTGGGGAAGTCACTACGTCCCGTTCCAACGACTTTTGCTCCTCCAGCATAGGCTTCATCAGGCATGATTTCCGGGTCAGGATTGGCCATTGCGAAAATAATAGGGTCTTTAGCCATCGTTTTGATGTCGTGCCTATCTAAGATACCTCCAATACTCACGCCTACAAATACGTCGGCTCCTTTAAGGGCATCTTTGAGACTTCCTTTTGTGTCAGACTCGTTGGAAAAAGTCAATGCTTTTGTTTTTGCTTCGTTTAGATTGTCGCGATCCTTGTGTACGATGCCCTTGGAGTCACATAGGATGACTTCCTTGACGGCAATGCAGGATTCATCCATATTATCAACACATTTTAGCAGTTTTGCAATGGCGATGCCAGCGGCTCCTGCACCATTGATAACGACCTTGAGTTCGCTAAGTTCTTTATTGACCACCTTTGCTGCATTGATTAACGCAGCCAGTGTCACGATAGCCGTTCCGTGTTGGTCATCATGAAAAACAGGGATGCCTAGATCCTGCAATCTTCTTTCCACTTCAAAGCTTCGGGGAGCGGATATATCTTCTAAATTAATACCTCCAAATACCGGAGAAATCAATTTTACCGTCTCAACAATTTTGTCAACATCCTGGCTGTCAATACAGATAGGGAAGGCGTTAATATGGGCAAATCTCTTGAATAACATGGCTTTGCCTTCCATGACGGGGAGGGCAGCTTTGGGACCAATATTTCCTAAGCCTAATACGGCAGAGCCATCGGTCACAATAGCAACCATATTGCCCTTGATGGTATAATCCCAAACCTTCTCTTCATCTTCCGCAATTGCTCTGCAAGGTTCTGCGACACCGGGGGAATAAACTAATGAAAGATCTTCTTTGGTTCGAACTTCCATATTGAGGGTCATTCTTATTTTTCCCCGTAGTCGCTGGTGCAACAGGAGTGATTCTTTATAATAATCCATAGTCTTGTTTTAAATGTAAGTGGAAATAGTTTTGAAATCAGGGGGGAGCGTACGTGTATTTTGATTCAATTAATGCGCAAGTTTACATTAAACTTTTATCGGTTCAAAGTATTTGCCGATTATTTTGCAGTTTTGTCATTTCTTTCGGTATGAAAAGCAACAGTTTTGTTTTTTTGGGAACTAAAATATTACCTTTGTTGTTGTTATTGGAGTCTTTGATAGATTATATAATAAAAGAATGGCAGTAAGAAAAACAGTAGAGATTGTAAATAAACGTGCGCAGTACGAATACCATTTTATTGCTACTTTTGAAGCGGGGATAATGCTGGTCGGTACAGAGATTAAATCTATTCGTAGAAGTGAAGCTAACCTTCGAGATGCTTATTGTGTGTTCAGAAAAGGAGAACTCTGGGTGAAAAGCCTCTTCATTGCGGAGTATAAATACGGTAATGTCCATAACCATGAAACAAGACGGGATAGAAAATTACTCCTCAAAAAATCCGAATTGCGCAAATTGGAAAAGAAAATCAAAGAACGCGGTTTTACCATCGTTCCTTTTCGCTTATTTATTACCGAACGCGGTTTTGCCAAAATAGAAATAGCTCTCGCTCAAGGGAAAAAATCATTCGACAAACGACATTCCATCAAAGAACGCGATAATAAACGCGACTTGGATCGTATGAAGAAATTGTATTAGAGGGGGGGCTTCAGTCTTCAGTCGGCAGTCTTCAGTGGGCAGTCTTCAGTTCCATTATTTTTTTGCCCTTGGCAAAAAAATAATGCTTTGGCTGAAAACCGCGAACTGAAGACTGCCAACTGCCAACTGAGTACTGCCAACTGAGTACTGCGAACTGAAGACTGCCAATTACTTCTGCTCATTAAGCGTCCATTTGTAATCCAGGTAATGAATGGAGGCATTTTTTTCAATTTTGGTCGGGGCGTATTTATTTAGGAAGTCGATGATATTTCCTCCATTGATTTTGAAATCACCTCTGTACCAGGAGAATATTTTTGAAATTTGTATATCCATGGGGGTGATGATATTTTTGTTTTGGTCGGAGAGGAATATTCTGGCGGCGTCATCGAGTTGTCGGTCTAATTTTTTTGCGGTATAGGCTTCATTTCGGAGGGCGGGGCAGGAGAAGGAAGCGCAATTAACGGCAAAGTGTACACGTGGGTCTTTGAATTTTGGACGAAGAATGCCGTGTTCGATATTATTTAGGTCATAAGTTGCATTTTCGATATGGATGAATTTAATATCCCAGACGGTATTGACAAAAGGAATTCCTTTTTTTATATCTTTGATACCTGGAGTGGGGTAGTGATCCATGATTAATTTTACGGTATAGGCATTGTAGAGATTGATCCAGTAGGCTTTTTGTTCGTTTATGCTCCATTTATCATTGGGGTGGTGCATGCCCAGTAGCTGTAAATATTTATTGACTTTATTGCTATCCTGAATGAAGCCTTTGTAATCAACCCAGCCTTGTCCGTCAACGTGAGCCTTTAGTAAACTATCCCAAAGGGTGTGTTTGATTGGTCGGGCGGAAGAGTGGTAATCTTTAACTCCACATCCGTTTAGAAGTACGATGGAAGTAAAAAGGGCAAAAATGTAAAAAAGTGATTTGAGTTTCATGAAAATGAATATAAAATTAATTTAGAAAAATATACAACTAATTAAGGGGGGCTTCTGTTTTTTTTATAGTGCTTTATGACTAAAAGTGTCCCGATATAGACAAATGGCTATGGCAAAGATATTACAATTTGGAGCATTAGATGCAAATGAATCTTATCGGGATCGACCGGGGAGTTATGCCGTGATTGAAAAGGAGGCGAAAGTTTTACTCGTCAAGATCATGGGATGGGGTAAGTATTTTCTTCCCGGTGGCGGAATTGATGAAGGAGAGAGTGCTATGCAGGCATTGCATCGGGAAGTGGGGGAAGAAACGGGTTTTTTGGTAAATATTTTGGATAAAATTGGTCATGCGAATGAATATATTTACTCTCCGAAGGTGGGTGGTATGGTGAATAAAATTGGCGTGTTTTATACCGCTGAGGTGGTGAAAGAGGATCTTAGCTTGAAAATAGAAGCGGATCATCAGGTGGAATGGCATTCTGTGGAAGAGGCGATCGAACTTTTGTACTTAAATTGTGATAAATGGGCGGTGAGAAAAGTCTATGAGGCAGTAGAGCATGAAAAATAATTTATTGAAGCATGGAGTATTATTTTGACCTGCCAAAAGGACGAGTCTTTTACCAGAAAATGGGAAAAGGCTCTCGTACGCTGATTGCTTTTCATGGATTTGCGGATGAAGGGGCGTTGTTTGCCCCATTTGCTGAATCTATGAGCGATTATTATACCATCTATGCCATAGATCTTCCTTTTCATGGTCAGACGGAATGGAAGGGGGACTTGTATAAGCCTGCAGATATCAATAGGATTATTACGTTGATTTTGGAGCGGGTCAATTGTTTGTCATACGACTTGATGGGGTATAGCCTAGGGGGAACAATCGTTTTGTCCATGATGGGGAATTTTATAGAGTCTCCCGAACGGCTTTTGTTATTAGCCCCCGGAGGTGTTAAGGTAAGGGGGCTGAGTGGTCTTAGTTTAGTTCCTTTATGGGCTAAAAAGGTAATTTATCGGATGACTAAAAATCCAAATTGGTTGATTGCGCTAGCCAGTTTGTTGAATAGGATTGGCTTACTTCATAGTTTTTATATTCGTTACATCAAGGCACATTTTCGGGAGCCTCAAAAACACAAAAGGTTGTTATATACCTGGTATTCGCTAAGTTTTTTTAGGGTTGATTTACAAAAAGTAATTGAAGAAACAGAAAAGAAGGAAATACCGGTTATCATCGTCTTGGGAAGTAGAGATAAAATAATTGATGGTGTTGTGGTCAAAAATACTTTTGAGCACCAAAAATACTTTACGATATTAGAAGTCGATAATAACCATTTGATGCTGAATGAACGGGTGGCAGGTGTGCTTTCGGATTTTTTATTGGAATAAAAGATGCTTAAATATTGCCCTTAGTCCCCAAAGGAAGTCTCGTGTGCATTGACGCCTTAATACATAAAAAACAACCTCCGAAATTGCAAAAATCCCGAAGGTTGAAAAAATGTTATTTTTTGATAATGGGCGTGATGCCTTCTTTTTGTTCATCAAAGTAGTGAATCCAATAAATACCAGCCGGAGTATTGGTTAAATTTAATTGGGTCGTGCCTTCCCGTGTTTGTACGGTTTGAAGAATTTGTCCCTGGGCATTGATGAGCTGCAACCAGGCATTGGCTGTGGTAGAGACGGTCACAGAGCTGCTTGTTGGATTCGGGAATGCTTCGATTTGAACACGGGTGAGCGGTGTTTTTGTTCCTGTAATATCGGAGCTATTGAACTGGTCAATACAGAAAAACAGGGGGGTATTAATACCGAAATCGCCCACATCACTAGAGCTTAATTCAAAGGACAGACTATCGACTGCTCCCAGTGAATTCAAATCAACATACTGCCATGAATCAACGATGTAATCCTGTGAATTATCACTGAAGCGGAAGTCTGCTAAATAGAAATTGACGCTATCGGCCGTCACTTCTCCATTGGCGTATCCACGGATGGTCAATAGGAAATAATCGGGGTCATCACCGGTCTCTCCTCCAAATTTTTTAGCAAAATCGTCTCCTAGGAGCATACTTAAATAAGCATAAGTAGAGTTGGTGATAAAAACGCCTTTTACGGGGAGTTCTGCCGCATCCGCACTCATTTTGATTTGTGCATTTTGTTGTCCGACTGCGTATCCAAGGCTACCCAAAAGCCCGCTGCCTGGTCGGGCGCTATAAAGGTTGGCAAATCCGGCCGTAAGGGTGTCTGTCATGGAGGAGATAGCCCAGCCCGAACTCCAGTAAAACCAATCTGTATCGAAGGTTGTAGGGAAAAATGCGTCTCCATCGCCGTAACCATCTACTCCTTCAGAGCCATTCAGGAAGGTATCCACCTGAGTGACAATATTGTCAAAATCAGATGGGGTCTGAGCGGAAACCATGCCGATGGATAGGATGAGCGTAAAGAGTGTAAAAAATCTTTTCATAATTGTATTTATTTTAATAATGATAAAAAATATTGATGTGCCAGGAGCGTCCCGGCATTGGGTAAAAAGCGACTGCTTCGTAGTCTTTGTTCCATAGGTTTTTGATTTGTAAAGAGGTGGTTAACTGGTGGTGTTTTTGGTGGCTCCATTCTTTCTCTATTTGCAGTGTGCCGATACCGTAGGCGGGTAATGATTCACTATTGTCTGTGGTAGTGAATACCTTGCCGGTTATTTTGTGGTTGTAGCTTAGCTCCCATGAATTGAGCTGGATGAGTCCTCTTATGACTGCCTGATGAGTGGGTTGGTAGATGAGTTGATTGTTGTTTTTGGCGGAGCTGCGGGTGTAAAAATATTGTGCGTTGATGTGCCAGGGGTATTTCGTGTTTGATTGTTGCACGGTCATTTTTAGCTCTAATCCGTAGCTTTTGACCTGCTGTGCATTGAAGGGCGACCAAAGTCCGGAGGCTGCGGGTTGCCAGATAATCCATTGATTGATGAGTTTGCCAAATAGTAGGGCAGAAGTGCTGATACTAAGCGATTGGGATTGGTGTCTCCATTCATTTGAGAAGTCGGCCTCCCAGCCTTTTTCGGGGTTTAAATCGGGGTTGCCACCTTCGCTCCAGTATAAATCATTGAAGGTTGGCAGGCGATATTTTCGGGATAAAGATAGGTGGGATTGCAAATTGTGCATCCATTTTTGGCGCAGGCTGAGGGTTGGCAAAACGGGGTTGAATAGACCATCGGTCATGCCGAGTTGAAGTTTGAGTAAAAGAAGTTGTTTGCTTGTTTTATTGAGCAATTGGTATTGGGTTTCAGCTTTCCATTCCTGTCTGTGGACATCTTGTTGGTAGTTATTAGTTTTTGCGGTGCTGAGTTGGTAATGAATGGCCCAAAGCAGGGGGGCGGTGGTATTGAACTCATAAGAGGCATGGTAGGTGCGGGTGCGATTGAGGGAGTGGATGTTTTTCAGGCTATCGTCATAGATGAAGTTATCGTCGATGAAAGCGAGTTTGATTGAACTGTTTTTGTTATTTTTCCAAGAAAGTTGAGCACGGAGGGCTTCGTTTTTTTGTTGGGCGGCTTGTTGGTTTTGTAGTTTGTTTTTGGGGATGAGGCGCTTGTTTTTTTGTGTCCATATTTTGGCTGTCCATTCGGAGTTTGGAGAGGACTGAAAGGTGATTTCCTGAAGGATGCCCAGTTGTTCTTTTTGGGCATGAGTTTGTGTGGCAGGATTGCCCAATAGGTCGGTATAGGTGTAATTGTTTTTTTGACTGAGCCCAAATATTCTGGTTCGGCTATGCCATTTTTTTTGATGGAAGTAAGCACCGATGCCCAATTCGTATTGACCGAAGCTACCGATTGAGGAATGGATTTGTAGTGTATGGTTAAGGAGTGTTAGCGGTTGGTTGTTTATATGAATGGCTGCGCCAATTTCGGTGGCATTAAGCCCGTATTCATTGCCGTAGGAGATGCCGATTTTGTCGATAAAAAAGGAAGGGATGGAGGATAGATCAACCTGTCCAAGCATGGGGTTTTGTATGGAAACTCCATTCCATTTGAGGGAGGTATGGGCGGCACTCCCTCCGCGGATAGAAGAGGAGGCCAATTGCCCGGCTCCGTAGCGTTTGATAAAAATAGGGCTGAATTGCTCAAGTGTGTTTCCAATTGTCCCTATTGTATTGATGAAGGGGATGAGCGGTATTGCCGTGGAGGTATCCTTTTTGGGGGCGGTCTGGTATATTTCCATGACGACCACATTATCTAAATAGAGGGTAGTGTCAATCTTTTGTGCGAAAAGAAAATTGCTCAAAAGACTACTTATGGTTAATAAAAATATCCGTTTGTCAGACCAAAGCATGATTGATTATTCAGTCATTATTTTACTTAGGAATGAGCTAAAAATAACTATCCATTCTTAACTGTTTCTTTTGCCCTTATTTT
>CAZNCI010000208.1:0-7238 GCA_964571475.1 uncultured Saprospiraceae bacterium | reverse complement strand
CTAATTCCTACTTTTAACTACCATAATGCCGCACCGATGGTGCTTTTTTGTTTGGAAGGAATGGTAGCAAGTCATTTGATGGCAGCAAATATGTCGTGTCTGAAACCAGTTTAAACTTACAAAAAGTCTATTTATTAACGTGTTTTTTTGATTGCATTTGAAAAGAAGTTCTGGTATTTTTAAGTCGGTGAAAAACAGTAATACCGGTATAACTATACCAATCGTTATTTTCCGGTGTACCGGCGATACTCATACCATCCAAATAGTCTGTAAAAGCATAACGCATACCCAACTCAATACTCATACTCCATAATTCTGCCAAGTCCATTTTTACCCCAAAACCAAAAGGAATCACAAACCTGGTATTGAAATAATCCGCATTTTCATCCTGCCTGATTCGTTCCTGCAGTACATCAAGTCCTCCATCTTTGTATTTAATTTTAGGGTTCATAATCACTATTCCCGCTCCGACAAAACCATAGGGAGAGATGAGTTGCTTAAAACCCGCAGATGATAAATACCGCTTAGCCCCCAAAGGCTCCCATTCAAATGAAAATGAAATTTCCTTTAATACATTAGAAAAGCTTCCGCCTCTAATTTTTCTTCCTGCCTGGGTTGCATTTAGGTCGTTTCCTGTTATTTTCCCAACAACCATACCCCCTCGAATAGCGGTCGTAAAACTCATATTGTATCGGGCAAAGACACCAAAGGCAAAATTTGACTCTTTAAAGATAGGCGCATTGCCTTCTACGAAGTCCCCCTGATAGTTGGCAACTCCAATGATACTCCCCATTTCCCACTGGAACTGCGCCTGAGAAGAGAAAGACAAAAACAACAGAAGTAAAATAGATAAAGTTCGGTTTAAGCGATTGTACATAGGTATGATTTTTAATTTTAAAAAAAGTAAGAATCACAAAGTTACGAAAGCTTAGCTAGGAATTCAAAAATAAGCGGCTAAAGTCAATGACCTTAGCCGCTTATTTTTAATCGGACTATTTTAAAAACAAATCAAAGGTCACTCTACGGTTCTGCTTCCGTCCCTCAGCTGTTTTATTATCCCCTATTGGCTGGGTTTCTCCATATCCGGTTGATTCCAGGCGATTTGCCTCAATCCCTTTAGAAACGAGGTAATCCAGACAGGATTTCGCCCTGTTTTGAGATAATTTCAAATTGGCATCAGCCGCTCCTCGGCTATCCGTATGACCGGCAATTTTAAGTGCATAATGAGGATACTTTTTCATAATATCTACAATGTTATCCAAGGTTCCATAGGAAGTCTTTTTAATAATGGCACTAGCCGTTTCAAATTTAACCCCGCGGATGGCAAAATCAATTTGCGCCTGTTCTTCTTTTTTTATTTCAGGACAGCCGTTATTAGCAATTGGTCCTACCTCGTTGGGACATTTATCTTTACTATCCACTACCCCATCATCATCTGCATCCGGACAGCCTTTCATTGTACCATAAACGGTAGGACAATCATCTGATTCATCCGGCACACCGTCTTTGTCAGAATCTAAATAGGGGCATCCAGCAAATTCAGCTTTTCCCGCTACTTCAGGGCAATTATCGGCACTATCAAAAATACCGTCTCCATCTTTATCAGGGCAGCCTTTGGTATCAATTCCACCTGCAATTTCCGGACATTTATCCTCCGAATCTTTCACGCCATCACCATCTTTATCCGGGCAGCCATTAACGGTACCTTTCACTTTTGGGCACTCATCGGAAATATCTGCCAATCCATCACCATCGGTATCAGGACAACCATTTAACGCCACTTTCCCAGCGATAAAAGGGCAAATATCTTCACTATCTTCTACGGTGTCTCCATCAGAGTCAGGGCAGCCTTTTGCCGTCAGATCTCCGGGCACCTGAGGACAGGCGTCTTCCTCGTCAATAATACCATCGCCATCGGTGTCTTTTTTACCAATTTTTTTTGCAATACCGAAGGAGGCGATATAATACCAATCTTTTTTGTCAGGATTTCCCGATTCACTGATGCCATCTATATAATCAGAATAAGGCGTATAAAGACTTAATTCAAAGTTAATCGCAGTACTATTATTTAGATCCACTCGAATACCTCCTCCGATAGGCGTAACAAAGTTAATTTTGCTTTTTTCCGTTGCTTTAAGATCGGCGTTCATGGCAGCGGTATTAGTTAACTTTGTGTGACTAAAGTCAGGTTGGGCATTTAATATTCCCAATCCAGCGCCTACAAATACATAAGGGGATATGATTTTTTGAAAATGATTTTTGTGATCGTACCTATTGTCACCAAGTGGCTCCCATTTTAATCGGGCGCCCAGTTCTAAAATACTGCTGGAGAACTCAAAAGCTCGTTTATGATAATCAGAATTTGAAAAATTGGAATCACTTCCGGAAAATTTGGCATAATTACCACCGAACTGAAGACCCAGGGTCTTTGACAAACTGTAATTAAATTTCAAGCCCAAAGCAAGATTGCTTTCATTAAAATTGGGGGCGGCTTTTTTTTCTACCAAATCTCCTAAATAATTAGAGACACCAATAGACAATTCTCCCTCCCATTTCTGTGGTTGTGAATAAAGACTCAACGCTACAAAAAGTGAAAGAAATCCAGTGTAGATAAACTTCTTCATAGTTTTTCATAATTAATGCTGCATTGCCTCAAAGACAATAGCGGTTAAATAATGTTCAAGGATCAGAATGCTCCGCATCCCATAACTTTATCGGCAAATGGAAATTATTAAAAAAATATGGCAGTGTATCAAATGTAATGCTGCATCAAAAGAGGAAGTCACTAAAAGTTCCTTTTTTAAAATAACAGTACACCACCAAAAATATAAAGTAGGAAGAAGTCAATAATCCACTACATAGGTAATTATAATCTATGAAACATCTAATCATTAGTTACCAAACGGTCACTTTTCACGCATTACACACCTATCTCATTTAGAAAATGGTATCAGCTATAATTCAAATAAGTATCACTTTCTATGGGCAACACCCGGGGAGACCTACCTACAAATTCATAGTTTGTACGTAAATTTGATTTAAATGTTCGGTTTTAAAGTCACATTTTTAGAAAAAATCATTTTGTGAGGGGCTTTGGGGGGCGGGCAGTCTTCAGTCTTCAGTCTTCAGTCTTCAGCCGGCAAGAGGCTTTTTGCCAAAGGCAAAAAGTCGCTGCCTACTGCCAACTGAAGACTGCCAACTGAAGACTACCCACTGAAGACTGCCCACTGAAGCCCCTCTAACTTCCGCACATAAGGCAATTCGGATCGTCCAAGTTACAGGCTTGTCCTTCCGCTATTGTATCGAGGGTGATTTGTTCTTCCTTTTTGACTGTAAACTTAATTGGATCGACGGCGGCTTTGGACCGGAGATAGTACATTCCTGTTTTCAAGCCACGTTCCCAGGCATAAAAGTGCATGGATGTCAAATTGCTGAAATTAGGATTTTGTAAAAACAAATTCATACTTTGACTTTGACAAACAAAAGCGCCCCTATCTGCCGCCATGTCAATAATCACTTTTTGACTGATTTCCCAAACTGTTTTGTACAAATCCTTTAAATCTTGTGGTATTTCGTCTATGTGCTGAACCGAGCCATTGGCTGCCATCAATTTGTGCTTCATCTCATCATTCCATAACCCCAGTCCCACTAAGTCTTTCAACAAATGTTTGTTCACGATAACGTGTTCGCCGGATAGAGTCCTCCTAGAGTAAATATTAGAAGTATATGGTTCGAAGCACTCGTTATTACCCAATATCTGCGAAGTAGAAGCGGTAGGCATGGGTGCGACCAAAAGGCTATTTCGCAACCCGTCTTTAACAATCTTCTTTTTAAGGTTTTTCCAATCCCATCGGTCGCTTGGCGTCACACCCCATAGATCAAATTGTAAATCCCCCTTACTCGCAGGAGAGCCTTGAAAACTTTCATAAGCACCATCCTTCTTTGCAAGCGCATTGGATTCGGAAATAGCAGCATAATAAATCGCCTCAAAAATATCTTTATTTAATTGTCGTGCCTCCGGGCTATCAAAGGGAAATCTCATTTTGATAAACACATCCGCTAACCCCTGTACGCCAATCCCTACGGGTCGGTGGCGCATATTAGACGTGCGAGCCTGGGGAACGGGATAGTAATTTACATCAATTACCTTATTCAAATTCCGGGTAACTACTCTGGTTATTTCGACTAATTTATCAAAATCGAACTGCTGATTATTGACAAACTTGGGTAAGGCGATAGATGCCAAATTACACACAGCCACTTCTTCTTTCGAGGTATATTCCAGTATTTCGGTACATAAATTACTGGATCGGATCGTTCCTAAATTCTGTTGATTGGATTTTTTGTTGGCTGCGTCTTTATACATGATGTAAGGCGTCCCCGTCTCTGTTTGAGACTCTAGAATAGCAAACCAAACTTCCTGTGCTTTGACCACTTTTCGCGCCAGTCCTTCCTGCTCATACCGATGATAAAGTGCCTCAAACTCTCCTCCGTAACAATCGTATAATTTTTTCGCCTCATTGGGACAAAATAAAGACCAGTCGCCATCATTCTTCACTCTCTCCATGAACAAATCCGGAATCCACATGGCGTAGAATAAATCCCGGGCTCTCATTTCTTCCTTTCCATGATTTTTCTTCAATTCCAAAAATTCAAAAATATCGGCGTGCCAGGGCTCTAAATACATGGCAAAAGCGCCCTTTCTTTTACCGCCTCCCTGATCTACGTATCGAGCGGTATCGTTAAATACCTTCAACATGGGAACGATCCCATTGGAAGTACCACCCGTTCCTTTGATGTAACTGCCCTTTGCTCTTACATTGTGGATAGAAACACCAATTCCACCGGCAGATTGTGATATTTTGGCACAGCGGGAAAGCGTTTCAAAAATCCCTGAAATGCTATCATCCGTCACTGATAACAAAAAGCAGGAGGACAATTGCGGTTTTGGAGTTCCCGCATTAAAAAGCGTCGGTGTCGCGTGGATAAACCACTTCTCCGAAATGAGGTGATAAGTCTCAATTGCGGCATCAATATCCGCACCGTGTATGCCCACCGCGGCCCGCATAATCATGTGTTGGGGGCGTTCCACGACCTGTCCATTCATGCGCAACAAATAGGATCTTTCCAGTGTTTTGAAGCCAAAATAATCAAAACTATAATCGCGATCATAAATGATGGCAGAATCGAGCCGATCTTTATTATCCTGAATAATTTTCAGGGTTTCATCCCCGATCAAACCCGCTTTTTCACCCGTTTTGGGGTCGATGTATTGGTGGAGTGCTGCCATCGTTTGCGAGAAGGACTTTAGTCCCATTTTCATGGTATTTTTATGCAAATTGGAAACGGCAATTCGAGCCGCCAAAATAGCATAATCGGGATGAGAAGTTGCCATTGAAGCGGCGGTCTCTGCGGCCAGATTATCCAATTGAGTCGTGGTCACTCCATCATAAAGCCCCAGGATGACCTTTTTTGCTATGGAAATATAATCCACAAAATTGGTATTCAGCCCATAGCATAATTTTTTAATTCTTGCGGTGATTTTATCAAAACTGACATCTTCAGCTTTCCCGCTTCTTTTGATTACGTGCATTGATTAAATATTTTTGGTGTTCGATATTTCATTCGCTTCTCCCTGTTTCAATTCACAAAGGAACGGCTACCGCAAATGAAAAAAAATCAGTTTATTTAAAAATCTTCATCGAGGGAAAAGACCTGTTTTTCTCTATCGGAATTTACGCCCGATTTTTGGTAATCCCCGACTCTTTTTTCAAAAAAATTAGTCTTCCCTTGTAGGGAAATCAGATCCATCCATGGAAAAGGGTTCTCTGCCTTGTAAATCTTCTCTATATGTAAATCCCCCAATAAACGATCGGCTACGAATTCGACATATTGACACATCATATCGGCATTCATGCCAATGAGATTTACCGGAAGGGCATCCGAAACAAATTTCTTTTCCAATTCCACGGCTTCTTTGATGATTTTGTGGATGATCTCGATTGGCAGTTTGTTCACCACGTGATTATTGTACAATAAACAGGCAAAATCACAGTGCATGCCTTCATCCCGGGAGATCAGCTCATTAGAAAAGGTCAAACCAGGCATCAAACCACGCTTTTTCAACCAGTAGATGGAACAAAACGAGCCGGAAAAGAAGATGCCTTCTACAGCGGCAAACGCAACTAAGCGTTCCTGAAAGCTACCGTTTTCGATCCACCGCAACGCCCATTCTGCTTTTTCTTTGACAAACTCAATATTTTCAATGGCTTTAAAAAGGTAGTCCTTTTCTTTATTGTCCTTGATGTAGGTATCAATCAACAAGGAATAGGTTTCGGAATGTACATTCTCCATCATTATCTGAAAACCATAAAAAAACTTTGCCTCTGTATATTGGACTTCATTGACAAAATTTTCAGCTAAATTCTCATTGACAATACCATCACTTGCCGCAAAAAAGGCAATCACGTGTTTGATAAAATGGCGTTCGTTGTCATTGAGTTTTTCGTTCCAGTCCGTTAAATCCTGCGCCAGATCAATCTCCTCGGCAGTCCATATCGAAGCTTGTTGGTTTTTATAAAATTCCCAAATATCATTGTGCTCAATTGGAAACAGCACAAAGCGATTGGGATTGGGTTTTAAAATCGGTTCTACATTTTTGGTCATCAATTATATTTTTGAATATTAAAATACGACAGATCGCTCTCTGGCGAAACTGTCAATTGCACACAAAATCCCTTTATTAGAAAAGTACTCCTCTAATAGCGGGGATAAAAAATAGTCGTCTTTTTACGTTAAATGATTGGAACCAACCATCTAGTTTTATTTGAAAGGAAAATTCTATCTATTTGCCCTTTTCCAATCGTTTTCTCATGTATGTCTGTTGATATACAATGAATTAAGCATTCACGGTATATTTCGAGTGCTAAGATAAGGCAATCTTCCTATAAAAAGTGTAAAAGTTATCCACAAAATGTGTATAAAATATATATTTAATTGATTTTTAACAAGTTACAAAGCAACGTTTTTTATCCACAAATGTGGATAACTTTCCAATGAAGGCAAAAAGGCAATATTCTCTTATAGTTATTTTTTATGGGCATATCCCCGCTCCACCCACAATGCAGCACCGCTGGCGGGGTCGCTACGTCCATAGGCTCACTATTCGTTCGGCCGCTCCGCAAAGCTACGCGTCTGCCTCCTACGTCGGCACCTATTCCCATCGCTTATGCAAAAAA
>CAZNCI010000207.1:5241-7240 GCA_964571475.1 uncultured Saprospiraceae bacterium | reverse complement strand
TCACCCTTTTAAATTCCAACTCTCAACTCCCCCCACTTTTAAATTTTAAATTCACACTTTAGACTTTTAAATTTAGACTTTAAACTTCACCCTTTAAATTCCAAATTAAGCCCCCTTCTGTCAAGAAATTAATTTTTCACCAATAATTGTTGCTGGTCTTCTGTATATTCTATGGCACTTTTGAACGTTTCAAAAATATTTTCTTCACCAATCAAATCTACGATATGATAGGTATAGAAATCTTTTAAAATAGTTTGGTTTACACCAGATAAAACGATCGTAATACCATTGTTCTTCAAGGCTTTGATCGCACCTTTAAGGTTACTAAGACCGGTAGAGTCAATAAATGGCACATGCCGCATCCGAATAACTAAAAAATCACATTTATAACCCGTCGCAATCAATGTTTCCATGTATTGTTTTGCAGAACCAAAAAAGAGCGGTCCACTCATTTCGTATATTGAAATCCCTTTTGATATATTAGAATAATCAGCAATTAAGTCACTATCCAAAGGAGGCGGCACTTCGCTTCCCAAATCTGCCATTCTTTTCATAAAAAGGAGGGAGGACAGCACGATGCCAATTTCGATAGCAGCGGTCAAATCGACAAAAACAGTCAATAGGAAGGTGGTTAATAAGACGACAATTTCAAAATAAGAGCCTCGTAATATCGCCCTAAAAGAACGCCATTCGCTCATATTATAAGATACCACCATCAGTATTCCCGCCAAGCACGACATCGGGATAAGCTTAGCCCATTTTCCAAAAAAAATCATTATTAAAAGAAGGATAACCGCATGTGTCATTCCCGCGATAGGTGTTCGACCTCCATTTTTTACATTGGTTGCCGTCCTTGCAATCGCACCCGTCGCAGGTATGCCACCGAAAAACGGGGTAATAATATTGGCAATGCCCTGCGCAATCAATTCTGTATTTGAGCGGTGATGCCCGCCAATCATCCCATCCGCAACTACTGCCGAAAGCAATGATTCGATACTGCCGAGTAAAGCGATAATTAAAGCCGGAGCAAAATATTGTGAAATGGTACTCCATTCAACATGAGGCAGGGTAAAGGTGATATTATGAGGTATTTCATTAAAAAAAGTCCCAATTGTAGTAACAGGGATATGAAATAATTGGACCGCCAGGGTAACGACCATTATCGCAATAAATGGACCGGGTATTTTTTGGGTTACCTTAGTTGAAAATAAAATGATAATTATCGTGAGCATTGTCATCCCAACCGTCATGGGATTAATATCATGAAGATGGGCAAAATAAAGACTCCATTTCTCGATAAACCCCGAAGGAATTTTATCTATTTCCAAGCCAAAAGCATCTTTTATTTGAGTGGAGAATATCACAATCGCGATGCCACTTGTAAACCCAACCACCAGCGGAAAAGGAAAGAATTTCAACAGGCCACCGAGTTTCAATAATCCAAATCCAATCAATATTAAGCCCGCCAGTATAGTTGATATTATTAATCCATCCACCCCATACTTTTGCACAATCCCAAAAACAATAACAATAAAAGCCCCCGTAGGCCCTCCAATTTGAACCCTGCTCCCTCCTAATAAAGAAATAATAAATCCTGCAATAATCGAAGTGATGATCCCCTTCTCCGGAGACACCCCGGATGCCACAGCAAACGCAATTGCTAAAGGTAATGCTATCACCCCTACAACAATCCCCGCGAGTATATCATTGCCTATTTGCCGCTTACTTATCCCTATCTTTAATAAACTTAAAAATTTAGGCCTAAATATTTCACCCATCTTATTTTATCCTATTTAAAATCTCCTAATCACCAACTAAAGCCTCCCTGCTCCCCCATAAGATAACACCTTTTGCTCTTCTCTTCTCTCCTCCCCCCAAAAGATGTCACCTTAACCTTATGCCAACTGCCCACTGCCCCCCCAAACCCCCCCCATCCCCTCTCCCCAATCCCCACCCTCACTCCACCCCTCTCCACCCCCTCCTCCACCTCCCTACCGCC
>CAZNCI010000207.1:0-5231 GCA_964571475.1 uncultured Saprospiraceae bacterium | reverse complement strand
AACTGAAGACTGCCAACTGAAGACTGCCAACTGCCAACTGCCAACTGAAGACTGCCCACTGCCCCCCAAAGCCCCCCTATCGCTTCTCCCAAATCTCATCCTTCACGCCCCCTCTTTCATCCATATTATCCAGATAATAAGCGAGTTTGTTCGGTTTGATCGGACGCTTAAACCATAGAGGTCTGCGCAATCCATCCGGACCGGGAGCCGGGCGAGTCATAGCGAGCCATTCCTTGAAATTCTCGTGTGCTTTATTCGTATCTACATAGATGTCACCGTATTTATCGTTTGGTCCTGGTACTTCTATGCGGACCCTTTGCAACCATGCGTGGTGTCCACTGATTGGATCGGGATGCACGGCATGGGTGATATTTTGGTGCACACCTCCATCTGTCCAAAATATTCTGGAACTATCATCATCCTTACTCTTGAATGGACGAATACCGGTAATGGTTTCCATTTTCCATCCGCCACTGCCATCTCCCTGAATATTAACGGTATTGGTCGCCCATCGGTTACCGATTTTGTCCTGTGGTCGTCTCCATCTTCCGATGTGGTGCGAACAACCGATGATACCCGGCTTGATCGACTGTGTGACCCATACTTTATCTACAAAATACCCAATATCGGTATTAATCTTCACCAAATCACCCGTTTTGAAGCCGAATTTATTCGCCTCCTGTGGGTGCATCCAGATGGGGTTACGATTGGATATTTCCACCAGCCATTTAGCATTACCCGAGCGAGAGTGGATCAGTGTTGGCAACCTAAAGTTAGGGACCAAACAATACTCATCCTTATCCCTGTCTAATTTTGATGGATGGATATGGCTCTTGATAAAACTTGGGATAGCGTGCTCCGGCCACTTCCAATCGACCATCGTCTGTGAGTAAAACTCATTCTTACGAGATGGTGTTGGGAAACCAACATAGGCTTTGCCATCAATCATAATTCCCAAATCTTTGCCATTCTTGCGAATCACGCCCGTCTTGGGATCAGTCGTACTCCCCTCCAATTGCTCCGGTTTGAGCAAATGTTCATTTTTCATATAAGAGAAGCTCTCTATCTCGAAGGCGCCATACTTACGCATATATTCCAATTCGGCAAAGTCTCCGGTTTTACCATCTTTCTTTGCTGCCTCCGGCAGACCATCAATTCTTTCAAAAATGTACTGGTAATATTCGTCGATATTGATCTTTTCCCCCTTGCGGTAAGGTGAGATGAAGTGCTCTCGAATACCCATATCCCCATCCTTATCTATTCGCCACGACAATTCAATCCAAAACTCATCCTCTTCCCATACATTTCCGGGATTTACTTCGTAAGTAAATTCTACTTTCTTTCCCGCTCGTCGGGCTGCTTCCCTTAATACCGGCTGACGGAATGCCACCCACTTACCACCATGTGTCGCATAGCTGTTAATATCGTGCCGCTCCGATGCCAGCCCCATTGGCAAGACATAATCCGCATAAAAAGCCGTCTCATTCCAAGTCGGTGTCAATGCAATATGCGTACCAAAATGATCTTCATTCAGGAAGGATTCCATCCAGGTAAATCCATCGGGATACGTCCACACAGGATTGAATACACGGGTAAAATACACATCCATCTTTCCCCTGCCATCCTTCAATAAGTGCGGCAATAAAAAGCTCATTTCAAAGAAAGACAATGGATATTCATTCGGGAAGTGCAACTCATTCCAAAACTTCTGTCCCGGAGGTACATCAAAAAACTCCGGCTTAAATTTACTCCAACTATTCGGAGAAGTTCCACCCACTGCTCCGACTGAACCAACCACTACATTGAGGAAGTGCAAAGCTCGTGAAACCGTCCATCCACCAAGGTTTCCGATAGAAGCCGAACGCCAGGTGTGCGAAGCAAACTGCGTACCCGCATCCCCGATTTTATACGCAATCTCGCGGATCATCTCCACATCACAACCGCTTTCTTTAGCGGCAAATTCAGGTGTAAATTCTTTGTATTCTTCAATCAATTTCTCAATAAAAGTATCAAAGGTATTAGGTGCATCCGGGTGTACTTTTTCCAAATATTCTGACCAGTTCACCCACTTCTCCATATAATCTCTATTATACAGCCCCTCCTTCAATAAAATCAATATCCAGGCAAACATCAAAGTCACCTCCGATCCCGGATAAGTCGGCAGCCAATAGTCCGACATACTCGCCGTATTCGATAGCCTTGGATCCATCGTTGCCAGCTTCGCCCCCTTCATTTTCGCTTCGATGATACGCTGTGCGTGAGGATTGAAATAGTGCCCACTTTCAAGGTGAGCAGATATCAATAATATGAATTTCGCATTGGTGTGATCCGGTGATGGACGGTCGTGTCCATACCACAAAGCATAACCCGTACGAGCACCACCCGAACAAATATTGGTATGGCTGTTATGCCCGTCGATACCCCACGATTGAAGCACCCGGTTGGCGTATCCTTCGTGCCCCGGACGTCCTACGTGGTAAGCCACCTGATTTTGGCGTCCTTCCTTGATTGCCTTTCTTATTTTTGCGGAAATCTCATCCAAAGCCTGATCCCAGGTGATCTCCTCCCACTCACCTTCACCGCGTTTTCCTTTTCGCTTCAGCGGCTGCAATATTCGATCCGGATCCGTCAATTGATTGATGGTTGCCGGACCTTTGGCGCAGTTTCGCCCCCTGCTCCCCGGGTGATATGGATTCCCCTCCAGTTTACGGACGGTATTGGTTTCTTTATCAATAAAAGCCGTCAATCCACAAGCCGACTCACAGTTAAAACAAGTCGTTGGCACGATGGTATAATGCTTTTTATCCCTACGAGGCCATGATTTTGCTTCGTACTCCACCCAGTCATCCCACTGTTCCGGGGGTGGAAAATTCGTCAAAATACCCTCTTCTGTTAATCTATCTACGGCTGTCGCTTCCTCCTTGTGAAGATCGGGAATAATTCCGATTTTTTCAGCCATTTTTTCTATAAATGATGGTTTTTTATAGCCCATTTTATATGATGTTTAATATTTTTTTAAAAAATTTGGGGACTACCCCTCGTCTCCTCGGGGTCGCTACGTCCGCAGGCTCGCTATTCGCTCGGCCCCGATGAAATCATCGGGTCTGCCTCCTAAAGTCGGCACCTGCTCCCATCGCTAGTCCGACTCGATTTACGACAATGGCAACCGTTGTGGCGCTTCAATCCATATCTTCTCTGTAAGGTAAATACCAATCAAAGTAATGATGCCGGCTACTGCCATTATCATTGGAGAAGCATCCATCGCAAATAAAATAATCAACGGTAAGATGTTTCCAAACAACATCACCCCACCCCAGAATAAGTTTTTATAAAATCCTTTGGTAATCATTTTCACCGTACGCTTCGCATCCGTAGTGGGGTGCGAAATAGTTACCTCTACAATAATAGTCAGGAAATTCACCAATATGCCTCCGATTAAGACCATCTTTAAGAAGGATAACCAAGACGCATTATCATCTGCAAATAAAGATAAAATGGCGAAAGCTGAAGCACCTGCCATAAAACTATGCACCAACATGTGAATCACCAAAGTTGGACTCTGCCAAAAATCCCGTCCCTTCGCCTGTGCGAACAAAAAGGCCGTATAAATAGCAACCAACACCCCAACAATCCCGGTAATATACAAGACCGATGTCAATAACCCGGCGCCTAAGTCAAACCACTTAATAACTCCAAGCACAGACAATAGCGCACCATAAACGGTAATGGCATATCCGCCTCTCACCAGCCAGGAACCCCATTGTGGTCTCAATAATACATTCAAAAAACGGGTCGGCTGATCCAAATCCATCACCAATAAAGCGCCCGTCGCCATCAAAAAGACCAAACCTAATCCCAATGTCCACCAATAAGTCGTGTCCGATACCGGCACCCAATCAAAAAAGGTCGCCAATAACATCACTAAGAAGGCACCGGCTGAAATAGCCTTTGTGAAAACATAACCGGATACTTCCCAGCCCCATAGTACTCCTTTGAGCGGAGCTGCATAAGCCCGTCTTGGTTTACCCTTCATCACATCCAGTACAGAAGTGCCCTCGTTTTCATTCTCGTGATTACTCTTCATAATCACATCAATCACATCCGGATTGGAGAAGGCCAGTTTTTCCGCTTCCTTGGCATAGTGCCCGACACCAAGAGTTTGTGCACTCCACATCGAAGCATCATTCAACGCCTCTGAAGGCGTCAGTGAAGCCTGGTCGCCATCTATATAAAACAAATTCGGGTGTGTCCCTTTTTCTGCCTTACGAACACTGACCTGCTGCCTGGACAATAATTGAGCAATCTCCGTATCGGGATTCTCCATATCACCGGAGATAATCGCGTGTTCCGGACATACATTCACACAAGCCGGCTCTAGTCCAATATCAATACGGTGCGCGCAGTAATTACACTTTGCAGCAGTATTGGTTTTTGGATCAATATAGATGGCATCATAAGGACAAGCCTGTGTACAGGATTTACATCCAATACACCTCCTGTTGTCAAAATCTACAATACCATCGGGTCGGGTGAATAAAGCCTCCACCGGACAAATCTCCACACAGGGAGCATCTGTACAATGGTTACACCTCATCACAGAGAATAATCTGCGCGAGTCGGGGAATACTCCCTTTTCAATGTATTTGACCCAGGTCCTGTTCACCCCTACCGCGACATCGTGCTCCGATTTACAGGCAGTGGTACAGGCATGGCAACCAATACACTTTCGATTGTCAATAATAAATCCGTACTTCATTTTTTATGTTTGTATCTTTTTGTAAAGTGGTGTTCATTTTAGGCAACTTCACGATGCCCTCAAAATAAGATTTGGGAAACCATAAACGCTTAATTTATTATTTTCAATTTTTACTGAAAATAATGTAAATTATTCCATTTTGACCAATAGTTCCAAATCGAGAACAATAATACATTTCTTAACACCAAAAAAAAGAATAGAAATAAAAAATAATCCAAAACACCCCTCTAATTTATACTCATTCTAAATAAGAAGCATCGTTTTTTGAAATTTTTTAATAAAAATAGACTTTTAATGAATATAACTACTCAAAAGCCGCATTTTCGATAAACATAACTAAAATAAACAAAAAGACCGGAATTTTTTATTTTTTGCCCATATTTAGAAAAACAGAGAGGAGTACTGCTCCTTCTACCAGTGACTTAAGAACTAAGTTATTCCTATATTAAACGCCGTCTATTTTTTGTCTAATCGA
>CAZNCI010000206.1:0-7317 GCA_964571475.1 uncultured Saprospiraceae bacterium | reverse complement strand
GTAGGCGAAAAAGAGCAAGTTTAATATGCGTGTTATTTAGTTCTTAAGACACTAGCATTCCAGCTCTTTTCCATCCCCTCTTTTTTCCCTTTCTGCGCTTTTTATGCCACCCAATAAAACAACACCTGCTGCGCTGCGCTCTTCCCTGCCCACGAAGATGTCACCTTATGCCTGCTTCAGCCTCTGTTGTAAAGGAAGTCCCAGACCTCTAAGTTGTTACTTCTTTTTTAACCGATGAAAAATTTGATGGGTGGTTCATTCTGGGGATGCCTATAAAATGTAACTTTTCGGAGTGGACTCAATTATTTATCGCTCAACAACCAACAAAGGTCAATTAAATCGGATTGCAATGCATTGGCAGAAACGGTAGCTCCTGAGATCCCATCAAAATCGCTGAGTTCATTACAGGCATACTTTTGATTAAATTGCTTTAGCCAGCTTTTTGCACAAATTTCAAATCCATAATCTGAGGGATAATCCAAAATGTCAATTTTTTTGATTTTTATTTCCTTATCCAAAATAACTCCATAGTAAAATTCTTCGTAAGTACCACCTAATTGATGTGAAGCAATTTCTCCTGAGCACCCCCCTATTTGACAACCAAAAGTCTTTGAAATAACGTAATACCCCATAAAAACTTGATTACTCATTAGGCGAAAAACGTGCCTGTTTGGATATTTAGGAACGTCATCTTCAATCATAAGTTCTCGCAAAATAATGGCTTTGTCTTTCCAGTGTTTTTTCACAATCCTTTTAACTTTTTTATGAAAATAGGGTATTCTCTCAGGTGGTGAATATGATAGGAGCAATAAAAATGGAAGAATGATAGCTGGAATTTTCATGTTTTATTTTTTTTTAATTGTAACGGTTTCGCACGCCATACTTTTTACTATAAAATGTTACTTATGAAGCTGCTTTTGTTCATTTTTTATGGTGGAGGGCATATCTTCAAGTGCAGTAATTCAACTGCTTCTAACAAAAAAAAAGTACTAAATAGTTGCTCAAAACTAAAAATTGATGCCAACGCCTAAATTGAATTGATGACTGAATTTTTGTTGCCTTTTTGCTTTGAGAAACTGCAAATCCGCTTTCCATACAGCTCCATTGGAAAGCTTCCATGTGAAACCAGTTGTAATCTCCCTGCGGTTATAAAGAGGGTTTTTAGGAGTAGTTGATACTGTACGATAATGAGTGTTGTATTGTTCGATTCGGATAAATGAGAATAGCTTTGTTTGGTATTTTTTGGGAAGTAGGTTGTAAGCAAATTCAATGTAATACCCTTGCATCATTTCCCCTAAATCCATTCCAGTAAACTGATTGTAAGCCGAAGTATTTAGGAGTTGACTGGTAATAAATTGCCCTTTTATCTGTAGTTTTTTTATTTCAAATCTGGCATCAATTCCTACCATATTTATTCCAATGACACTGCTATCTGCTTGTAGTTGGGCAGTCTGATTATTTTTGGAAATATTATTTTTGAGAGAAGATTGGGTTTTTCCTAAGTAAAAGGACAGACCTAACTTTAGATTGGGAATACCATAATAATCAACTTTTGTGCTTAAATTAGGACTTGAAATAAAAGATTTTGCTCCTTTTTGCCTTCCTTTCCGCAAGGCATCAATACCTCTAAGTGTTCCGGATGTTTCGTAGCTTTTGAAACCATTTATCAGGTAAAATTGGTAGCGAATATTGGCTTCTAATACCTTTCCTGAAAAACCAACTCCAATTTCTCTCCAGGTAGAAGGAACAATGTATTTATCTAGGTTTGGCCTTTCTACACCGTGAAATATCGGGGGCTCATGGTATAAATTTATCAACCCCATTGGAATTAGCAAAAGCCCTCCTTTGAGGTTAAAATACTGATTGATTCGATACGAGAGGAAGGCTTGTTCGATTGCCACCTCTTTAACGTGTTCAACTTCTAGCTCTGAAATGAATTTTGTTTTGCTGTTAAATTGGTAGGTTATACTGGTGACAAGCCTATGAATGTCAAGTATTCCATTCTTTTTGACATCATTTGTAATTGGCTGGTTATAATCAATCTGGGCATAACCCCCAATTTTTAACCCACTATTGGCAGATCCTGCCTGCTGGGCAAACCCTGCATGGGCTACAAATAAGAGCCCTAGGAAAATAAAGGATAATTTCATTATTTTTATTTAGACTTATTAAAAACAATAGCAAATATATGTTAATCCTTTTAAAAAACAAAAGTTGAGTCCATTCCGAAAAGTGACAATTATCAAAAAATAAATTATTTTGGGTATTGCTGACTTTTCAGAGTGGACTCAAAGTTTAAGAAATACAATTCCTTTCTGCCTGCTCCCCTCCCTCCAGGCGCCTCAATCCTAACCTGCCTAGCCTGACAAATGTCGGAGAGGTAGGTAGGTAGCCCTGCTCGCATTGAAACATTGTTTCCTTGAAGCCTTGTTTCCCCACCCAATAAAACAACACCTGCTGCGCTGCGCTCTTCCCTGCCCACGAAGATGTCACCTTATGCCTGCTTTTCCTTCCCACTCAAAACCTGACTTTTAAAAAAAGAAGGTTTTGAAGGAATCGAATTAATAGGTATCTTTGCTTTCTTTCTAAACACTTCGACATGGATAAGAGTAAATATGAAATGGTCATAGGCTTGGAAGTTCACGTACAATTAGGTACTCAGAGCAAGGCCTTTTGTGCGGATAGTACGACTTTTGGTGCGCCTGCAAATACCCAAACGAGCACTATTTCGCTAGCCCATCCGGGTACGCTTCCGTATCTCAATACCAAGCAAGTCGATTTTGCCATCAAACTAGGTTTGGCGCTTGGATCAAAAATAACGACATACACCACCTTTGATAGGAAAAATTACTTTTATGCTGACTTGCCTAAAGGCTATCAGATCACCCAGGATGCTGCGCCTATTTGCGTTGGCGGGCAGCTCGATATAAGAGTCGGAGATGGATGGAAAAAGATAAAAATCCACCATATCCACATGGAGGAAGATGCTGGCAAATCCATGCATGATTCAGCAGATGCTTTTTCAAGAATAGACCTCAATCGCGCAGGCGTTCCTTTATTGGAAGTGGTGACCGAACCAGACCTCAGGTCTGCCGAAGAAGTAGATGCCTTCATGACAGCCATGCGCCAATTAGTTCGATACCTCGGTATTTCAGATGGCAATATGGAGCAGGGTTCCATGCGCTGTGATTGTAATATTTCTATCCGGAAAAAAGGAGTAAAAACGCTGGGAAACCGGTGTGAAGTCAAAAATCTAAACTCCATGCGTTATGCCAGAAAAGCCATTGGTTTTGAGTTCAAAAGACAGGTCGAATGCGTAGAAAGAGGGGAAGTCATTCGACAGCAAACCCTTAATTTTGATCCGGCAACAGGCGTGACCTCTCCTCTTAGAGACAAAGAAGATGCCCACGATTACAGATACTTCCCCGAGCCCGACTTGCCCCCGGTAAAAATAACCAAAGAACAAATACAGGCAATTCAATCGACAATGCCCCGACTTCCAAGGGAATTATTTGAAGAATTTACAACAGAAAGAAAGTTATCTGCTTACGACACCGACATCCTAATCTCTGAAAAAGCGATTGCTGACTACTTTTTATCTCTTTCAAAACACCATAAAGACAATAAGGCCATCGCCAATCTCATTATTAATAAAATAAAGCCTTATTGCCATGACCACAATATTGAGATTCAACAATTCCCGGTAAAACAAGAACAATTAGCAAAGATGATTGTACTCATCAAGGATGGGAAAATAAGCAATGCCGCTGCTTACCAAAAACTCCTGCCTGCGATGATAAAATCAACTGGCAAGAATCCATTGACTTTAGCGCAGGAGATGAACCTCCTTCAATCAGATGATGGCGACTTTCTCACCCAGTTAGTAGATGAAGTAATCGCCCAAAACACCGATAAGGTAAAAGCCTATCAAAATGGGAAAAAAGGACTATTAGGCTTCTTTATGGGGGAAGTGATGAAAAGGTCTCAGGGAAAGGCTGCACCCAAAACGACTAATGAATTATTACGTAAAAAACTGGAACCTTAGGAATTAAACTAAAAAGAAATAAAAAGTAGTGAAAAAAAATCTTAAAACAAAGGCTGGCATCCAGGTTATTTTGGTAATTGGAATACTCATATTTGTGAATATTATTGCGAATATGCGTATCAAAAATAAACCTCTCTACAGTTATATTGATTTGACAGAAGATCAAAGATTTTCCCTCACAAAAGGAACAAGAAAATTATTGAACAACTTAGATGAAGTCGTTCATGTTCGCGTATTATTGGAAGGGGATTTCCCCGCCGGATTCAAACGGCTGCAAACGGCCACCAGAGATATGCTCGATGACTTCAGATCGGAATCCGGCTATGTTGAATACCAATTCGAAAACCCCAACGAAGGAACGGCAGACGAAATCAACGCCCGACGCAAACAACTGGCAGAAGAAGGCATCCAGCCCGTCAAATTAAATATCCGGGAGACCGATGGCAACTCCAACCAATACATCTATCCCTATGCTATTTTTTATTATAAAGGAAGAAGCGTAAAAGTAAACCTATTGGAAAATGAAGCCCCCGGAATGCCACAACAACTCATTCTGAACAACTCTATTAAACTACTGGAATACCGGTTTTCCAATGCCATTACCACTTTGAGTAACACCTACCGAAAGATCGTCGCTTTCACAACCGGACATGGAGAACTCAATGGTTACGAAACAGCAGACTTGGAAAAAAGCCTGAGAGAGTTTTACGATACAGGAAGAATGCACCTGGATAGCATCACCGCAATTGATTCCATGGTTAATGTCCTTATTATTGCCAAACCAAGGGGTGCCTTTTCAGAAAAAGATAAATTTAAATTAGACCAATACGTCATGAATGGAGGCAAAATACTCTTTCTCCTTGATAAGGTCAATGTCAATCTCGATAGCCTTCAGGCCAAAACCACCGATTATTTTCCAACGATCTTTGATGCTAATCTCGATGATCTGTTATTTAAGTACGGCGCCAGAGTACAACAAAATTTAGTCATGGATATGCAGTCCTCTCACATCCCTTTGGTAGTCGGTTTTGAGGGCAATGAAGCTCAATTCAAAAATTTCAAATACCCCTACCATATAGTTGTCGCGCCTAGTACCCAACATCAAATTACAGCCAATGTAGGACCTGTCAATCTGCTTTACGCAAACAGTATTGACACCATTGAAACAAAAACCTACATCAAAAAGACGCCCCTATTGGTCACCTCCGACCACTCCAAATATCAGCGCCTGCCTACTGGTTTGAATTTTAAATTTTTACAAAAAGATTTAGACCCGGCTAAATTCAATAAACCACCTCAACTCGTGGCATTATTATTAGAAGGCAAATTCCCCTCTCTCTATCAAAACCGGGTAGATCAACAAATGAAGGATGCACTTAGCTCCCTTGGACAAACATTCAAAAACCAAAGCCCGGAGAACAGAATTATCATTGTATCAGATGGCGATATTGCAAAAAATGAATTTAATCAAAAATCAGGCTCATTCAAACCTCTGGGGTATAATGAATTTGAAAAATACACCTTTGCAAATAAAGATTTCCTCATCAATTCTATTGAATATCTCATAGATCCAGAGGGGGTCATTACAGCCAGAGGAAAAGAAATAAAACTTCGATTGCTCAATTCTGTCAAAGCAAAAAAAGAAAAACAAAAATGGCAATTCATCAATATCGGACTTCCGTTATTATTTCTATTGATTTTTGGTCTTATTTACAACTTAATTCGACGACGAAAATATGGTCGAAATTAAAGTTCAATCCTTGTTAAAAATTTTCACATACTTATGAAAAATACGCTGCTTTTATTCATCGCATTCCTCCTACTTGGGGGAGGGACCTACTGGCTACTACAAAAAAACAAAGAAACCGGCAATTCCTCTATTCTACCTGCTGAAAGAAATTTCGCCGTCAAAAACACGGAGGACATCGGCAAAATATTCATCGTTGATCGCTCTAATAATAAAACACTCCTGGAACGAAGAGGCGATACCGAAGAATGGACTTTCAATAAAAAATACAAAGCCCGTCCCAATGCGATGGAAAATTTACTGCGCGCAATCAAAGAAATTGAAATGCGCTACCAGCCCGCAGATGCAGCCAAAGATAATATCATCAAAAGCATTGCCTCCAATGGGATAAAAGTCGAAATATACGATAAAAAAGGAAACAAAATGAAATCCTATTATATCGGTGGCGCCCCGAATAGTGAATTGGGAACTTATGCGATCATCGACGGTGCTGAACAACCCTATGTCATCCATATTCCAACCTTTTCTGGCAATATCCGGTTTAGGTATAACCTCAAGGGAGACGACTGGAGAGACCGGCACCTATTCGAAGTTCCGCTGGAAAAAATACAGGAAGTCAGCGTCGAATACCCCAAACAAAAGGATAAATCCTACCGAATTATTAAAAGAGCGAAGGGCTATGATGTTTCCCCCTTTTATGACATCAGCCCTACTCAAACGGGACAACCCAATCAAGGAGCAATCGAGCATTATCTCATCCAGTTTGAGAAAAAACAATTCATGGGTTTTGAAAATGCCTATACACAAAAAGAAGTCGTTGAAAAAGAAATCCCCTTTTGTAAAATCAATTTAAAAACAACCGATAACAAAGAATACGCCCTCCTTGTCTGGCCTCAATGGGACTCTCCGGCAGTTGACCCCAAATCAGGCAAAGAATTAGGCGAAGTAAATACTAGTCGATACTTTGCGCGTCTGAATAATAAAGATTTTGTATCTTTAAGCCATGGGGTCGTCGGAGAATTATTTGGCGCCTATAATAACTTTTTTAAATAATCGGTGGTGTACTAAATGTAATGCTAATATTATCGCCACGAATGCACGAATTTTCTTTTCGAGCCAAGAAAATTCGTGCATTCGTGGCAATTTAAAAGAAATTTTTAGTGACTTTCTCTTTTGTGGCAGCATTACATTTGATATACTACCAAATAACCATTGTCTAGATCCTCCCCCTTTCTATTTCAGGGCAACCGCAGCAAAATTGATGCCCAGTGAAAAAAACATGGAATAATTACAGGAGGAAGGACTGATTTTGTCATGATTTTTACAAAAAGGCAAAAATCACGCCAAAATCAATTAAAACTTCGATTCTAAGTCCCCGCCTTAAAAGGCGGGGCAAAAAAGAGGTAGGGCAAAAAAAGCAGGACAAAAGACGGCGCAATCATAAAGTCTATTTTTCAATTTAATGCGTTTGCCCCATTTCCATTTATATTTTTTGTTTTTCTTTGAAAATTAGGCTAGCTTTACT
>CAZNCI010000205.1:0-7336 GCA_964571475.1 uncultured Saprospiraceae bacterium | reverse complement strand
CTTTTTCCCAATAAATGGGTATAAGATAGATGTAGGTTTTCAAAAAAAAAATGGACTTAACCGACTTTAAACAAAAAAACACAAACGAATGATTAATGTGAATTTTTACGGCGCAGACTGGTGTCCGGATTGCCAAAGAGCCAAAGCTTATTTGAAACAAAATGATATTGCTTTTGAATTTATTGACATAGATATAGATAAGGCGGCAACTGAAACGGTAGAGCGGATCAATAACGGAAAAAGAATTATCCCCACTCTTGAAATAGAAGGTAAAGCTTATACCAATCCCGATAACGCTAAATTAGCCTGTATCTTTGGTATTAACCCACAGGGGAGGGTTCAGTTATACGGTGCCGACTGGTGCCCGGATTGTCGAAGAGCAAAGTCTTTTTTGCAGGATAACGATATTCATTTTCAATTTATTGACGTGGATAAATACCCAGCGGCAACGACCAAAGTGGAAGCGATTAATCATGGCAAAAGAATTATTCCGACCATCCTTATCGGTGGAGTCGCTTATACCAATCCTGATAATGCCCAATTAACAGAAGTACTGGGCATTGAAAAAGAAAAGCAACACAAAGTTTATGATACGGTCATTATCGGTGGTGGTGCAGCTGGGCTAACCGCGGCTATTTATGCTCAAAGAGACAAATTTGAAGCCCTTATTTTAGAAAAGAAAAATATTGGTGGTAACGCCTTTCTGACCGAAAAAATAGAAAATTATCCCGGCTTTGATCAGATTTCGGGACCTGCTTTGATGAAAAAAATGGAGGATCAGGCGCTTACTTATGGAGCAACCATTGAGACGGGTGTCGAAGTGAAGAACATCATTAAAAAAGCTGAATATTTTGTGATCGAAACCAATATGGGAATATCCTACGGCAAGACCGTTATTTTAGCTACTGGTTCGACTTATCGTCTAACGGGTATTTCGGGTGAAAAAGACCTGATTGGTTCGGGCATCCATTTTTGTGCGACTTGTGATGGTGCTTTTTATCGCGATAAAGAAGTGATTGTCATCGGCGGGGGGAATAGTGCATTGGAAGAAGGTATTTTCCTCTCTCAATTCACCTCCAAGGTGAAAATTGTGCACCGAAAACCGACTTTTTCTGCCACCAAAACTTATACTGAAAAGTTGGCTGGAGCCCAAAAAATTGAAACATTTCTCAATAAAAAAGCATTGGAGTTTAAGGCGGATGACAATGGTAATTTTCAGTCCTTACTTATCGAAGATAATAAAACAGGGGCCAAAGAAGAAATCACAGCCGATGGGGTGTTTATCTTCATTGGTCAAATCCCCAATACGGCTTTTTTGAAAGGCATTGTTGAACTGAATGAAAGAGGTGCTATCCTGACCAATGGTTTTGGGAAAACTTCCGTTGACGGTATCTTCGCCGCAGGAGATTGCCGGCAGGGAGCTATTGCCCAGGTCGCTGCTGCAACTGGGGAAGGGATTATGGCCAGTTACGGTATTAAGGCTTATTTGGCTTAGACTCCGCTTGTGCATTCGGTCGCTTCACTAAGCCCTAAAACCCAAATGGAGGGGCATTAATCCATCCCGCATCCAATGGGGGAGCCTGCCGGAATGGGAGGGGCGGCCTCATATTCATAAGATTCCGGATGTTCAAAGAAATTTTGGATGAGTTTTGATATATACCACTCGTGGGTGTCCTTTTGGATGAGTTTAGGAGCTTTATTATAGGTCTCAATGAATTTATAGATGTTCCCTTTGACACTGGGAGTTGTCGATTGATTGGCTAAAAGGTTTAGCAGGTGGTGAAAAAATCTGTTTTCGGCAATTTGGGCATAGGTTTTTTGTTTCCTGCTTTGATTTTTTGTCGGTTGGCAGATTTCGTGGGTGTCATTGAGTAAATTTTGGACAGAAAATGAACCTTCCGGATTTAGTAAATACTGCTGCTGCAATCGTTCCAGTCTTTCCGGATTTAGTAACAATCCCAATGTGTGGTCAATACTTGTTTCGGCCGCAGCCAAAGGATCAAAAATGAGTCCGGTATGACTGCTAAATTGCTCTCTTGTCCGATTATAACCGGGAGGTAAGGGGGGAATCAACTTGGTTATATGATCTGGAATAATTAAAAAATTTGGCTGGAGGGTGGCTAAAATTGCCTGTTCGGCACTCCTTTGTTGATTGTGGGCAACCATTTTAATAACGGTCTGTCCATCCCCGCGATTGGCATAGGTGTATTCATAACCTCCGATGAGTTTTACCGTAGCTTCTACCTGATATCGGTGCATGAGATAAACGGGGACAAATACATCTTGAAGTTGGCTCATGGGGGCATCCATTGGAATGTTTTTTTCGGAAAAATGCGCCATTCCATATTGACGCAATTGTATAATTCGTCTTAACTCAATGACGGGATCTTCTCCGTTGTCCCAAAGGTGGGCATGGGCATTGGCGCCTCCTTGTGGACGGGCATCTCGATCCTGAATATAACGGAATCCCATTTTGATGTTATCACGCAGGATTTGTGCAAGTCCTTTTTCTTCTCTTTCTGCTGTTTGATAGTCCTGATAGCCATAAAGAACCGTCCTTTTATCCCATTCTCCAATGCCAACGCTATAAGCTTTGGAGAGGTCTATTTTATCATCAGTGAGCTGAATATAAGGATGTGGGTAATCCATGACAGAACTATTTTTATTGGTGCTTGCCGCAAAATTGTGCTGCATACCAAGGGTATGACCCACTTCGTGAGCGGCTAATTGTCGAAGCCGGGCCAAAGCCATTTCTTTTAGTCGAGGATCGGGTGTTTTGCCATCGGGGTAAGCTTCGATTAAGCCCTGAGCGATTAAGAAATCCTGCCGCACACGCAGAGAGCCCAAAAGTACGTGTCCTTTGATAATTTCTCCGGTGCGTGGATCGACCACAGAGCTGCCATAGGACCAGCCACGGGTAGATCGGTGTGTCCAGTTGATAACATTATAACGGACGTCCATGGGGTCGGCATCCGCTGGCAATAACTTCACCTGAAAGGCATCTTTGTAACCAATGGCTTCAAATGCCTGATTCCACCACGATGCCCCCTCTATTAAAGCGGAGCGAATGGGCTCAGGTGTGCCGGGGTCAAGGTAATAGATAATTGGCTCGATCGCTTCACTTAATTTTGCCGATGGGTTTTTCTTTCGCAACCTGTGTCTCAGGACAAAACGTTGATCCATGGGCGACTCAATAGGTTGGGCGTAGTCTTTATAAGTGAGGTCATACATCCCGCATCCGGGAGAAAATTTCCTTGGCTGGTATTGATTATTGGGTAGTTGGACGAAGGAGTGATGCTGATGGATACTAACTGCCTGGGGTGAAGGAACGACCGATTGAAGCCATTGGCCGTCAGTTTGTCCGGTAAAAGTTAGGATTGCCTCTAATTCGGTATTTTTTGGAAAGTTTTTAGTTCTTGAAAAATACAGTGCAGAACGACTTTTGTCGATGTGATAATTGCCCTGATTGGATTGCTGTAATTTTTGAATAACGCCATGGGCATCTTCTAATAAAAAGGGGGTAAGGTCGATGATGACCCGGCCATTTTCTTCGGCAATGATTTTAAATCCGTACAAAATTGAGGTAGCGAATGCTTCTCGTACAGCCGCTTTTTCCCGTTTATTACCGGTGATCGCCCGGTATTTAAGATTGGGCTGCACCAAAAAAACTTTTGAACCCTGCCTTTGGAAATATACGACTCTTGCTTCTCCCAATTGGTTTCTATCCAGCCCTATATCGTTGGAGCCAATGGCGTTTGTCAGCGAGTTTACATAGAGAAATTCCCGATTAAAGGAGTTGATTTCCAGCCAAAGACTATCCTCGTTTTTATCTGAAAAATAGTTAAAAAATCCGGTGTTTTTTTTCTTGTTTTTGCTCCATTCCTGTATGGATACTTGTGCGGGAAGTGTATAAGATAGGGTAAAAAGGAGTAGAAAAATGATTCGGCCTGAGTAATTCATTTTAAGCATGTTTTTATTTTTTTAAATATTTTCCTTTGGTAAAGATAGTGTTTTTTTAGTAAAGAAATAGCTCTGGTGATTTCAATCACAATAAATCATTAACCGACTGCTTACTTTGTGCCCTAAAATTGAGCTATGCGTATTAATGTTACCTTTTTTTTAACTTTTTTGTCTCTGTTTATTAGCAGTATTACATCTCTAACCGCGCAGCATTACGATCCGGATTTTTTCCCGATTGGCGTTTGGTCTGTCAGAGGAGATTTTAGAACGGTCGAAGATCATTTATATGATGTCAATAAGGCGGCAGCAAGCCACCATGAGCATTTTTCAGACTTACATGCCCGTGGGTTTAATGCAGCATTTATGTCCCTCGATCCCATTGTATATACACTGGATACGATATTGGATATTGCCTTCGAGAATGATATTAAAATTATAGCAAATATGAGTAATACCCATTATTTGTTGAGTGGAGGTAGTGGTAATCCCAATATCACCGGTGATGATATTCGGCAGGCGATGTTGGATGATTCCATTTTTCTACTTAAAAATTCTCCGGCTACTCTAGGGTATTATATTTATGATGAACCACTTCCCGGCTGGATTGACTTTGATATTTTGGCGCAGGCCAAAGATACAATGTTAAGTCTAACAGGTGGTAATCACCCCATTCTTTCTACTTGGAATGATGTCCTCTCCATGGATTATATTGATGGGTATTTGGATTTAGATGTTTTAATGATGGATGCCTATCCATTGTCTGATTCTACAACAGAAGGAAGCCTTATCGATTATATGCCTGCTTATTTTTCCTCCTATGGAGATTCAGATTTTCCGGAGACAATTGGACCAGCAACACCGTCCTTTTCTGAGTACATTGAACAAGTACGAAAAGAGCAATGTTCTGAGAATAATCGACCATTTTGGGCCGTTTTCCAAAGTTTTGGAGATGCTGTAACTTATGATGCAAATAATCCGGATGCCGCCTGGGCATTTTGGCGTCAGGTGAAACCCAAAGAAATTCGCTTGCAGGCCTGGATCGCAGTAATGCAGGGTGCCAAGGGGTTGTGGTATTTTCTTTACGAATCAGAATATCCTGTTTTACTTGGAATGTTGGATTTAGATGGTCAACCGACGGCCCGATTGGAAGAGGCTACGTCCGTTAATGCTGAAATCAATAAAATCAGCCCGATTTTATTACGTTTGAAGGTGGATGAAGTGGCCTCCAATCTGTCCGTGGATAGGGGAGAAGCACGCTTGCATGAAGATAGTCAATTGACCTCCGGTAACAAATATGTTATTGTGACCAATACGGATTATGATGCTTCAAATGATATAGAGGTGCGCGTTCAAAAATCAGCCTTGAATTATGTCGTAAAAGGGGTCTTTGATGAATTGTCGGAAGTAAGTATTCCATTTACTGAAACAAGTGATGAGATTATCTTTGTCGTTTCTTTGGATAGAGCGACGGGATCTTTATTTCATCTTTCAGAAATGCCTTTGGCTGGTGATGAGGTAATTGCAGATTCAAAATTAATTCTCTTTCCCAACCCTGCTAGTGATTTTATCTATTTACAGTCTTATGGAAAAAAGGTGGACGAAATACAAATTATTAATAATTTGGGACAGCTTGTTTTTGAGGATTTAGCGCCTGGCAATAAACTGGACATCCATCTTTTAAGTAAAGGGGTTTATTTTGTAAATATCATCATGGACCATCAATCATTTGTTCGGAAAATTATTGTTGATAAAAATTAAGACCTATCCACAAAAGGTTACGCTCTTGTTATGAGCTGTTACCCTTTTTGTTTATCATTTTAGTCCATAACAGTCTGATTAAGGAATGAGAAATAAATAAATGTTCATTCTTTACTGTTAAATGGATTCAATATTTCAATAGATAGCGCTTTTTTGAAAGGGTGGTCTTGAGCACTGATTAATAGATTGGGATTTATTTGTTTTTGCAGTTTTGTTTTAAAAATATGGATATTTTTTGCTGAATAATCGGGGTAGGCATCTTCTGTTTCAATAAGCAGTAAATTTTTCACTTTCCCCAAGCGGATGAGTTCTCTGGATCTGATCCAGAATAGATTGTCACTTTTGGTCCATTTTGAATAGGGAATTCTTTTGAGCAATGGAAATATTGGTTTCAACCACCATCTTTTGTTAAGGAAATTATGGACAACAATAACACCTTTAGCAGAATCACTGAATTTTTGTTGGATTTTCTCTGCCAGGGCACCGGGATGGTCAAATACATCATAAAGCCTCTGGAAGCCTTTATTACTATACCGAATCCGATAATTTTTTACTTCGATGAATACGACAGTTGAATATTGATAAATACCTATGAAATCTACCCCCTTCATTCCCAGGCCACTGATGGTTTTATAGTACTGGTGGGCATCGTATTTTTTAATGATCCAGTCTTTATTAAAGCGGAAAATTAAATCACTTTCCTCAAACAGCCATTTACCGCCTTTTTTTTCTTCTTTTTTTTCTTTTATACAGGTCATTTTTTTGTTTTTTAGGATTAAAAGGGGTGGTTTTATGGGATGATTGGGGAGGAGTTAGCAGTTTTTCAATCAGATCCGGCCTTTTCATCTCCAGTAATCGGCTTTGAATTTTTCCTCTGTTTTCTTTTTTATACCAAAAGAAAAATTGATGTTGAGATAGTTTTTGATTTTTGGTTTTTGCCGTATAAATGGGTTTCAAAGTGTAAGGATGAAGACCGGTGTAATAAATGATGGTCGCAACGGTCATTGGAGTGGGGGTGAAATCCTGAACCTGTTCCAGTCGAAATCCCATATCTTTGGTCTCGGCGGCTAACATGGCCATTTCTTCCTCTGTACTTCCCGGGTGGCTGGAAATAAAATAGGGAATTAATGGTTGGTTCAGCCCGTGTTTTTTATTAATTCGGTCATATTTTTTCTTAAACGCATGAAAGTGTTTGAAGGAGGGTTTCCGCATGATTTTTAAAGTCTTGTCCGCTGTATGCTCCGGTGCTACTTTGAGCCTGCCGGAGGTGTGGCGGGTGATGACTTGTTCTAAGTATTCATCGAGGGAGTTATCGCATTTTTTATTGTAAGTTTCCGTTAATAAATCATATCGAATACCGCTGCCGATAAAGGCTTTTTTGACTTTGGGATGGGCATCTACCTTTCGATATAGTTCTGTCATTTGTTTGTGGGAGGTGTCCAAATTGGTGCAAACCACAGGGTGAATACAAGAAGGGGCGACACAACGGTCGCATATATCCAGATCTTTGCCTTTCATTTGGTACATATTAGCAGATGGACCACCAATGTCGGAGATAATGCCCTTGAAGTCGGGGAGGGCAGTCATCGTTTCTACTTCTTTGAGAATGGAAGCTTCT
>CAZNCI010000204.1:0-7384 GCA_964571475.1 uncultured Saprospiraceae bacterium | reverse complement strand
TAATATCACCACCATAACATTTAGCCGTTACATCCTTACGAAGTGCGGAGATGGTTTCTCTTGCAATAATCTTGGCACCAATGGCCGCCTGAATAGCAATAACAAACTGCTGACGGGGTAATAACTCCTTGAGTCGTTTACATATCTTTCGACCGAAGGCTTGAGCCTTTGTCCGGTGCACCAATGCAGAAAGTGCATCTACATCTTCTCCATTCAATTTTATATCCATTTTGACCAAATCGGAAGCCACATAAGAATCCGGGTGATAATCAAAGGATGCATAACCCCGTGTCACAGATTTTAATCGGTCATAAAAGTCAAAAACAATTTCTGCCAAAGGGATATCAAAGGTCAATTCCACTCTATACTGGGTGAGATAACTCTGTGATTTTAGCGTACCCCGTTTTTCCATACAGAGTGTCATAATATTCCCAATATATTCCGGTTTGGTGATAATTTGGGCAGAAATAATCGGCTCTTCCACCCGGTCAATCAATGTCTGATCCGGCAAATCAGTCGGCGTATTAATGGTTATTTTTTCTCCTTTTTTAGTATAGGCAAAATAAGATACGTTAGGGATAGTCGTAATGACATTCTGGTCAAACTCCCTTGTCAACCTTTCTTGAATAATATCCAGGTGCAGCATTCCAAGAAAACCACATCTAAATCCAAAACCTAGAGCAGCGGATGTTTCCGGCTCAAAAACCAAAGAAGCATCATTGAGCTGTAATTTTTCCAAACTATCCCTCAAATCCTCAAAATCATCGTTATCCACCGGAAAAATACCGGCAAATACCATTGGCTTCACCTCCTCAAAGCCCTGAATAGCCTCCTCACAAGGGTGGGCAGACTGCGTAATAGTATCCCCTACTTTAATCTCTTTTGACTCTTTAATACCAGTGATTATGTAGCCCACATCACCGGTACTTAACATTTTTTTGGGTATTTGGTCCATCTGCAAAATACCAATTTCATCTGCTTTATACTCCTTTCCCGTATTGACAAATTTGACCTGATCGCCCTTTCGTATCTGCCCATTCATCACCCTGAAATAAGCAATCGCTCCGCGGAATGAATTAAAGACAGAATCAAAAATCAAGGCTTGTAGCGGTGCTTCCGGATCACCTGTGGGATGGGGAATGCGATCCACAATTGCTGCTAGAATATTCTCTACCCCAAGCCCTGTCTTACCACTGGCATGGATCACTTCCTCCTCATCACAACCCAATAGATCTACGATTTGCTCCGTAACTTCCTCCACCATTGCACTCGGCATATCCACCTTATTAAGGATAGGTATAATCTCCAAATCATGCTCAATGGCCAAATATAAATTCGAAATCGTCTGTGCCTGAATCCCCTGGGAGGCATCCACCAATAATAACGCTCCTTCACAGGCAGCAATTGACCTCGATACTTCGTAGGAGAAGTCAACGTGTCCTGGCGTATCGATCAAATTAAAGGTATATGTTTCGCCATCGTGGTGATGATAATACATCTGAATCGCATGACTTTTGATGGTAATGCCGCGCTCCCGCTCCAACTCCATACTATCCAAAGCCTGACTCTGCATATCCCGTTCCGCAATTGTTTTCGTAAACTCCAACAATCTATCTGAAAGCGTGCTTTTCCCATGATCGATATGGGCTATGACGCAAAAATTTCTAATCTTCTCCATAAATAACTCATCAAAAATAAATGTACATTCACTATTTTGCCTAAGAGCGCAAAGATACTCGTTTTTTTATAAAATAAAGGAACATTTTCTCCCTTCCTTTTTCCCGCTCCCAACGACTCCATCCTCATCAGTGCACCGCTGCACGTACTTCCATACTTTTCATCACCTCCCCTTCTCTTTCAATCCACCATTGTAGCCGGTCATAAACCTGTTTTTTAGGAAAATAATTCAAAGCCATCTTTACAAAAATACTACCATGTTTGGCCTCGGAAGCCCATAGCTCTTTGTAAAATCGTTTCAAATCAGGATCATCAATAGCTTCCGAAACTAATTTAAAACGTTCGCCACCTCGTGTTTCTACCACAGAAGTAATCAATAAACGATCTAAGAATCGCTCTTCCCTGCCGGAATGACATAATTTAATTAACGCCTTCATATATAGGTCTTCTCCAATTGAATGGCGTAATTTCACACCGCGGGCAGCCATTAAAGCATAAACCTGCTGAAAATGTTCCAACTCTTCCAGCGCCGTCTCAATTAACACCGGAATTATCTCTACCCTGTCCGGGAATTTAGCGACAAAACTCATTGCAATAGACGAGGCCTTACGCTCTCCATCTGCATGATCCTGCAAAAAACCATCAAAGTCTTTCAATACGGCCTCCACCCATTCTGGGGGTGTTGGGACGGCTAATTCAATCGTATTGTATTTCATTTATTCCTCCATTTTAAATTTCACCACAAAGGTAGTCATTTTCCCTTTAAGAAGTGACTCCGATGACCAAAGGGGTTTATTTCCCTGACTTCAACTCAGTCTTCCTCCTCTTCTTCTAATCCCTCCCGCTTCAAATGAAAATAGGTCTCTACCTGTGTGCGCACCACCATATCGCTACAGCTACTATAATGGTACTCATTGGACTGGGTAGCATCAATCACTCGTGCCTTGACATTATCACACCACTGAATATTCAAAAGTTCCAGTATTTTATTTTTGACTTTATCGTCGTAAATAGGAAAGGAAGTTTCAATTCGGTAGCTAAGGTTACGGGTCATCCAATCAGCGGAGGACAAATAAATTAAATCCTCACCGGAATGGTGAAAAATAAAAACCCGGGCATGCTCCAAAAAGCGATCGACAATACTAATCACTTCGATATTTTCACTAATCCCCTCTATGCCAGCCACCAAACAGCAGATTCCCCGGATAATCAATTTGATTTTCACCCCGGCCTGACTGGCTTCGTATAGTTTCAGAATCATGGCACGATCTTCGATACTATTCATCTTTAAAGTCATAGCCGCTTTTTTACCTGCTTTTGCCTGAGCAATTTCGTAATCAATTAGGCGAACAAACTCCTCTCTCATATTAAACTGCCCCACCAATAAATGTTCAATTGGCATGGAGGGTTCCTTCTCCGTTTCCAAAAAAGAAAAGACCCGACCTACTTCATTGACCAGGCGGCGATCTGTGGTAAACAGCCCAAAGTCACTATATACCTTAGCAGTATCCTCATGAAAATTCCCCGTCGCCATATAGGCATACAGCTGATAAGTATCCCCCTCCTTCCTACGAACCAATGCCAATTTGGAGTGAACTTTAAGCCCCGGAAAGCTATAATTTACCTGTACGCCGGCCTTTTCTAATTTTTCGCCCCATTTTAGATTGGCTTCCTCATCAAAACGGGCTTTTACTTCGATAAAGACATTGACCTGCTTCCCTTTTTTTACGGCTTTCATCAAGGCCTGCATAATTCTCGACTTCCTGGCTACCCTATACTGCACAATTTTAATATGTGTCACATTCGGATCGACGGCAGCCTCTTCAAAAAATCGAACCACCGATTCATAACTTTGATAAGGCACGTGTAACAAATGATCCTGGGCACGCATCGCCTCCCAAAAATCATCCACTTTTTCTAGTTTTTTATAAACCAAAGGCGGCAGAGGAGGATTTTTCAAATGATCCATACCAAAGTTCGGGAATTTAAAAAAATCAGAATTATTATGATAACGTCCTTCTCGTAAAATATCATAGTCTTTCAGCTCCAAAACCTCTCTGAGATAGTTAAGGGTTTCGGCTGGCATTTCTCTATCATAGACAAAACGAGACGCAGGACCAACATGACGTTTGGTCAGGCTTTGTTTGATTTTTGACAATAAATCACCGGAAAATTCATCATCAATATATAACTCCGCATCTCTGGTTAGCTTAATGGAATAAGCATCTAAAATATCGTAGCCCGGAAACATCCAGGCTATATTATGCCGAACGATGTCATCCAGCATAATCAATTGTTTTTTGTTGGGCTTGGAAGGCAATTCCACAAACCGGGGTAAAGCATTGGAAGGAATATTAACAATGGCGTATTCTTTACTGGCATTCGGCTGGTGTTTGTCCCGCAAAGCGACCACCAAATACAAAGCGGCATTATTCAAAAATGGCCGCACCTTATGCTTAACCAATAAAACCGGCTGTACATAAGGCAACATATAACTTTGAAAATAATCCTCAACAAACAAAGCCTGTTTAGGGTTTAAATCCAGCCTTCGCAACAGATAAATTTTATTCATCCGTAGTTCAGGAATTAATTCTTCTTCAAAAATCCGACTGCACTCCTCCTGTAAAACATCTACCGTTTTTTGGATCTCGTTGATAATCTCTTCGGGAGAATACTGAAGGTATTTTTTTGTCTTTTTGCCAACGCGGTAAAGATTTCGATGATTGGCCATTCTCACCCGGAAAAATTCATCCAAATTAGAAGAAAAAATAGCATAAAATTTCAATCGTTCAAATAAAGGCACAGAAGCATCCTTCGCTTCCTGCAATACCCGATAATTAAAGGATAACCAGCTAATATCGCGGTTCATCCAGGGGATCTCTTTGACTAATTCGGTTAATTCTTCCATGGTGGTATGTTATAAGTACTTAGAAACTGAACGAAAAATATCAAATCTTAATTATTTCGACTCCAAAAGCCCATTCGCCAGGGTTTCATTTTTGCCTTGATGATGCGGTAATGTTGTTTATCCAAAAAAGCATCATCAAATAATAGTATGCCAAAGTCAAACAAGTCGATACTCATGGTCACCCTTGGATGATCCTTTAATATTTCCCACGCTCGCGTCATCCCGACCGACCAATGATTATCAGCAACAACTACCACACTTTTAAGATGCAAATAAGGCAAAGCCATCTCAAAATAATCCAGTACCGGTTGTTTCTGATGATTCCCATCCAGATAAAAGTAATCAAGCTTTTTCAACCGGAGAAGCACATGAGGTAATGTATTGCCGAAATTTCCAACTTCCACCTCAATATTCGGCATCCCCATTTGTCGTATATTCAGTTGCGCCACCTTTGCTGTTTGAGGACAGCCTTCCAGCGTAATAAATTGCGCATTCATCGCAGCACCAGCCTGATATAAGGTTGAAATTCCCAAAGAAGTCCCCAGCTCCAGCATCGTTTTGGGTTTACAAAAATGTACCAACCTAAACAACAACTCACCTTCTCTGGAAGAGACCGCCGCATTTCTTGCAATCGTCCCAATGCTCCGAATGGGTCTATTATTCAATTTAGAACCAGCCCCCAGATCAGTCACTCGTATTTTTTGTTGATTCCTCTTGAGTGCTTGCCGCAAATTGTCTATAATAGGAAAAGCATAAAAGGTTCGATCATCCTCTACAACTTCTTCAACGAAACGACTAACATAAGGAGAGTGTACCTCATAACGGGTCTTCGCCTTCAAGTAAAACCTCAGCCATTCTTTGAAAAAATATATATAAAATTTAATTAAAACCATATCTTTTTATTTCCAAAAACCTCTACCAATCAACTGCCAGCTAAGTATTCCCCACCGAAGACTGCCGACTGCCCACTGAAGCCTGCCGCCTGAAGCCTGAAGCCTGCCAACTACCTACTTCCCAGCCAAATAATCCGCCAAATAGCCAAAATGCTTACCTAATTGTCCATCCTTGGTAAGTGTTGCCCTTTCGATCACATCACTATCACCTTTGACCCATTCGGGCAAAATACCCTTAATGAATTGTTCCCCGAATGAAGTTGAAGCGTCACGCGGCAACTCACTTGGCAAATTATCAATCGTCATCATATCAATATATTGGGACTGGAAAGGAGCGGTTTCTTTTCCTGTCTTAGGATCGAAGCCGAAATAAGGATCAGCAATTGTCGAGGCCTTAATCGTAGCGGGGATGGAGGCCTTCGGCGCAATATCGCAGGTAACATCGGCAATGACCTGAATAGCAAAATCCTCCTGTGCCATTTCCGCCAAGGTGAAAAATGCAGGCGCACGATTATCCCAATAAATCCCATTAATCATCAGATCACTCCTTTGATAAAATGGTTTAAAAGTACTTTCATATTGATCAGGATTACCATAAAAATCAGTCAGAACAAATGGACTGCCGTCTTTTCTTTTGACGTAATATTCACAAGGCAACATGGTAAAAACCGCTTCATCATAAGAATTAGCCAGATAATCCTCTGGTGTCACCTCCCGCAGCCCCATATCTTTCAGAACCTTCGCCGCGCCGTGTGCGACTCTGCCATTACCCGTTAAGACCACACGCATGGCGGGTAATTGGAGTGTTTTATAAATTTCTTTTGCTTCCGCATAATCAAAACAGTCCTTCAGGCGCTTCAATTCATACGCCCCCGTTCGTTTTCCATAAGTGATAATACCATTGTGCGCCCCAACCATACCTGCAAAATAACCAAAAGCGATCAAACGCTTACCCGATGCTTCCGTCAGTGTCTCATGGTCAACAAGTGTGATTTTTTTATCAATGACTGCCTGTAATAAAGGGCGGTTATAAGCCTGTTTCTTATGCGTGTGCGAAAAGAAAGAATACGTTTTCCCTTCCTGCAATTCAGGAATGGGAACTTCCTTCACTCCCAGTAATAAGTCACAATCAGATACATCCTTTACAACCGGAACACCCAGCTTTTCATATTCTTCATCCTTATAACATCTCACTTCTGAATGCTGTACGACCACTTCGGCCACTCCTGATGCATTAATTTCTGCGCATTGTGGCGGTGTCAGGGTTACTCTTGAATCCGGAGGCGTTTTGCCCTCTCTAATGACTCCTATTTTGAACATAATTTACATTTTTTGCTGTTTACCAGTTGGGCAAATGTAGGAAATAAAATACCAAATTTCAAACCTGTTCAGCGTAAACTTAGCAGGACCTCTTTTGGAACGCCCCCATCTTAAAGTTGAACTATCGGTATAAGCACCGGCAAATAATTTAGTCCCCAAAAAACGGATACCACCCGAGCAGTCCTTAATTCCAAATACGACAAAATGTGGATCTGATTTTTATTTTCAATAGGGCATATCCCCTCCTTGCCTGCGCACTCCCCTGCCCGCCGGGGTCGCTACGTCCATAGGCTCACTATTCGTTCGGCCGCTCCGCAAAGCTGCGCGTCTGCCTCCTGCGTCGGCACCTATTCCCATCGCTTATGCGGGGCAAGGCGTTCCTAAATGATTTTAACCGTCGGTTTCAACCGATATGACTGAACGATCCCTGACGAAGGAAGGGTGAAAGTAAAACTGTATAGCCTGCCCTCCCGTTCCGGTTTACCTCCTGACCAAAGGGAGTGAGGTTCGCTCCCTTGAATGTCCACAGGACATTCCCCCTAAAGGGATCGGTCACTCATAAGAGAAGGAACCGCGCTAGCGGGTG
>CAZNCI010000203.1:5847-7410 GCA_964571475.1 uncultured Saprospiraceae bacterium | reverse complement strand
AGTCCATTACAGGCCATTTTTTTGCGTTTAAAGTATAGTTATTGAAGTGTATAGGATTATTGGATATGATAGGGGAACACTGGAGTTTTTTTTAAAATAAACACCTCTTTATACAAGCAACTTATTGCATTACGAGGCTATTCAAAAAGTATTCAGAATGCTATGCCACTCCATCCAACTCATAGATTTTAAATGATCGTATTACAATAGAAAAATATATTCCATTAATCACTAAGCTAAGCATCCAAAATAAAATTGAAAAAAATCTTGCCAAAATCACAACTAAAGTATATCTTTGCAGCCCCTTATGAAGATTGAGGGAGTGTACGCGTATGTACATTTGTAAAAAAGAGGTTAAAATGGGTGCATTAAAAGAATTTTCTATCCCATTAAAAGGACTTAGAATTGGTCTGCATGACTATAAATTTCAGATTGATGGTTCATTTTTTGATCATTTTGAAAATAGTCCAATTAAACAGGGAAAGCTGATGCTTCACCTTTCAATAGATAAAAGATCGAGTATGTATATACTCAATTTTGACTTTGAAGGAGGCGTAAATACAAATTGTGACAGGTGCTTGGCAAAAATATTGTTACCGCTGTCGGGGAGCCAGCGATTGCTAGTTAAATTTAGTGAAGATGGATCCAATGAGGAAGATGACGACGTTATTTTTATCTCAAAAGATACTGCACATTTAGACGTATCCCAGTATGCTTTTGAATACATTTGTTTAGCAATGCCCCTGAATAAGGTGTATGATTGTGAATACGATGACCCAATGCCCTGCAATGAAACAATTGTCAATTATTTGATTGACCACGAAGAAGAAATACAAGATAATAAAGACAATCCCTTATGGGATGCACTAAAAAAATTAAAATAGAATGGCACATCCTAAGAGTAAAATATCAAAGCAACGCAAACGTAAGCGTAGAACTCATAAGAAAGTGACGCCTCCTAATGTTCACACATGTAAGGAGACAGGTGAAAAGCATTTGTACCATAGAGCATATTATGACTATGAGGGTAATATGTACTACAAAGGTAAAATGTTAATCAAGATAGACGAGGACTAATTTCCCCTTTTCTTATGGTAAAATATAAAAGCTCCCATCTGTTTTTTATGATGCGGGGCTTTTTGTGTTGTTAAGTAATGGAAAAAACAACTTCTAATAATTATGAAAAAAATAATCGTTTCCTCTAATGCACCCGCTCCCGTAGGGCCTTATAATCAGGCTGTTGTTCACAATTACACCCTATACGCTTCCGGACAAATTGCCATCGACCCCAAAACGGGCAAAATGGTGACCGAAAGTATCGAAGCAGAGACTCATCAAGTCATGAAGAATATCAAAGCTATTCTCTCCGAAGCAGGCCTGACATTTAAAGATGTCCTAAAATGCACCATCTTTATTTCAGATATGGAAAATTATGGCAAAATCAATGGCATTTATGCTCAATACTTCGATGAAGCAACAGCTCCCGCCAGAGAATTGGTTGAAGTAGCAAGGCTTCCAAAGGATGTAAATATTGAAATCTCTGTGATTGCCGCTTTTGGGTGA
>CAZNCI010000203.1:0-5747 GCA_964571475.1 uncultured Saprospiraceae bacterium | reverse complement strand
TTTGGACTAGCGATGTGAAGTAGGTGGATAAAATCCACAGCCCGTAGGGCCGAGTGAATAACGAGTACGTAACGTAGCGACCGCTGACTGCGGGAAAGCTATAATAGAGGGGCAGGCAGTGGTAGGCCCCAAATAATAATTTAAAGAAAAATGGAGAAAAGAAAAAGAGTATTATCCGCTATTCAACCAACAGGACAATTGCATTTCGGGAATTATTTTGGTGCCATTAAAAACTGGGTAAAGCTTCAAGAGCAATACGACTGTGTCTATGGCGTGGTGGACTTTCATGCAATGACGATGCCTTATAAACCGGCAAACCTTCGGAAAAACACCTGGGATTTGATTTTCAATCTAGTCGCACTTGGCGTGAAACCGGAAAGCCTTTTCATCCAATCGCTCGTACCCGAACATACCGAACTGTGCTGGATTCTCAATTGCTTCACCTCCTATGGTCACCTGCAAAGAATGACCCAATTTAAGGACAAAAGTAAAACAAATGAGGATAAAGGAAATGAGGGATTTATCTCTGCCGGGCTGCTCGATTATCCCGTATTACAAGCGGCGGATATTTTAATTTATAAAGCAGATTACGTACCGGTCGGCAAAGATCAGGCGCAACATTTAGAGCTGGCCAGAGCCATCGCTCAACGCTTTAATAATCAAATGGGCAAGGAGTATTTCGTCATGCCTGAAACCTTATTTACCGAGATCCCCAAGGTGATGTCAACGGCTGATCCAAGCCGAAAAATGAGTAAAAGTGCCGGCGAAAAACACTTTATTGACGTATTCGCAGATGAAGCACGGCTACGCAAACAAATCCGGTCGGCCGTGACCGATACCGGCGACACCAAAGAAGGGGAAATGAGTGCAGGGGTTGAAAATTTATTCAGCCTTCTAAAAGCTTCCGGCTCAGTAGATGCCCACCGTGTCCTCATGGAGGATTATAATGCCGGCGCACTAAAATACGTGGACTTAAAAGAAGCTGTAACAGATGGACTCCTAGCCTTAAATACCGAATTTAGAGCAAATCTGGCAGAAGTCAAAAGCAATAAAAAAGCCATTAAAAATCAGATCAAATACGCCTCGTCAGAAATCCGAAAAATCGCCCAAACAACGATACGAGAGGTCAAAGAGCTAGCGGGATTATTGAATGTGCGGATGTAATTGGGAACAATACGCCAGGATAAGCGCAAAGGGCGCCAGGGGGAAGCGCACAAGACACAAAGGACTTTCTTTGGCATAAGGTGGCATCTTCGTGGGCTGGCAGGAGAGAAGAGCAGAAGGTGTTGCCTTATTGGATAGGAATAAGATAACATCTGTAATTTGCTATAAAAAATTTGCATTATGAAAATAATCTGTATTGGAAGGAATTATGCGGCACATGCTAAGGAACTAAACAATCCGGTGCCCAAACGACCTGTCATATTCATGAAACCTACTTCAGCCTTATTGGTCAATAATAAACCATTATTTTATCCTGAATTCACGAAGGATTTGCATTATGAAGCAGAGATAGTGCTCAAAATTGCCAAAAACGGGCGACATATACAGCCCAAATTTGCACATGAATATTACAAGCAAATCGCTATTGGCATTGATTTTACAGCGCGAGATTTACAGGCAGAGCTAAAGGCTAAAAGTCACCCGTGGGAGCTGGCAAAGGGTTTTGACAATTCGGCTGCTTTGAGTAAATTTATTGACATAAGTGAGCTTGAAGACAGGAATAGCATCAAATTTCAATTACATAAAAATGGAGCTGTTGTACAATCGGGAGACACGGCCAATATGCTCTTTTCATTTGAAGACATCATCGTTTTTGTCTCTAAATATTTCACTTTACAAATGGGCGATTATATCTATACGGGGACTCCGGCAGGGGTTGGTCCTGTGGTCATAGGCGATCATTTGGAGGGGTTTATAGATACGAAAACGGGTAAAAAAGAACTGCTTAGTTGTCGGATAAAATAAAACCATCACCCGCAGAGAAAATAGCGGGTAATGGTTTATATCGTAGCGGTTAATTACTTCGTTTAATGGCTATTTTGCTATCTTTGGATAAGGGGAACCCATTTTGTTGCTCGTACAATTCCAAGCATTTTTTCAATACTTTTTTGGATTGTCTTTTGCCGTTAATTTTGAGCGCTTTTTGGGTGAATTTGACTCTGAAATTTTCGGGGTCTTTGATCCGGCCTTCGTCCATGAGAAAGGCTAACCAAGCCTGTTTAGCATGAGCACTCACCGCTCCTTCGATCAAAAACAACCGATCATTTGCTCTTCCCTTTTCCAATTCGGCTAATTCAAGCGCATCTTGTGCATCTTGCATTTCACCATTAACGACGACATCATATTCCTTTAATAATTCGTCTATTTTTTGACGGCTAATCTCCGTTTTCACCATTGCCTCGTCCAGGCTGCGATGCAGCTCATCTTTATCAATATCATCAAAATCCCCGGAAATGACAACATACTTTTGGTTAACCTTACCGTCACTATCAATAATTTCAACTTTAACGGGTTGCCCATCTTCGTGATCACCGTAAACGTTGTAAATTATATTTCCATCATCAGTAAGTACATTTCCTTCATCTGATGTAACGACCACGACCTTCCTTGCGCCATCCTCCCCTTCTTTCGTATCGGTCTCTACGCTTATTTCCACACGTTCCTCTCCAGGAAATTTATTGTTCTTCTCTAACCGGTGAATACGGTGGGTACCTTTCCTCCTTTTGTCCTGTTTTCTATTTCTTATTTTATCAATATCAACTTGATAAAGATGATACGATTCGGGGGCAATCGTTTCTCCATTAACGATTAACTGGGTGATTTTGCCATCTTCCATATTAATTGAAATATTTCGACTGCTCTCTTCAAGCACCATCTTTTCCTTTTTTGCTTTAGGGGGTGATGGAGGTGATGGAGGTGATGGAGGTGAGGGAGGAATAGTATCTCCCTGTAAAACATTAAAATATGAGTCCACAGGGACAGGTGTATTACTTTCGGAAAACGCCGTCTTCTCTGCTTTACTCATCGACATAACCGATAACATGATAAATAATAAAAACATAATTGATAATTTCTCCATAATATTATTTTTATTTTGTGGGTGATTTAATATTCGTTGAACACGATTTAGTAATAATTTCTTTTTTCCTGTAAAGGACAATGCCAAAATCGGAGGCTTCTGCGCATACTCCTGCAATGCCAAAAGTGATTTTGCGTAAAGCAGCGGGTCTCCTCCGATTGACACCGCAATATCATCACAACTAGCCTCACGCTCCTCTCGCACGCTAGCCGATATCCACCATACAACAGGGTGGTAATAAAATAATACTTCTACGATAGACTGGAGGATATTGCTCAAATAATCCAAGCGATAAATATGTGCCAGCTCGTGGGCTAAAATAGATTCCAACTCCTTCATTGAAAGTTGATTGACCAGACCAACCGGGAATAAAACCAGGGGTTTCAGCCAACCAATGACCATGGGAGACTGGATAAAATCAGAATTAGCCAGGTGAATTTGGCGCTTTATTTTTAGCTTTTGCTGAATGCTTAACAATAAAGTATTCAAGCGGGGTAGATTTAAGGCTTCACTATGCTTTCGCATAAAAATCAGGTATAAATATCCTCCCAATAATTTCAAGGCGAAAAATAAAACCCCAAGCATCCAAAACAATACGATGCCATTGGTATGGCCAGATACAAAAAGTTCTATCTGTTTTATAGTAGTCAAGGACACTTCTTCGTTCACCTGTCCTAACCCAATATTATCCAGAAGAGGAGACACCTGACGAAGGGACTCCACAGACCATTCAGCAGCTTCATATAAGTTCAAAAAAGTAAGGGCACTCACTACTGTCATCAGTAATAATGCAAACATCCCAAGGTAATACCTCAGTCGAGGGCTTTTATGTTTCAACACCCAAAACAAGGTAGCAATAAGCATTCCTATCGCCAATCCCTGCCATATAGAATGAACAACTGTCCAGCCAAGTGCATAAGCTATATCTTCATCAAAATACATATTATTTTTTTTCTTTTTGTTTGATTAATGCCTTAATTTCATCCAGTTCATCATTAGAAACTTCGTGATCACCAAGTGCCTGCATCACCATCTTCATTGCGGCACCTTTAAACGTCGCAGTTAAAAATTGATCCAATAGTTTTTTTTGTGTCACACTTTCGGCAACAGCTGCCTGATAAACGTGGGTACGCTGTGAACTATCCCTGGTCAGCAATGCCTTTTCCTGAAACATAATCTGCATAATTTTCAGGGTAGTCGTATAGCCCACTTCCCGTTTTTTTGAAAGTTCCTCATTAACTTGCCTTACAGTACAGGCACCTTTTTCCCAAAGTACCTGAAGGATTTCCAACTCTGCATCGGTGGGATTTTCATTCTTTTTTAATGACATTTTATGTTTGTTTAAACATCTACGAATAATTTCGTACTGCAAGTATATACGAAATTATTCGTAGATGCAAATTTAAGTACGATTTTTTTCGTAGAATATTAAAAAACAGATTAAAGGTGCCCTGGAAAGCAGACGTTTTTTGACATACTGAATAGCACTTTCTTATTCCTGCACGGCGACAACCATTGGATTGCCGAGAGGAAGTGTATCAAGAGTGATAAGACGCAAACTGGGCTGGAGATTATTTCTGTGTTCCATGATTTCGTACACATTAAAGTGATGCGAATGTAAAAAAGAGATAACTTCCAATATCGAAGAATGGAATTTGGGCAATTGCTTTTCGTGGAGTTCAATATATATTTTAGGGGAATTTCCCAGGGTTTCTTTCATACCTTTGAGCACTTCCATTTCTGCACCTTCCACATCAATTTTAATCAAATCGGGAGTGATTTTATGGTCTTCACAATAGGAATCAACAGAAACGGATGGCACTTCAATAAAGTCATGGCTGATATTAGGAGCGATAGAAAGCCCGGCATTGGGTTGGGCATTTGCTTTATATCGCACCAAAGAGGGTTGGCTCGTCACGGCAACATTTCGCACGATCGAGTTTTCCAAACAATTATGAGCCACATTATTACTGGCTAGCTCCGCACAAAGTTTGTCCATTTCAAACCCCACGACTACTCCATTTTTCATTATCCTTCCGGCAATACAGGTATAAAACCCAAGATGAGCCCCAATATCCATAAAGGTATTGGCCTGTTGGAAGTCCTTCAAAAGCATTTGGGTGAGCGCAGGTTCGTGATATCGTCCATTATCATATCTGGGATAAAACCAGGATTTGGAGTAATAATCCTCTGTCAAAAAGCATGTTGTCACTTCAGCCAATGTAATACAATACTTGCTTCTATTACGATATTTTGTCCGCAACAAAATGGGGTTAATCCACCTTGCTTTGTATTGAAATAATTTTTGTTTTAATTTACTAAATGACATCTGAACCGCAAGATAAGGATAATTATTAAAAACTGACTACCATAGACGGTTAGTTTTTAAGAATCTGCCCTTCCGCCCTTTTTTAAATATTCTTCCAAAATCATAACAAATTATTCCCTATCTTTGTCCTATTCAAAAGCAAATCCGCCATGAAGAAACTGCCGATAGGAATACAGACGCTCAGTAAGATCATAGAAGGGAATTTTGTCTATGTGGACAAAACCCCAATCGCTTACGATCTCATTCAGGGGAGTGGTTACTATTTCCTTTCCCGTCCCCGCCGTTTCGGCAAGAGCTTATTTTTGGATACCCTCAAGGAAATTTTCGAGGGCAATA
>CAZNCI010000202.1:0-7426 GCA_964571475.1 uncultured Saprospiraceae bacterium | reverse complement strand
GAATTTCCAATTCTCTTTTTAATAATTCGTTTTCCTTTTTTATCAATTCGTTTTCCTTTTGGTTCGATGAATTGCAATTTAGTAATAGAGTTGATAAAATCAGAATTGCTAATACTTTTTTCATAATTCTATATTCAGTTAATTTCTTCATTATTTTGGAATATTACGTTATTCTTTATTTTATTTGAGCAAAATTCACATCATTTTTATTACCGTTAACGACAGTTGGTAAAAATACTCTTTCTTTTCCCAAATATACCCTATTTTATCCAATTCACCTCAATCGCAGCCCATTTTTTACTATTATTGGAATAGAATCGGATAAAGTGCTCATGTCGTTAAAATAGGGGAAAAATTTCAGAAAAAATTATAAATAGGCTTTTCTCCCTTTTTTTACTCCGGAAATTGTAGTACAACAACGTAAATTATAGCAGGGGAAGATAATTTCACCTGCTACTTTTACCCTTTCCTTTTAGCAAAGTATAGTTAGAACTTCATTGTCGTTTTATCATTCTAAAAGGATGCTCAACTATCTTCCTCACTCTAATAAAAAAAATCTTTCGCATTTCAAATTTTCCATCCTCCACCTTTATCCCATTATAATACCTCCCCTATCGTTCTTTTTTCTAATTTTCGTCTTTTTTTCTATTGCTTGCATAGATCTTACCTATCTTTGCCGCCGGAATATTATAACACAATCATGCCATTAGACAATAGTCAATCCAAAAGTCTGAACAAATATATTAGTGAGACGGGTATCTGTTCACGTAGAGAAGCCGACAAACTGATTAAAGCTGGCCGTGTAAAAATCAATGGCAAAGTCGCAATGCTCGGCAATCGGGTTGAAGCAGGAGATGAAGTCCGAATTGATAACAAACCCCTCGTCCGAAAAGAAAAAACAATTTATATCGCCTTCAATAAACCCGTTGGTATTACCTGCACCACCGACCTCAAAGACCGGGACAATATCATTGATTTCATCAACCACCCCAAGCGTATTTTCCCCATTGGCAGGCTTGACAAACCATCTGAAGGACTTATTTTCCTTACCAATGATGGCGATATTGTCAACAAAATTCTTCGAGCCGGCAATAAACACGAGAAAGAATACATCGTCACCGTCAATAAACCTATTACCGAAAAATTTATCCTTAGAATGGGCAATGGCATCCCCATCCTTGGTACTAAAACCCAAAAATGCTTCGTTCAAAAAAAGAGCAAATACGTCTTCAAAATAGTACTCACGCAGGGGCTCAACCGACAAATCAGGCGAATGTGCGAATACCTCGGTTATAAGGTAATCAAACTAAAAAGAACCAGAATTATGAATATGACTCTGGAAGGTATCCCTGCCGGAAAATGGCGTTACTTCTCTAAAAAAGAAATACTCACTATCCAAAAATTAGTAGAACACTCCAGTAAAATTTAAAAAATGTCCAACAGCAGGTTCGATCATCACACCCCCCAATATCAGGATTCCATTGGAAACTTCAACCTATCCTATCACCTTGAAATGCTCAAGGATACCGAGCGGGTAGAAAGTATAAAAAAAGCATTGGATGAAACGCTAATCAAAGGCGGTGTACACTGTGATCTGGGAGCGGGAACCGGCATTTTTGCCATTTATGCCGCTCAAAAATGCAAAAAAGTCTATGCCATAGAGTACGATCGGGAAGTATTCAAAATAGCGCAAAAAAACATCAACAACTCTCCTTTTAAGGATAAAATCGAGCTCCTGTTTATAGATGCGATGGATTTTAAACCCAAGGAAAAAGTAGATACTTTATTGGTAGAAATGATGTCTATTTGGTGTATCAATGAACCACAGATCTCCGTTATGAACCACGCCATTCAGCACATTCTAAAAAAAGAAGGGCATCCCATTCCCAATAAAATAATCAACCTCGTAGAGCTGGGAAATTACGACTTCTATTTTAATGGCATCGAATGTAGGGCTTCCATTCCTCAATTTACAGGTATCTCTAAGCCAAGAATCATGACCACCTCCCACATATTCAATCAATTTGACCTCACCCAAATTAATTCTGAACACCTCCAAAAAGAAATTCAAATCCCTAGTCTGCTCGACGGAGTCATTAATTGTGCAAGATTGACCAGTCTGGTACAGTTGAGTCCGTCTATCACCTATTATGCCTCCGACAGCCTTATGCCACAGACCATCGTGCCGCTAAATGACCTAAGAGTAAAATCAGGGGATCAACTCATTTTTCAGGCAGACTTCAAGGTACGAACGAGTATTGATGCGAGCCGGTTTAAAATAAGAATAGCAGAACATTAATTTGATGCAGGAGCGATTAGGAAAAAACTACTATCCAACAGGTATTTTCAGAAGCTTTTCAAGGTGATGGTAATCAATACCAAAATAGGTTTTTATTGTTTTTATTTGAGCTATTATCTTTTCAGAATGGATGTTTATGTGTTTATTTTTTGTGCCAACAACCAACACATTTTTAGGGGTATGGGCATCGGAAATAAATTCAAAAATCTTCGTTGAATAACCAAAGTATTCCAGGATAAGTGCCCGAATACCATCGGTGACCATTTCAGCCTGCCGCTCCATAAAAACACCATATTTTAGTAAAAAATCGAGCTCATTACCCGCTTTATTCTTTTCAATCTCCTGCCGGATTTGATGGTGACAACAGGGAGCAACTACAATTAATTCCGCATTAGAGGTAATGCCCTTAAAAATGGCTTCATCCGTAGCGGTATCACAGGCGTGAAGGGCAATCAGGACATCCATTTTTTCAGTCGGATAGGCTTCAATAGTTCCCTGTTGAAAATTGAGCTGATGGAAGTTGGCATCATGGGCAATTTGGTTGCAGAGATCAACCAGCTCCTGCCGGTATTCAACGCCTGTGATTGTCGCATCGATATTCATGACATTGGTCAGGTAGTCGTAGAGTGCAAAGGTGAGGTAACCCTTGCCTGCCCCCATATCTACGACCCTGACAGAGGATTGCCCGGCAAATTTCTTGAGCGGTTTGCTCAGCGTTTCGATATATCGGTTGATTTGTCTGAATTTGTCTTGCGCATTTTTGTAAACATCTCCTTTGTCATTGGTTATTTTCAGGTCGTGCAGGTATCTTTTTCCATTTGATTTGAGCAGTCTTTTTTTGTTTTTGTCGTGCGCAAGAGAGGGGGCGTCCTGCTGGCTGGCTTTATTTTTCAATAAAAAGTATTTTCCTTTATTGGAGTTGAGCTGCCAGTCATTTTGGGTACTAAATAAGGCGGCAGCATGAAAACTGACGCCCAATAATCCCCGGACTAATTCTAAGCCTTCAGTATGCGTGTAATTTTTAGTAATATCTTTTGTTTGGTAACGGTATGTGAAATTTAGGCGCTCGCCTTTTTTGATAACAACCGGCTTGATGATGATTTTTTTCAAGTCTTTTTCGTCCCCTTTGTAATTACCCATCGTCATTTTGACAAAAGTATTCCCTTCAAGACTCTCTTCAAAAGCAACAAGAAAAGACGTAATATTTTTATTAATCATAAAAGCTAATTTATTTTATTCAGCTGCAAAGATAGGTGAAATTCCATCTTACTTACACTTTTATGCGATTGCCTTCGCTCTTTTAGATTTCAGTTGACATTCTTATCTAAAAAACCTTACCTTTGCGCCTTCAAAATAAACTTTACTTATGTTAAGTGTAAATAATGTCTCCGTTCAATTCGGAAAACGCGTGCTTTTTGATGAAGTGAATATGTCCTTTTCAGGTGATAACTGCTTCGGTGTCATCGGCGCAAATGGTGCAGGAAAATCTACTTTTCTAAAGGTTTTATCCGGGCAATTAGATCCCAATAGTGGCAGTGTCAAATTGGAAGCGGGCAAACGAATGGCCGTCCTAAAACAAGATCACCATGAATACAATGAGGTGACAGTTATGGATACTGTTATGATGGGACACCAGAAACTTTGGACATTAATGCAGGAAAAAGATGCGATTTACGCCAAGCCGGATTTTTCAGAAGCTGACGGGATCAAAGCATCAGAGCTCGAAGCTGAGTTTGCGGAAATGGACGGATGGAATGCAGAGCCGGCAGCAGCTTCCTTATTGAGTGGTATTGGCATTATAGAAGCTGACCATTTTAAACTGGTAAAAGACTTAACGGGTAATCAGCGGGTAAGGGTTCTTCTGGCTCAGGCATTATTTGGCAATCCCGACATCTTAATATTAGATGAGCCCACCAACGATTTGGACATCCATACGGTGACTTGGTTGGAGGATTTTTTGTTGGATTTCAAAAACACTGTCATTGTCGTTTCGCACGACAGGCACTTCTTAGATACGGTTTGCACCCACATTGTAGATGTTGACTTTAGCCGGATTGCCATGTTTACAGGGAATTATACATTTTGGTATGAATCTAGCCAATTGGCTTTGCGCCAAAAAAATGCCGCCAACAAAAAAGCAGAAGATAAACGCAAAGAGCTGCAAAATTTCATTGACCGTTTTAGTGCGAATGCTTCTAAGTCCCGACAGGCAACTTCGCGAAAAAAGATGCTGCAAAAGATTAAAGTAGAGGACATTCAGCCTTCTACCCGACGTTATCCCGGTATTGTGTTTACACAAAAAAGAGAAGCCGGCAAGCAAATATTAAGTATCGAACGCCTGGCTAAATCTCATGGAGAAATACCTCTTTTTTCTAAATTGGATATCGAAGTGAACAAAGGAGATAAGATTGCCCTTTTGAGTAATAATAGTTTAGCAATAACTTCCTTCTTTAAAATCTTAAATGGAGAGCTCGATGCAGATCATGGCACCATTCAATATGGACAAACCATTACAACCGCCTATTTGCCTACGGAGAATGAGCATTTTTTTAATGGAAACGATACATTGATTGACTGGCTAAGGCAGTTTTCTGACGAAAAAGACGAAGTATATATTCGGGGATTTTTAGGAAAAATGTTGTTTTCAGGAGACGAAACACTCAAGATGTCCAATGTCTTATCCGGAGGAGAAAAAGTACGCTGTATGCTCTCAAGGATGATGATGGCAGAAGCCAATTTATTATTATTGGATGAGCCGACCAACCACTTGGATTTGGAATCTATCACTGCTTTGAATAATGCCTTGGTCAACTATTCCGGTACGATAATTATGTCATCTCATGACCATACTTTCGTGCAGACAATTGCCAACCGGATTATCGAAATAACACCCAATGGCTTCCTGGATAAGTTAAAAACCTTCGATGAATATATTTCTGATCCTGCCATTCAGGAACAAAGAGAGGCGATGTATAAGGGAGGATGGAAACCAGCGTAGGAACACTACATTTATTTAGGCAATTCGCAGGCAAAAAGATAGAAAGGATTACAGTGTTTTCAGGAATTGCTGCACCTCTTCTCTATTAGCAACCTGCCCTTTCTTTTTCATCACAAAGTTATGGCTCTTTGTCTTTGAATCGGGAATGAATGCGTCAGAGCTTAACAATTGCCCCTTATCATCAATCATCCAAATTTCAATGCCTGAACCGGATGAGTAATGAAGAGGAATACCATTTTGTGCGAGTATTCTCTGAACGATATTAGTATTCGTGAAATGCACAAAGGCAATGTGTGGATCAAAAGGCGCATTATTTTCAAGGGAAAATTCTGCAATAAATGTTTCTTGTTGTAATGGTTGGGTTCGTGCACAGGCATAAATACCAAGCTGAGTCGTTTCAAATTGATTGATAACTTTTCTAATTAAAAATGGAGCATCCCCCTTGTTAACCATTGAGCTCAATGCCTTTTGATAGATTTTAATTTGTTTTTGGCGTTCTGTTTGATAGAGGTTATTTAAAGCGCGTTTTTGTTCAACTAAAGTAGTTTCTCTATCCTTCAAAGCTTGTTTGTAGGCTTCTAATTTAGATTGATAAAGGGTTAATGCCTGACTGAATTCATTACTTGTTAAAACGGGGTTGACGATCAACCTAAGTGTATTATTTCCATTGCTCAAGGTCAACTCATATTCAGTGTCATTGATATTTTTGATATTGGCATCTTCCCATTCTACCTGAAAAGCTCTTTCATCATAAGCAGGACTGTTTTCTGAAATTTGCCAGATTGTTTCCATATAGAGATTTTTGTCCACCCCTTTTTTGTCTAAGACATCTTTAAGGAAGGACAACTCCAATGTCGGTCTGTTTTTATCCCTTGGTTGTGGCTTGATGGGTGCGATTGGCGCAGGAATACTATTTTCAATCGCAAGGGTAGCTGTCTTTTCTTTTGTATTGATTGCAGCAATAGCAGCCTGATGATGCACGAAAAGCTGATAAACCGGGTCATCTGTTTTTACTGCGATGTCCTCTATGACCTGAATATTGTCAAGAGTTACATAATGCCACTTTCTTTGAATGGAATCGAATTGATAAATACCATAATCAGGTGAGGCATCATCATAAGACACTATCATTTGACCGACCAATTCGACATGAATACTTTTCCCAGGCGCTAAGGAAATTAATTGCCCGTCTTTTTGAGCAAACACCTCCACCATTCCATTAGGTTCCAGAAGTTGATTGTCATAATCCAAAGGAATGCCCGCTAAGAAAAAGTCAACCGTATTGACGTACTCTCTGTAATAAATAGTGACGTCTCCTTCAATTAAATGACCTTTGTCATCTACGAAAGCTGATGAAGGAATGACTAATCTTGAGCCACTTTCATATTCATAAATTCCTCCCTGATTCGCATTAATCGTAGTAGAGGCAAAATCGGATAAATCATTTTGAGCATTCAAAGGAGGTGTAATTGCCTGCCTTTGGGCAAAATAGGTATTGGAATTAATATTTTCTTTTTGAATTGGATTCAAAAATGGAAGTGCAAAAACTAAAAGAACGATCGCAGCCGCAACCGCAGTTCCCCAATAAACCAACCTTCGCACCTTAGGCTTTCGCCGAGGTACAGCCTGCCGCTCCTGATGCGTCTTGAGTAGCGCATCAAAATCCATGTGGCGGGCGATCTGCTCGTCACTTGGCGGTTTCTGATTGATTTTAAAATGGTAATTGTCCTCCATATACCTTCATAACGCACTTCCTCTCAAAAGTGACGCTTTTTATTTCATTTTTTTCTTAATTCTTTCCAAAATACGATAAGTCCTGACTTTCGCATTACTTTCTTTGATATCTAATATGTCCGAGATTTCCTTAAAAGAGCGTTTCTCGAAGTAACGCATTTCGATTAATTGCACATCGGATATTTTGAGTTCATTGAGCGCTAAAATTAACCTGCTTCTCAATAAGCCATCGTCTTGTTCTTCGTGCATTTCTTCAATCATTTCTCCAATATTGGATTCCTCCAAAGTGATGACCCTTTCCTTTTGTTGCCCTCTAAAATGTTGTGATACTTCATTACTGGCGATGCGATACAACCATGCAGAAAAGGGAACCCCTTTGAATTTATAGGTTCCGA
>CAZNCI010000201.1:0-7441 GCA_964571475.1 uncultured Saprospiraceae bacterium | reverse complement strand
GATTCACATTTTGATTCACATTTTCATTTTAATTTTCATTTTGATTTTCATTTTGATTTTCATTTTGATTTTTCTGAAGGATATAAGTGGCATTTAGATTTCAAATTAGGTCTGCCTATAATAATTGGTACGCCTAAAAGTGAGCATCAATCCTCATAGTACAAGCGGCAAAATAGTTCCTTGCCAGCGCGGAGGGCATCTCTAACTTCCGTTTGCCCTTTAGTCACTTTCAGGGTAGAAAAATTTTCATCTTCAATTTTAGCAATTTCGCCTTCCCCAATTTTTATGGATCTCATTTTGGTTATCTTCCCAATTTTTTCCTCTACTTTGACAATTATTTCCATTTGATAACGAAGTTTCACTTTTTGAGCATAACCAGCAAAGATTAACAATTCTTTGACCTTGCCTCTTTTTTCTTTGGTTATTCGAACAACAGGAAAGGATTTATTAAAGGCTTTGGTACTTAATGAATGTAACATAACCGTCACTTGTTTGTCCAGTTCTTTAACACCTCGCCACCAAGATGAATTCAGCTCCCTTTCCTCTGTATAAAGCACTTCCCCGGCAGCAACATCATAGATGCGAATAGTCAAAACATGATCCTTTGCATTATAATAACTCCGGCAGATATAATCAGCCCCTTCCTGTTTTCCTTGTTCAACAACATAACCGTCCATAAAAGTTTCAGACTTCTGAAGTTCCTGCTCTTCAGTTATTAATTTCAAATTTTGACGGTCAATAATGATAAAATCTTCATCATTGGAGAAAAAATTAATAATTTTAGAAGGGACAGCGTCCATTTGAGTTCGGCCATCTCCAGAAAATGTTCCTCCTCTTTTTTTATGAATTTCTATGCCATATACAGACATCCTCTTTTGGGCCTGACCATGAATCACAAAAAGGGTAAAAAAAGCAAAGATTAAGACAATACGAATCGAAAAAAGGTTATTCATTTGTTTTTAGTAATTGTGTGGAAAATTATTTTACGAGCGACAAAGATAGTCATCATTTTGGAATTTTACAAAAAATAATACAGAAGTAATTACGGGAGGGAGGACTGATTTCGTCCTCTTTTTTGCAAAAAAGGCAAAATGACGCCAAAAGCGAATGAAACTTCGATTTCAAGTCCCCATACACGCCTTTTATTTTCTAAAGGAAGCCATTCCGCACAACAAAATAAAATACACCCTACCTTTTTACAGCAACATCAAAAAGCAATTCTTTTCCCTCGTGAATAGCATTATACAATTCTTTTTCGCCTTTCACTACATAGAGTAATTTGAGCTGACAGCCCGGAAAAGCATTTCCTGCCAACAAATTGGCGATATTTTTTTTTCGACTGACCACTTTCCCACTTACTATTTCTTCTTCCAACAAAAAAACATCAAACCTTTCATTACTGCTAAACGCAAAAGGATGATAAACAATTACCTGCTCAACCTTTCCCTTTTTTTCCTTAACGACTTGAATAAGTGACATTTTTTTCCCTGTAAGCTTTAATAGCTCTTTTCGCCATGCATGCCTTGCCAAAAAGCCCGAATAATTGGGCTTATCTCTGAATTCTTCAGAAATAAAAATTTCTCCTGTTGCTATGTCAGTAATACGGAGGGTCCTGTCTTTTATGGTAATTAAATATTTTGCTCCCAGCAGTTTATCCTGAACCTCATCCATGTCATAATCAATGAATCGACTATCATGATACAATTGAAATAATTGTTCTAATTCCGGTTCAAGGAGTCTTTCCAGCAAGTTGACAGTAGGCGAAAAAACCAACTCTTTTTCAATTCCTAATGCACAGGTGGCACATTTATCATTTTTGACCCTAATATTGATGATGTCCTCTTCAGTATAATTTATTTTACTAGAGGGAATAACATCAATTTTGGTCGCAAACAGACGCTCCTTCTCATCTGTCAAGGCATTGGTCAATTTCCCCTTTAGATAGTTGTACCTTATCAAACTACAATACGACCTGTCTGCCTCCACTTTATCGACATATACTTTGGCTAAAAAAAAGGGCAATGTTTGACCATTTACATCCATAGTGGTATAAACAGCTAATTTATCGCGTTTTCTTATACCGTTATTCGTCCCGGCTAATACGGTAATTTTTTTAACTTTTTTTGACTTGGAATCAGGTACTTCAATTTTGTAAAGCTCTTCTTTATAACGCAATTGATAGGCCAGTTTACCGATAACTAAAGGAAGTGAATTCAACTGATCTATGGCATCCTTCCAATACACATTTTCCATAGTTTCCGCTAAATCAACTAGGATCTTTTTTTTCAAACGAGTATTAGAAGCAAGTTTTTGGACTTTTACTTTCCCTTTCATATATTTGGAAAGATTAACACGAATAGTAGGAGGAGTTCCTCCACCTAGGGGAAGGAACGGCTTTTCTCCCGGTTTCAACCCGGGAGGTACATCCCTAATCATTTTCACCTCTAGGGGCGTCATCAATACCTTTCCTGTTTTCACATCAATGGCTCTCAACTTATAGCTGGCTTTAAAGTCAATTGGAATAGAGGCTCTTGTCGCTATTCCCTCCTTATTACTCTCAAAGCTAAGTTGCGCCTGCCTTTTATCAAAAGCAGGTGTCAATTGTTCTATAAAAAAAGCAGTTTTGACTGGTTTTTCCAAAGAGGCAGCCACTTCTGATAATTTCAACTTATGCGTTTCCTTATCCCAATCATAAAATACAAGATTATCAAAACCCAAAGCATTCATCTCTTTGGCAAACTCCTGAAAATAAAGCTGACTAACCTTTGAATCATCGTGAGAAACGACAATCGCAACGCCCAATTCCTGTGCAGCAATGGCACTCAAAAAAAGACCAAAAAAGAGTGTGGTGAAAAAATTTCTAAGCATTGTTTTTATTTAATTTAGGGGTGCAAGGTATGATTTTTAATTTATATTTTCAAAAAAAAAGCCGATCTGCTTTACAAACAGACCGGCTCCTGCAATAGTATCACATTTTTTGAGCATCAACACAGGTGATTGCAGCCATATTGATGATGTTTTTAACCGGCGTATAACGTGTCACCAGGTGAACCGGCTTGGCAAAACCTACCATAATTGGTCCAATAGAACGGATATTACTCAGATTCTTGAGCATGGATAAACTAATATTTGCCGCATCCAAATTTGGAAAGATTAATAAATTAGGCCGGTGCTTCAGTTCAGAGAATGGAAAGTGTTTATTCATCATCTCCATATCGAGGGCGACTTCTGCCTGAATCGGACCATCTATCTCTAAATCCGGTCGTTTTTCCTTTACAATTTTCAAAGCATCCATCACTTTTTGCGTTTCCGGTACGCGCACAGAGCCAAAATTAGAAAAAGACAACATGGCCACACTTGGTTGGATGCCCAATCGTTCCATTTCGACAGCAGCCATCAATGTTATCTCTGCCAATTCCGCTGCATTAGGGTTGACATTCACCCCATTATCTCCCAGAAAGTATTGCTTATTTTTGTATTGAATCATAAATAAACCGGCGACGACGGAATCCTCGTTTTTACGCCCAATAATCCTCAAAGAAGAACCTAAAACTTTAGGAAAACTGTTTTCAATACCTGCAACCATTCCATCGACGAAACCTTCTTTCACCATCATTCCCGCAAAATTAATATAGTTTTTCATATCTAATTTGGCCTGAGGCATGGTAACTCCTTTTCGATGTCGCAATTGACAATAGGCCTCAATGAGTTCTTGCCTAAACTTTACCTTTTCTGGTTCTATAATTTCAATTCCCTTCAGACTGTGGTGGTGGGCTTCAAATAATGCTTCAATTTCTTTTCGGCTGGAGCCTAATAATACAGGTTTCACAATACCTTCAGCAACCATTTCAGAAGCCGCCCAAATCACTTTAGGATTACTGCCTTCCGGAAAAACAATTCGTTTTGGATTTTTTTTGGCCTGAATAAAAATACTTTGCATGATCTTTCGAGACCAGTCCACTTTTTTCCTTAATTGCTCTTTATAAACTTCAATGTCGATTACTTTCCGGGCTACGCCAGTTTTCATCGCTGCTTCAGCAACTGCAGAAGCCGTCCACACCAATACACGAGGGTCAAAAGGTTTGGGAATAATATAATTTCTGCCAAAGTTTAGATCTTCTCCTCCGTAAGCGTGTTTGACATCCTCCGGCACCTCCTCTCTGGCCAATTTAGCCAAAGCATGAGCCGCCGCCATTTTCATTTCTTCATTGATATCAGTAGCATGGACGTCAAGCGTTCCTCTAAAAATATAGGGAAAACCAAGCACATTATTAACCTGATTGGGATAATCACTTCTCCCTGTTGCCATAATGACATCAGGGCGGGCTTCAACTGCCGCGGGGTAAGCAATCTCCGGATCGGGATTAGCCATCGCAAAAACAATAGGGTCTTTTGCCATGGTTTTAACCATTTCCGGTTTTAAAATATCCTTTGCGGATACCCCACAAAAGGCATCCGCTCCCTTCATCGCATCTGCAAGGGTACGCGCTTTGGTCTTTCTGAAAAATTTATCCTTATATTTATTTTTTCCTTCATCACCTCGTCCTTGCCATAATACGCCCTTACTATCACACATTAATACATTTTGGGGCTTCACCCCTAATGAAATATGAAAATTTGCACAGGCAACACCCGCTGCTCCCGCACCACTAAAGACCATTTTTATTTCTTCCATTTTTTTCCCTGACAAGGCAACGGCATTAATTAGGGCTGCACCGGAAATAATGGCCGTTCCGTGCTGGTCATCATGGAAGACAGGAATATCTAATTTGCTTTTTAGTGCTTCTTCTATTTCAAAACACTCCGGTGCTTTAATATCTTCCAGATTAATCCCACCGAATGTTGGCGCAATTTGCTCTACGGTACGAATGACATCTTCAGGCTTCTGGCTGGCCACTTCAATATCAAACACATCAATATCGGCAAACCTTTTGAACAAGATACCTTTCCCCTCCATAACGGGCTTTCCGGCAAGCGCACCGATATTACCCAGTCCCAAGACGGCCGTTCCATTGCTAACAACCGCCACGAGATTTCCCTTAGCTGTATATTTGAGCGCGTTAGCCGGGTCGCGTTCTATTTCAAGACAAGGTGCTGCCACTCCGGGCGTATAAGCCAAAGACAGATCACGTTGGGAGACAAATGGTTTGGTAGAAATAACTTCAATTTTTCCGGGTCGCCCCAATTCATGGTATTCGAGCGCCGCTTTTTTTAAATTTTCTTTGTTCATATTATCAACAAATTTGATGGTACATCCCAAAATTTCAAACAATCATTTTGAATCTCTGGATATGCTCCAATTCTTATTATAGAAGGGTCATGCTTTTTGAATAATTTTATGGTAAAGCATAATCTTTTCCTTTCTTAATTAAGCCAATGTTCCTTAAAAAAGGTATAAAAAAAACTAATGAATGTCAGCCTTTTATGGTGATTTTGGACAATTTGCACAACGCTTGATTACTTCGCAAAACCTTAGCCCGCATAGAATGGGGAATCAATGAGAATAGTTTTTTGGTGGTAAACTAAATGTAATGCTAATATCATCGCCACGAATCTTGTCCCTCATAACTACGGGACAGACCTATGACGCAGAATGCGTTATTCGTGGCGATTTAAAAGAAATTTTTAGTAACTTCCTCTTTTGAGGCAACATTACATTTTGATACGCTACCCTCTTTTTTTCAAAGCAGGAATTTTAAAAATATGCTCAAAAACATAGGTGCTGTTTGCACCAATGGGACATATTGGCACCCTCGGCACTACTCTATGGGTTGTTTTTCCGTTTCAATCGGAAGAAAAATTGATTTTTGAGTCCACTCTATCTAAGTAGTGGCAATTATCAAAGATTGGAGTATTTTGGGGATTGATAAATTTTCGGAACGGGCGCAATGATCACTCCTCCATAAACAACTCCGCTGAAATAAAATCTGCCAATAATTTCCCAGTGGAAGTTAAATAATAAGTATCTCCTTTTTGCGCCATCTGCCCATTTTCAATAAACGGAATAACCCCCGATTGAAAATAAGCTTTAAAATCGGGGCTAATATCACCTATTTGTGCTATTGAACACCCCCAGATCGTTCTCAACCCGGTCAGAATATATTCGTTATATCTTTGTGCCAGCGTCAGGTTCTCCGTTTCGTATAAGTCAATACCGGATTCTTCCCCCAAGGTAACGGCTTTAATGTATTTGGCATTATTGGCAATATTCCAGCTGCGGGAATGTCCATTAAAAGAATGAGCGGCCGGTCCTATTCCTAAATAATGTGCTCCTTTCCAATAGGAAGAATTATGGATAGCATAATAACCGGGTTTCGCAAAATTAGAAATCTCATAATGATCATACCCATGAGTCACCATCATTTCCATGAGTATTTCAAATTGTTCGGCGGCATGCGCCTCTTTAGGGGCTTCTACCTTACCCTTTCGGACAAAATGCCCCAAAGCGGTCTTCTCCTCTACCGTCAAGGCGTAACAGGAGAGATGCGGAATCTCAAAGTCTATCAACTGCTGCACGTTTTTCCGCCACCGGTCATGGCTTGTCGTCGGACTGCCATAAATCAGATCCACCGTCAGGTTATCAAAGCCGGCTTTTTGTACCTGTTTGATACAACTAATAGCCTCTTCAGCGGAATGTGCCCTGTTCCACGCTTTCAGATCTTCCTGAAAAAAGGACTGAACACCAATACTCAACCTATTAACAGGCGTATTTTTTAATTGGTTGATTTTCTCCGGATCCAAATCATCAGGATTAGCCTCCAAGGTTATTTCTGCATCCTGCTCAACAGAAAAAACTTCATATATTTTATTGAAAATTAAACCCAGTTCTTCTCCAGATAATAAAGAAGGAGTCCCGCCCCCCAAATAAATACTTTTCAAAGGAACTCCTGAAAGGTATTTTTCACGGGCTTCGATTTCTACTAAAATAGCTTTCACCAAATCGCCCTTTAGTCTTAAGGAGGTCGAAAAATGAAAATTACAATAATGACAAGCTTGCTTGCAAAAGGGTATATGTAAGTAAAGTCCAGCCATGATTTTATAGTTATTCCCTTTTGTTTTAGTAATGGTGTGGTATTGTTTTTTTAAAAATTTGCTTCCCCTGCCCCCAACTCAACAGCTCTTTCTGCCCTCCCGCGCCTCAGTCCTAACCTGCCTAGCCTGACGAATGTCGGATAGGAGGAAGCCCTGCGCGCCTTGGTACATTGAAGCAATGTTTCCTTTGAACCCCTGTTTCCCTGGCGTTCTTTGCGCGTTCCTTAGCGTCCTTTGCGTTTTCCTTTGACGTATGGTCTTCTTTGCCCGGCATTTCTTCCACCCCGACCCCAACTCAACAGCTCAACAGCTCTTTCTGCCCTCCCGCGCCTCAGTCCTAAAGGAAGCCCTGCCCGCCTTGGTACATTGAAGCAATGTTTCCTTTGAACCCCTGTTTCCCTGGCGTTCT
>CAZNCI010000200.1:0-7486 GCA_964571475.1 uncultured Saprospiraceae bacterium | reverse complement strand
AAACGTTTGTAAACGGATAATTATTGATGTTATTTATTGATAATCAATATGATGTGATATTTTTTTTGAAAAAAAAAAGTAATTTCCCTCATCAGTAATTTTTTGCTTTCTATTAGAAAAATAATGAGGGTATTCATTCTTCTTCCAGAGATTGATAAGCTGATGAACGGGCAAAGAAATGCCCTGCTACAAAAAATATAGGTAGTGTATCAAGTGTAAGGCTGCCTCAAAAGAAGAGATTACTAAAAACAGCTCCCTTGTCAGAATTAAATTTAGTTTTAGCAAAGGAAATTCAGTAGGGTTTGAAAGGAAAAAAAGGCTTGTTCACCAGCCCATAACATCCCGCACCTTCCGGTAAATATCCGTATTATCATACATCCCTCTGAAAGTCTCAGCTCCAGGACCATAAGCAAATATAGGTACTAACTCTGCCGTATGTCCATTGGTGGAGAAGGAAATTTTCAAATTATTAATCTTAGAACCAGAATTAAGACTAACACCCCCCGACTCGTGATCTCCCGTCACTAAGACGAGGGTTTCTCCATTTTCACGTGCAAATTCATAAATCGCAGCAATTGTCCGGTCAAAATCTTTTAGCTCTGCAATTAATTTAGAGGAGCTGCCAGCGTGGCATGCCCAGTCTATCTGCGAACCTTCTATCATCAGAAAAAAACCTTCAGTGGATCGCTCTGATAAATATTTGGCTGTTCGGGTGGAAGCTTTGGGTAAGTAGGTACGCCCCGCCAATGCAGGAATGGGTTTATCCTCCGCGACAAAAATGGCATATTTCTTTTCGGGCTTCCATTTACCGTAGAGTGATTCTTTAATGGAATATCCATTTTGCGAAAGCTGAGACAATAAATCCAAATCATCAAACTCCCTATCCGAAAAATACCGCTCGCCTCCGCCTATAAATATATCTAAATTGGCATTGGCCACATCTTTTGCTATTTTTTCATAATAGACCCTTTGTTTTTGATGTGCGACGAAGGCAGCCGGAGTGGCATGCGTAATCGGAGAGGTCACCACCACTCCTGTCGCCAACCCCTTATCCTGTGCCAATTGAATCAATGACGGACAAGGCAGACTATCAATCGTCAGCCCAATAGCATGGTTGTATGTCTTATGCCCACAACCAATCGCCGTAGCCGCAGCACCAGAATCTGTCACCAAATTATTACCCGAATGTGACTTTTGCAACCCAATCACGGGAAAGTATTCCAACGCAGAGCGATTATTATTGCTATACAAGGCTGCCGATATTTGACTAATACCCATTCCATCCCCAATCATCAAAATCACATTCTTAGGTTGCGACCTATTATTGGACGCCAATAAGGACTCATTCGTCGATAAATGAGGGTTTATTTGAGGCTGACAGCCATTCAATGCAACCATTGCCAGCAAAAACAATCCTTGTAATAAAATGCGGGATGTATTTCTCGAATTATTCTGATGGAAAAGGCCTTTTCTATCTATTTTTGAGCTTGTCATGAAAAAGTATTCAAAATTTTATACTGTTTACAAATATTTAACATTTAAAAACAGAATTTTATTCTAAATGCCTGCATCTTTGCACCGTTTTTTAACTAAATAGCTACCAAGGTAGAACAATATTGAGTATTCCTCTATTATTTCCCTTGGGAAATCGAAAAAACTGGTATTTAATAGTAAAATTTGCGTCATTTGTATCCATAATTATTCAATTAATAGGGTGCGAATATCAAAGCCTATTATTATGAACTTAACAATTAAAACAAACCGAGTATTCGGAATCAATATAATGAAAAAAATAACGCTTGTCCTATTAACTATTGTATTTTTGGCAAATACCATTACCGCTAGTTCTTCTGATCACATAACAGGAGTACAGCAAAGTTTATTCACCGACTTTCATAGTCAAGAAATGGTTAAATTGACCATTACCACTGACATTGACCAATTATTAGAAAATAGAAAAACCGCAGATTACCAAAATGCAACCATTGTGTGGAAATCATCCAATGGCAATGAAGTTAAACTCGATGCGGACATCCGGGCACGGGGTAAATACCGCAACAGAGTATGTGACTTCCCGCCTATCAAACTTAAATTCTCCAAAAAAGAATTGAGTTCACTGGGCTACTCCTCTTTTAATAAGATGAAACTTGTCACGCATTGTCTGGACGAAGGAGAAGAAGGCAACCAAAACGTCATCAAAGAATTTTTGGCTTATCAATTGTATAACCAAATTACAGATCAAAGTTTTCGGGTTCAATTGGTGGAAGTGGAATATATTGATGCTGCCAATCCAGGTACTTCGGACATCCGGTACGGTATGATCATCGAACACAAAAAAGAAATGGCGGCTCGTTTGAATGCAACCATTAAAAATGACCTATACAATCCGAATATTGCTCAAATTGACGCTGCTGCTGAAAACAAAATGGCCCTTTTCAACTACCTGATTGGTAACGAAGATTATAGTATTTCCTCCTACAAAAACGTAGAATGGGTCAAAAGTAGAGCGACAGGAAAACTCATCCCGATTCCTTATGATTTTGATTTTTCGGGTTTTGTGAATCCTTCCTACGCCAAAGTGACCTCTCAATATGGTCATACGAGCAATTTGGACAGGGCATACTTAGGACTACCCGCTACTGATAATTTACTCAAAAAGAACATCAATATCTTTTTGGCTAAGAAAAAAACATTGGTCCAGTTGATTCGAAAAAACCGTCATTTGAATCTGGAACAACGCCTAAGCAGCATCGCTTATGTCCGTTCATTTTACAGCAAAATAAACGATCTACAGCACAGCTCCGAAAAAAGTCTGTATCAGGCATTGAAAAACATGCCCAATGAACAGGAACTGGAAGAAGGATTTTATGGGCATCCTTTAGGCGAATAAATCAAGCCCGACAAAACCTTTACCTCGGGATTAAAATTACAACCGAGGCAAAGGTTTTTTAACTTTCGCAACATAACACTACTCATCTAAACAACAAAAAATTCCCCCATTCCCTTGGTGCAATTTTCTTATTTTTCAATAGTTTTTTCTTACTTTTTTGAAGTGCAAGCGAAGCTGTTTCTCCTTTTAACAAACGGGGGTAAAACTGATTTAAAATAGCACCCGCCCCAGAATTATATACCGGTATTAACACCTGACCGACATTAGCTGCTACAAAATCATTCGCCAAATACATAGGATTAAAGCCATTGAGGGGACTTCCCAGGTGATCTGTCAACACAAGCAGATCCGCTTGCAGCTGAAGACCTCTAATTTCCCGACTGTACAAAACACCATCCTCTTCCGAATAATCAGACGAAAGCACAAGCCCTGAAAACAAAGGAGAATGGCTGCTAAAAGAATAAGAAGAGAACAAAACATGATCGGCTCCCGGCGCCTCACTTTTAAATAAGGCCTCCGTTGCCCCTTCGGCATTCAATGATTTTATTTTTTTCTTTTGGTCAGTAATTTTTTCAATCAAACCAGTCATATTTAGCTCAGCATCCTCCTTTATATTATAATATTCCCCATCTTTTGTGATAACACTAAATTCAGGGTTGATATTCAAAGTCGTATCAAATAACCAGCTATTCCTTGTATCAATGCCGGCTGCCTCATCTTCTTTAAAATTTGGGGTAACCAATAAAAAATCCTCTCCTAATGAAGCTTTCTCATCAGAATGATTAAAAAAGAAAGTTGCCGAAGCCGTATAAGATACGGAGTAATCCTTTACCAGATAATCGTATTTATGACTTTTATACCGCCTTGGCTTTTTCTGAATAAGCAACTCATAAGGCAATCCAGCGAGGTATTGATCCGGAATAATAATCAAATTTTTCTTTTTGGAAAGTACAGGCTTTAAGGGCAAAAGCAATTGTTGGTACAATAGGTAAGCATCCTGTCCAATTTTTTTTGTTTGATTATCAAAAACCGCCCGATGAAAACCCGTCACTAAATCGGCTAATTTCTCATCACCATTAATTGGCAGCTGAATTAATTTTCTCTTTTGAGCTGTCACGGCAATAACCGTCAAATACTCCGACCCAACATGATAATTCAAGAGAACATCATTCGAGGATAATTGCCGCTGAATCTCCTTGATTTCAATCGTGCCCTTATGGTAAAAGTCATTAAAAAACTCATTATTATTCAATGCCATTCTCATTTGAAACTGCCGGTAAGCGGCTCTTGTTTTTTTCAATTGTTCCCGAATCCTTGTTTTTTTATTTTTCTGCAACAACTCGGCTTCTCCCTGAAATATTTGCAACAAAAAACGATTATTTTGTTTAATCAATCGCTTAGCTGCATCAGCGTCTTTTAAGTGCCCATAACCTATATAATTGGCCTTCATTTTAGGCAACTCCATAAAGGTAAAAGCGAGGCTCAAATATCCTTCCTCCTTTGTTAATTCATAAAGCTTTCCGGCCGTATAAACGCCCATATCGAATAATACTTCGACCTGGTTCAGTAAATCGAGCCGCATTTCATCCGTCATCGCCAAATCGTAATTCTCTAAAAAATAGCCCTTGGCAGCTTCGCATTTGCTCAATGCAGATAATAAAGAAGATTCATTTTCTCCTTTTTGCTGTAAATCCAGTTTTGCCATCAAAACCCAGGCAATAGCTAAGGTCGCCTGTCTGGAATTGACAAAACCAGCTGGATTTTCTAAAATATCAATGCAGCTTTGTAAATTCTTTTTTGCTTCGATCCATTTTTTTTGTGAAAGGTAAAGCCGCCCCCGCTCCAAATAGACCTTTGCTACATCAGGATGTAAATGACCCGCTCCCCTTTGGTAAACATCCAAAGCCTGGTCAAAATAATAAACTGCTTTTTCCTGATCCTGTTCAAGCATTCCAAGGGACAAAAAAGCACTGCCGGCTAATTGCATATTACGATGATACCCAAGCGCTACCCTCAATCCTTTTTTAATTTTTTCCTGAGCCAGTGTCCTTTCTCCAATTGCAGTATAAATACGACCAATATCAAAATCCACCTGAGCGATATTGATGTGATTTTTATCCAATTCTATCATTAATACATCCAGTGCAAATTGGTAATAATTCAAAGCAGACTGATAGTCCTCCAACTGTGCATAAACCTTCGCAATGGCAATATTAATATCTGCAGAAAGTAGAGGATCGTCCGTTGGCAGTTCTGTGGCTTCCAATAAATAATTCATTGCTTTTGGGAAGTCTCCCTCATGGATATAAATTTCGCCCTTACGCAAATAATTTTCAGCCAAATCTTCAGACCGGAGTTGATCTCTAAGTATAATGGAGGTCTCATTGGCAGCAGCAGACATTTTCAACTCCCCCAATTGCAAATAATTATAACTCTCTAAAAACCAAGCCGAAGACAAATCATAAAGCCGGTTGGGATTGGCAAGAATAAAGTTATCCAATATCTCAATGGATGCCAGATATTGTCCTTGGTCACTTAATAATTGTGCATCCAACAACTCCTCTGATGACTGCCCCATTGCAGTCCTCGTCACAAGGATAAATAATAGTATATAGATATTTTTAGCCACGGCAATCTGTTCTTTCTGCTGATCGCGAATCCTCTCCTATTTGTCCGCCATCAATTTGATAATCCGCCAAAGATAAACATTGCTATGAAAATTTCACATTCTGCCTTTAAAATTAGGGCGAGTGTATTTCACTTTGTCGTGCAGGAGGGCAATTCCCGAGCCTATCTGCTACGAAGAAAGCTAAGTTTGATCTGAGGCGCCATGATGGAGAAGCGAAAAGAGGAAATACACCCAAGACTACTACCAAAAGTCGAAGCCTAAGTAATATTTGGACTTTAAAAATACCCCGCCTTTTTTGCCCCGCCTTTTAAGGCGGGGAACTGAATCCAGCGTTTCATTTGATTTTGGCGTCATTTTTGCCATTTTCTGCAAAAATGATGACAAAATATCCCGGGTGTATTTGATTTTGAAACATTTACCTTAGGCAATCTAAAATCGCATTAACTCACCAGCTTTAAACGTCCACTCCGGTGTATAAAGCGTCTCAAAATCAGCTTTATACCATGGACCTAATCCCCTGGAATGATTATTTTTCAAGATTTGTATTTCCTGTGCTGGCATATAACTTTGTGCCAAAAGAAAGATTTTCTCTCCGTATTTATTGACAGCCACATCTACTACTATTACGGCATGACCGGGACTGCCTCCCTTAATAAAAACATCACCTATTTGCAGATTCGGCAAAGCAACCGGCTTCAACTCTCGTGATAATGACAGGGTTCCGGCATAAGCAAAAACCATATTCATATATTGCCTAAAAGAGCGGTATTGAGTCGTCTTGGGTCCCTTGGGATACCAGCTCACTTTATTGCCTTTTACGCTAATTCTATTACCGGCTCGCCATTTGGAATATTTAGCGTTAAAACCATTGGTAAAATTAAAATGAATGGCATCGTATTGCCCTGATTGGTACAAATACTCCGCTCGCAAACGCATGACCGCATCCGCACACTGTTGCAAATCACGCTTGCCCACATCCATGTCCACGACGGCAACATAAACATCATTTGCCTTGAGCGTTCCATCATAATAATGGACTTTTGCCCCGTCGCCTTTTAGTGGCAAATCACGCAGGTAAGTGCCAAATTGGGTTCCAGCTTTCACCCGACCATACCCCTTGGGACAAACAACTCTCGTTTGAACCGTCATGCCGGAAGGATCAATCAATTCATCGTCAGATAATACTTGGGGCTGCTCTTTCCTTACGGGAAATTCAAGCGCCTCCTCCTTAACGATTTTTGCGCTACCAGCCCAAGGAAGCTCCTCCTCTATTAACGGCTGAATTGAGAAATCCAAGTCCTCCTCAGGGGAAATCGATTTTGAGGTTTCAAGTTCGGCAAGAATTTCACGAACGCCCACACAACTGGGCATCATAACTGAAAGCAGAAGAATAAATCGAACAGCATTTTTCATAGTATCGGGTTTGTTTTTACTTCAAACGTTCCTCCTTATTTTTATATTATCAAATGCCATCTTTTACAGCTCTTATTAACAAGACAATAAGATTTCTTGCCTCTGGAATTATTATTATTATTATTAGGGCTTGCCCTCTCCACTGTCGTGGTCAGGTTCATCTGGCGAGATGATAGGCTATCCAAGTGTCGGTGTGAATGCCTAAGCGACCAGAGGGAGCTTAGGTTCACGCTGACACTGGTGGCTTAAAGCATCCCTCCTAGCACCAAGTGTCAGCTTGAACCCTCCTGCGTCGGGCATTCAAACAGTCCAATTCAAATCGTACTGAGTAGTATCTTAATAAATATAAATAAATTATTGTTTTATTTTGTATTTAAATATTTTTTGTGTATATTTGTGATTATTATACGCACAAGCCATGCCAAATAAAATAATAAAAATACACGATAAGTTTTTCAAGAGGATGTTCAAAGACATCCAATTAGCCAAGGATTTTTTTGCTTCTTTTTTGGATAGAAAAATATTGGAACAAATAGACTTGGATTCCATTCAAT
>CAZNCI010000199.1:0-7510 GCA_964571475.1 uncultured Saprospiraceae bacterium | reverse complement strand
CATCGGTTTATACATTCTTTTGGGCTTATTGTTTTTGATTCTGGCAGGAAAGATTGTCAATGAAGGACCGGAAGGCAGCACGACAACCATCACTCAATAGTCTATTTAAAACAAAAACAAACACCATGGAATTTTTTTGGTACATTATAGTAATTATCATGTTGGGTATGTATTTAATACTGGACGGATACGATTTTGGTGCGGGGATCATCCATTTGTTCTTTGCAAAAACAGAAGCAGATAAAAAAGCCATTACCCGCTCGATTGGTCCGTTTTGGGATGCCAATGAAGTCTGGTTAATTGCAGCCGGAGGGGTACTTTTTTTCTCCTTTCCAAGGTTATATGCTTCCTCATTTAGTGGATTTTATCTACCGCTAACGCTGATATTGTGGTTGTTGATTTTCAGAGCGATCGGTCTGGAACTACGAGGGCAGTTACACCATAAAATGTGGGAGGGAATCTGGGATAAGGCCTTTGGAATTTCAAGTTTATTATTGGCATTATTTTTTGGAATAGCCCTGGGGAATATCGTCAGGGGCGTCAATTTGGGAGGAGTCGAAAATGGCGTTTCGCAGTATGAAGCCCACTATTTTTTCCTGCCATTATGGAATTCGACCTTAAATCCACTTGCTGAACACTTGGGCGTAATTGATTGGTTTACGATTATTTTAGGGATTATAGGCGTGGTCGCTCTTACGATACACGGAGCGAATTGGATCATACTCAAGACCAATAGCAGCATCAATGAGCAGTTAAAAAATGTCATTTTCAACCTAAGTATTGTCTTGGCGATCCTCGTCGTCGTATCATTGGGGACATGGCACATCGTCAAGCCCTATCCCTTCAAAAATTTCATTGCCCACCCTATCCTCTGGATATTTCCATTGATGACCTTTACGGGAATTGGCGGATTGCTTTACATCAAAAAATACAAGAAGGATTATATGGGTTTTATTTTTTCCACTTTATTTTTAATAGGTGGGGCTACCTCGACGATGGCGTCAATTTTCCCGGTTTTATTACCCTCCACCAATGGCATTAATCCCTCACTGACCCTGTACAATACCAAGGCGGCAGAATATGGTCTTTCCGTGGGATCAATATGGTTTATTTTTGGCGCACTTTTAATTATTGTTTATTTACTTGTACAGTATAGGATATTTAGTGGAAAGATGGATGATGTGACTTATGGAGAGCACTAAAAAATAGAAAAATGGCGGGACTATTATCAATGATTATACAATTACTGGCGGGATTCACAGGAGGAAAACTCCTACAAATCTTCCACCCGAAAACCAGTTTTGGCACTATTGGCAATTCCATTGTTGGAATATTTGGAGCAATATTGGGCAATAAATTTGGAAAAAGATTGAATTGGGGATTACTAAGCAATGAGCCACCATTCCCCATTTCATTCACTTTAATCCTACAAAGCATCATCCTCACCATATTGGCGGCTTTTTTATTTGTTTTATTGGCAGGAGCCATAAAAAACAGGATAGAAAAGGGTAATCCCGACGATTCATAAAATAAAAATTTAGCCCTTGTGACACAGATCACCAAATAATATTCAACAAAAATCTACATTTACATCCAAATAATAACACGCAATTATTTTTTAACAAAAAATAATTTAAAATCCACTCAAACATCACAACTTATGGCAAAAATAGTAGTAATAGGAGCCGGTATTTCAGGGCATACCGCAGCAGCCTATTTAAGAAAGGGACTGGGCAAAAGACATCAGGTAGTCGTCGTTTCTCCAAATAGTAATTTCCAATGGGTTCCTTCCAATATTTGGGTAGGAATAGGACGAATGAAAGCCAAACACGTTATTTTTCCTTTAGCCCCTTTATATAAAAAGAAAGGGATCACCTTCAGGCAAGCCAAGGTCTTGGATTTTCATCCGGAGGGAGACCATCTAATCGATAAAGGATATGTCACCGCAGAATATGTGACAGGGGAAAAGAAAGGAACGGTCGAAAAAATCACCTACGATTACCTGGTCAATGCAACAGGTCCCAAATTGGCTTTTGATGCCACCGAAGGGTTGAAACCGGGTACAAATAAGACCTATTCTGTCTGCACCTATGGGCATGCAACGGAAGCATCTGCTGCTTTGCATGAGTTAATTAAAGAGATGAAACAAGGCAAAGAGGTAAAAATACTCATCGGAACCGGACACGGCAAAGCTACCTGTCAGGGCGCTGCCTTTGAATACATCATGAATGTGGAACACGAGCTACGAAAACATGGCGTCAGAGAAAAGGCGACCATCACCTGGATTTCTAATGAACCCAAGCTGGGCGATTTTGGGATGGATGGCATGACCCTGAAATTCAGAGGTAAGGCGATGACTTCCGAAAAGATGATCCAAATGGTCTTTGAAGATAAAAAAATCAATTGGATATTGGAAGCCGGCGTACACAAGGTGGAAGACGGGCTTGTACATTATGAAACACTGGATGGGGAATATCATCAGGAGTCTTACGATTTTGGGATGTTAATCCCCGCATTTACCGGTCATGGATTTCAGGCTTACGCCAAAGATGGCAGCAATATCACCGATAAATTATTCAAAGGTTTTATGGTCGTTGATGCGGATTATACACCAAGACCTTACGAAGAGTGGACGGTACAAGACTGGCCCGAGACCTACCAAAACCCCTCCTACCCGAATATTTTTGCACCGGGTATTGCCTTTGCACCACCGCATACTATTTCAAAACCAGCCACAAGCCCAAACGGGACTGCCATATTCCCTTCACCACCAAGAACGGGAATGCCATCGGGTATTTCTGCAAAAATCGTAGTAGATAACATCATAGAATCTATCAAAACAGGCACATCGACCGTCCACCACAAAGGCTCAATGGGCAATATGGGAGCAGCCTGTATTGCTTCCGCCGGTTATGGATTATTTGATGGCAGAGGGATTAGCATTACCACCTTCCCCATCGTCCCCGACTACAAAAAATACCCGGATACAGGAGGAAGAGCATTGGGAAAAACATTTGGAGATATTGGGCTGGCAGGGCATTGGGTTAAATTATCCCTGCACTACGCCTTTATTTATAAAGCAAAAATGCTACCATTCTGGTGGGTCGTACCGGAATAATTAAACTATTCGATAATCATTCATCATCAAAAAAATAATCATGGGCTTCAAATTCACAAGAAAAGATAAATTTTGGATGAAAAATCCAGTTTACCAGTTTTTTAAATTCATTTATTTGAATGTAAAAATCATTTATATTGTCACATTGGGACACGGAGGGACGAGGGATAAGTAAAAGAGTGAAGAGGCCTGGATCGCAGCTCAATTCGACAAACGATTTATTCCATTTTTTTATTCATTCTACCCCTAAAAACTCCAAATATTTTTTAGTTTTGCGATGTATTCACAAAACTTAAATCTACTTTAATATGAAAGTACTGGTAACACTATCCGTTTTGCTCAACGTCTTCCTGATTTATTTCTTTGTTTTCAAAGGGGCAACGGCTCCTACAAATAATCAGGATAAAAGAGTCACTATCGAAATGCCGCAGGGGCATACGGATTTCACGCTGGCAGAAATGCGTGGTTTTCTCGAAAGTGTGCAACAAATAAATGAAGGCATCCTCGATAATAACCCCAAAAAAATCGCTGCTGCCGGGAAAAAATCAGGCGGCTCCGTCATTGCTCACGCGCCACAGGGCTTCCTCAAAAGACTTCCCATCGCTTTCAAGCAGCTTGGCTTTTCAACCCATGATATTTTCGATGAGATAGCCGGAAGTGCAGAGCATAATTTTAATCCTAAAACATCACAAAAACAACTCCATAAATTACTCAACAACTGCATTGCCTGTCATCAGGGCTACAGGATTAGAGTGATTGGGGAGTAAATTGGATAGGCATAATGCCGCATCGATGCTGCTCTTTTGTTCCCGGGAGGAATGGTCAATAAGTCATTTGACGACGACGACATCCGTATCTGAAACCAGTTTAAAATTACTAATTATCAAATGACAACTACCTCAATAAGGTAACCTCTCCGGAAATGCGCTCCTTTTGACCGTCAGCCCAAAGGATATTAGCAAAAAAAACATAAACATCGCTAGGTGCCGGCTGATTTTTATAGTATCCATTCCATCCAATTGAAGAAATGCCTGCCGGGAAATCCTCTTTTCTAAACACCAAACTTCCCCAACGATTAAAGATATTTAATTCTTCGATCGTAGCTGTGCCTATTTTAGCAAAAATGGTAAATTGGTCATTTATCCCATCATTATTGGGTGTGAAGACATTGGGAGCGAAAAGGTCATTTTTCGCCTTTAATCGAATGGTTATTTCATCTTCTGAGTTACAATTCTCATCTGTAACAGTGACCGAATAGCTACCTGCCTGATGAACAGTTAGCAGTGCATTCATTGAGCCATCTGACCATTGGTAGAGTTCGTGTATTCCTGCATCCAATACTAAACTTGAGCCAAAATTAATTGTCGTATCCATTCCTAAGTTAATAATCGGCTTGGCGGAAACATTCAAATTAAGACAATAAATGGAATCACATCCTAAAAGTGAAGTATTGGTACGACAAATACTCGTATCCCTGTACAAGGTCATTCCTTCAAAGTTAAAGGATTCTCCTTCACAGATATTTTTATTGATTATCATTTCAATCGGCTCCATAAAAGATAGATTGATATGGTGTATTGAGTCGCAACCCGTTTGATTGGTAAAACTCCCAACAATAACGGCATCTTCTTCATAAATCTCCCCTTCATATTCAAAACTATCCCCAGCACAAAGGGTAATTTCTTCAGAGGTCTCCGAATTTTCCTCAAACGTGATGTAAATGCTGTCAGAAGAAATACATCCTTGATTATTCTCCACCTCAACCCAATATAGTCCGGAAAGGCTGACTTCGTAATTTTGTGCTTCACTACCATCCTGCCAAAGATAGGACTGACCGGTAACATCTGGGGCTAATATTAGGCTTTGACCGCTACACAAAATGGTATCATTCCCTAAAGAAAAACTACTTGATGCCTCCACTGTAACTGATACAATAGCCGTATCTGATGGACAATCCCTATAACCAGCCTGAATATAGAGATAGTCCCCTGCTCCATCAACATTGGGGTTAAATAACCCATTATTAGCCGTTGTTTGTGGATACCAAACGCCCCCTGCTTCTGGTGTGCCTTCCAATATATCGAACAACGAAAATACTGCTTCATCGCTACAAACTTCAATGCTGACATTCTCACCTGCATCCAGTGTGAAATCAAAAAAAGGAATCGTCGCCCAGGCTGTATCGCTAACATTCCCCTGACTCCAAAGGACGACACCTATTCGCCTAAAACCCGCTTCAAATGGAGTCATATCATTATGATACTGAATCCCCCGAATCGCTGCATCAAAATCAGATACTTCCGCATTACCCATATCTTGAATGGTAACAAATGTAGTATTATCACCTGTAATACTTACATTGCCAGTGACCGTAGTGGAGAAATACTCGGCTGCATTTAGCACAGCGTCAGGTGCAAAAAAAACAAAAGCGGAATCGATGAACCCCGCCTCAGAGGATAACAGTAAATCCATATCATGAATCTCCAAACCAGAGGTAACACAACTCGTGTCTGCCACATAATTAAAACCCATGGCTGTATCATCATCTTCATCTAAATCGATGAATAACTCACAGGGTGGAGGGCTATATTCCAAGGGCGAAAAGAAAACGCCAGATTGTAGGTCAAGCGTACAGACTAAGGTATAACTTTGAGTAGATAAGTTAATTTCGTGGATTTCACTATCATTTGTCTCAATGGTATAAATTGCATAAAGTGCGGAGCTATCACAGGTGACAGGGAGACTGGCAAGACCATCTGACAAATAAAAATGATCCCAGTCGAAGGCAAAAGGATAGACGAGGGTGCTATTTACCGGATTTTCCTGATCCAACTCAAAAATACCTTCCTCTGGAGTTGTAAAATAAATTTTCCCATTGGCATAAGTTGCTCCCCATCCTCGATACGAAAAATCGGTATAAATATTAACAGCCCCTGTAATAAGATCATAGGAGGCTACCGTAAGATCGAAAAAGAAGAAGATTACGCCCTGATCATTGGCAACTATCTCATCTGCATATAAAATACCGGAAGGCAAAATAGCAATAAGGGTGCACTCGCCCGTTTCCTGATCAATTAAATATAGATTATGCGTCTCAAAACCATAACCATATAGGTTTCCATCCGGGGCAAAGGTCATTGCACCTATATGTACAGTAGGTCGTGAAATAAGCGTAGTATCACAACTCATCAGATCAAGTTCATAGATATTATAATTATATCTCATGTAAACATCCTGTCCATAGGTATTCCCCACTTGAATCAACAGGGGTATAAAAAGCATCAATCGTAAAATAAACTTCATTGTCTGTTATATTGTAGGTATAAAAAGAGGGCTACACCGACGGTGCAACCCAATGTTCATTAGTTCAATTTTATAATTTTTCCACTGTAAAAATAATCCTTAGTCCTTAGATGATAAATGAGCAACCCTGTTGATGGGATGTCTTTTGCATCCAATTTCCAGCTATTGAATCCTTCACCCAGGCCTCGTTTTTGTTGTAATAGCAATCGACCTGATGAATCAAAAATACTCAATTCGACAGTCATTGCACTTGGTAAATTGAATTGAATATTGACAATCTCATGGAATGGATTAGGAGCTACTACAGGACTTAAATCACTATTATTTAAGATCTTTAATCCTGATAAAAACATAGTTCCATCTTTACTTAAGGAGGCATTTTTAATTAAGTTATCATCCAATTGAATTAAATTTTTCAAACTCTCAAAATCTCCTTTTGCACGTAATCTAATATAAAACAATACATCCCCAGTGAATGAAAAAGTCAATAATTCAATTGGAGCATTGGAAAGAGTCATTCCAGGGGGTATTGCAAATTCGTTTAAAATGACACTCCCTTGACCTCCCGAAACATTAGCGGTAAGATTGGAATTTTGCATATTAGCAGATATTTTCAGGGGGCTAAAGGCTGCAATCCTTTCCCCCTATTTTTCGTTGGGAGTTTCCACTCCACTGTCTCAGATCAAATAAAACCATTCTGTCCTTGTAAATATAATACCAATTCGTTTATAGCAATTACCTTGATAACAGTACATTCAGGCCCAATTGATAAAAAACATTGATCCAGGCATTAAGTCTTTGTAAATATTTTTGGGAGAGATGAAACTTTTCACCTTGCCTAATGAGGATAAAATTACATTTTTCTTAGATAGATGGATAGATAGATTTTCATCTTTGCTTAATTTTTGAAAATGGTTAGTTATGATACCAAAGATAAGAATAAATCATCAAAAGTGAAATTTTTATCCGGTTAATTTAGAATACGGTCGATAGTTGTTGATAAATGGAGCCGTAATTCCCGATATGGATTATTTTTCGGTGGTGTAACTAAATGTAATGCAAACATTATTGCTACGAAGTAACGCCTCC
>CAZNCI010000198.1:0-7510 GCA_964571475.1 uncultured Saprospiraceae bacterium | reverse complement strand
TAAATAAATCTACCTCTTCATCAGGGATAGCAAATGCAACTTCACCACCCTTTGCAGGCTTGGCATAGAGAGACAATCGTGGATCATTATTATCCTGAAGGTAATTAACCATTGTTTCGCTCACTTTCCACTTAGAACCAAAGCCGCCAAAACGGTGCCAAATATCTCCATAAGAAGAACTTTCAAATTGATTAATACCATTGTCTTTTACGATCACTGCACCATTGCCGTCCTCCATCAAAGGTCCAGCCAAAGCCTGCGTAATGGCATTATCTGCAAAATCAGCTCCGGGAGCACCTTTGGCTCTCATTGCAATACGCAATTTTAAACTATTGGCAAATGCTTTCCACTGCTGTAAATCACCTTTGAACAATAAATCATTTGCACCGATATTCTCGACACCGTCACCAGTCGTTGTATTATCCCCAATGGTTGCCATTGCAGCATCCAAGTCGGCGATCAAACCTACATAAATAGATTTTTGGTCATCAAACCTTGGCAGTAATACTTTTGGATCTCCTGCTTCGGTATAGGGCACATCACCAAATACATCGGTATATTGCTGATAGTACATTGATTTGAGTATTAAAGCCACAGAATTGGTGAGGGGATTTTCAAATTCACCCCCATTTTCTGTTAATTTAAGAAGGGTGTTAATGTAACGGAAATAGTCTCCGTACATTTCCCATGTAGCCTGCGTATAACCTCCATGGAAGGTATAACCCAATTCATCACTCCACCAACAACCATTATTACCAAAGCTAAAATAGCCGGCATAACGATCTGCGTGGATTAAATTGGCCCTCCAATAGAAATAACGAGAAGGAGCGAATAATTTATACTCCGGTTTGGTTACAAAATAAGCGGCACTCGCATCTTCAGCGGAGATGGCACTTGGATTGACATTGATATCTTCAAAATCTGAAGTACAGGCGGAAAAGCCCAGAACCAACATCAAGCTTAATAATTTTATATATAATTTCATTTTTTTAAATTTTTGAATTATCAATATTAAAATTTAACATTCAGGTTAACACCATAGCTCTTTGTTGAAGGAAGGTTAAACCATAACATACCCTGTGCAAAGTTGCTGGTACTATAGCTTGATTCCGGATCAAAACCACCCAGATCATTTTTAAAGAACAATAAATTTCTTCCCACAATACCAATAGATGCTGACTGAATAAAAGAATTGGAAAACATTGACTTAGGCAATGTATAACTTAGGCTCACCTCTCTCAATCTAATATTCGTTTGGTCAAAAACATAATTTGATGCAATACCGCTAATGGCGCCAAAATAATCCTGTCCACTAATCTCAACGGTATTTTGCTCCCAAACCGGGGCTTCAGGTGTACCCGTATTAACTACACCGTCAACGACGATTCCATCTCTGTATTCCAAACTTCTTTGAGACACCCCGTTTCCGTCCAGGCGGGCATCTGTACCTGAATATAATTGCCCGCCAATACGAGCATCAATTAAAAATCTAAAAGAAATATCTTTGTATTTAATCAAACTGTTAAATCCACCCGTCCAATCCGGTTGATAATTCCCCAAATACACCTTTTCGCTTGTCGCCTGTGGACGTCCTTCTTCGTTGACGATTAATTGCCCTGCATCATTTTTCAAATAAGTCGTTCCATAAATATCCCCATAACCGGCATTCGTCACAACCTCTCCATTGATTTCAGCTCCTTCCACAGTTGCCTGTACGGCGACATTACCCGCATTGGTTGTACTGAAAACGAAGTTATCAAGTCCTTCAAATAATTCTACTAAGGAATTTTTGTTTTTAGAATAATTAACAGCCATGTCCCATGAGAAATCAGGTGTTTGAACAGGAATATATCCCAATACGACTTCAATACCACTATTACTCACCTGACCAACATTGGTAAATTTACTGGTAAAACCTGTTGCCGCTGCTACGGGTACCGTGGTAATCAAATCATAAGTATTTTTATCATAATAAGTAAAATCACCATACAACCTATTATTCATTGCGCGCATTTCCAAACCAACTTCAATAGACTTTGTATTCTCCGGTTTTAGATTAGGATCTCTCTCAATTGGAGAAGTGGAAAGAACCGTCAAATCCTGATAACTGTCAGCGTCCAGGCTAAAGGTATTCGTCAATAAATAAGGATCGGTATCACTACCCACAGATGCCCAACTCAAACGCAATTTACCAAAATCAAGCAAACCTCCTCCCATTAGCTCACTGAAAATCAAGGAGAAACTAGCCGATGGATAGAAATAAGACCAATTGTCTTTAGGTAATGTTGAAGACCAATCATTACGACCTGTAACATCCAAATAAGCAAAGTTTTTATAAGCAAAAGAAGCAGAAGCATAAACAGAGTGAATTCTCTTCATTGCCAATGGACGGTAAAATGGTGTTTTAGTCTTCGCATTATCAACAATGGTACTGGTTGGGATTTTAAAATCTTCCCCTCTTACCCCCTGTGAAGTAGAAGTGGCGAACATTTTATTAGCACCTAAATTAAAATTCAATCCAATATCCTCCGTCAATTGTCCATTATACATTAATAATAAATCGGCATTGGTTTCTGATGTTTTATAATCTCTGTAATTAAAACGACCACTGCCATAAAACCAGTGTCCGTAATTTTGCACCGTTTCAATAGATTGATCCACTCGGTCGGTTCCGATTCGCCCTAAAACGGACCAATGATCCGTCAGCATATAGGTTGCTTTTGCAAATCCGGTCATACGTGTACGCGTATCATCATTGCGGTCATGAAGTAAAATCCAATAAGGATTCGTCCCCAAAGCATTGTGAGAATTAGCCGCAAGATTACTTGGATTTTGGTAATTTTCTTCCAAATCTGTGATGACAACATTTCGCGGTAAGCGATACAAATAACTCAATACCCCTTCCGTTCCCTGCTCAGGTCGATTAACCGCATTTTGCTGAAAGAAAGTGACTTTTGCATCTAATGCCAATTTTTCAGATACTTTTGATGAAGCGCGTAAGTTGAAATTATTCCGCTTCAAGCCTGAATTGACTAAAATAGAATTAGTCGCTGTATTGGAATAGGAAAAACGGAAAGAAGAATTATCATTTCCACCTTCAACTGCCAATGTATTTACAAAGTTACTACCATTTCGATAAAAATCTGCGATGTTATTCGGCTGTGGGCTATAAGCTCTCTTAACCGGATTGCCGTCCTTATCAGCCAACCAATAATTTTGCTCACTTCCATCCATCTTTGGACCCCATGAGCCTGAACGATTCTTAAGATCTGTCAAATTATCAGGAATCATGCCCTGAGTTCCCTGACCGTACTCATCCTGAAAATCAGGTAAGACCATTGGAGAACTCACGTCGTAGTGTGTGGAGTAAGTAACACCTAATCCCTTAGTTGTCGTCCCTTTTTTGGTCGTAATCAAAATAACACCATTCGCTGCTCTCGATCCATAAAGAGCCGCAGCATTTGGACCTTTCAGTACGGAGATTGACTCAATATCATCCGAGTTTAAATCCGAAATACCCGTTCCGTAATCCGCTCGGTTAAAGTTGGCCGTTCCGCTGCCATTAGCAGAACCGAAACCGGAGTTATCAACAGGGACACCATCCACTACATAAAGAGGCTGGTTATTTCCTGCCAAGGAGTTGTTACCACGGATAATCACACGAGAGCCACTACCAGGACCGGCAGAAGACTGCGTGATTGTCAGACCGGCAACGCGCCCTGCCAATTGATTGATGACATTGCTTTCTTTGGCATCAGAGATATCAGCTCCATTCACTTCGGTTATTGCATACCCCAGGGCTTTTTTCTCACGAGAAATACCTAAGGCCGTCACGACGACTTCATCCAAGGCAACTCCTTCAGACAAAGTAACATCAATTTTAGAACGACCATTGGGAACAATCGTTTCAGAATCGTACCCAATCAAAGAAAAGACCAAACTTGCCCCATCTGAATTGAGTTGGAGCGAATATTGCCCATTAATATCAGTAACGGTACCATTTCCAGTTCCTTTTTCCAGAACATTAACCCCTATTAAAGGCTGTCCGTCATCGGAGGAAACGACTCCGGTTATTGTGCTTTGAGCCCAAGTCTGGACAAAGGCCAGGATAAGCACAAATGAAGTTAGTAATAATTTTTTTTTCATAATTAGAAAGTTTTGAAAATAATTGTATGATAGATAACTACTTTTATTCAAATTCCCATTTAGCAAAGGCTTCAATAGCTTCGTATTCAGCCAAGCCCAATTTCTTATAAATTTTGGCTGTTTTCCGATTCCTATCCTCTGCTCTTTGCCAAAATTCTCTTTCATCCTTACCGGGAAATGGCGGATGATCTTTTTGAGACTGGTGCATAAAGATGGCTCTCCTCTTTTTCATTAATTCCTGTGGGCTCAGCGGTACAGCCATTTCAATCTCATGGGTCGGCCATTCGTGCCAGGCACCTCTATAAAGCCATAGCCAGCAATCTTTCATCCACTTTTTCGTTTTTAACCGTTCAAATGCGGCAAAAATCGCATCTAAACAAACCCGGTGAGTTCCGTGAGGATCAGCCAAGTCTCCTGCTGCATAAACTTGATGAGGTTTTATTTTATCAATGATATCAACCACTAAATCAATATCTTTTTTTCCAATCGGTTTTTTCCGACTGCTGCCAGTTTCGTAAAACGGCATGTCTAAAAAATGGATTTGCTCATCAGGCAACCCGCAAAATCTCGCTCCGGAACGTGCTTCACTCCTTCTGATCAATCCTTTAATGGTCCTGATTTGAGGAGAATCTTTTTCGTCGTATTTTTTACTATTTAAAAAAGCAGTCGCCTTTTCATAACTCTCTTCAATTTCCTTGCAGGGAATAGATTTATTATCAATTAACTCCTTGATGAACTCGATATACCTCAAAGCATCATGGTCATGAACGGCAATATTCCCCGAAGTTTGGTAAACGACATGCACCTCATGCCCCTGCTTAACTAAACGAAGAAAGGTGCCGCCCATAGAGATAACATCATCATCCGGGTGAGGGCTAAAAATAATCACTCTTTTGTGGGCAGGTTTGGCTCTTTCAGGGCGAGAGGTATCATCTGCGTTTGGCCTAACCCCCGGCCTCCCGGTAATCGTATGTTAAATCCGGTTGAATATTTTTATATTAATATCATAACTACTGGCCTGCTCGATAATCAAATCGCTCAACCCATTTTCGCTATAATCTTCATCCGTTAATTTCAGAATTGGCTTTTTAACTTTTAGGGATAACCAGATAACCGCTTTACTGATTAAATCATCGGTCCAATTACAGATGCCCACTTTCCAGGGCGTTTGAATCCGGCTCAAATCCTCTGCTGCGCCTTTATCCACAAAAACTTTGACATTCGGATGCTTCTGAAGAAAAGTAGCCGGAATACCCGACGTTACTTTCCCTTCAACCGCCTCCTTCAAAATTTCAGATTTATGCTGTCCCCAAGCCAATAAATAAACGGTTCTGGCTTTCATAATACTGGCAATACCCATGGTAATAGCCCGGTAGGGGACATTTTCAATTCCTTTAAAATCAGCCGAAGCATCACGTCGGGTCAAGGCATCTAACTTCACTAATCTGGTAGTAGAATCTATCCATGAGCCCGGTTCATTGAAGCCAATATGCCCCGTACGACCGATACCGAGTAATTGAATATCAATGCCACCATAAGCATCAATTTTCTTTTCATAATTTTCACAAAATTCCTCCCAGTCATCCATTTTAATCGTCCCATCCGGAATATGAATATTTTCCCTTTTGATGTCAATATGGTCAAAAAGGTACTCATTCATAAAATAGACATAACTCTGAGGAGATTCCGGTTGCATTGGAAAGTATTCATCCAAATTAAAAGTAATGACATTTTGAAAACTAAGCCCTTCCTCCCTGTGGATTCGGACTAATTCATCATAGACCTTAATGGGCGAAGACCCGGTCGCTAAACCAAGGACGAGGTTTTCACCATCCTGCTGTTTTTGCCGGATGGCGAGCGCAATCGACCGCGCGATATGAATAGAAGCCTCATTAGATTCCTTCCAAATCGTCACCGGTAATTTCTCAAATGTTTTTAGCTGATATTTAAGATCAGGCAGCGTTGCCTTTTTTTTTGAATTTGTCATAAAAAGCCGAGTTATGGTTTAGGCAAAAAATACATACATATTTCTGACGAGTTTTAAATAAAATCATCAATTCACCCGTAAATGTATAACAAAAAAACAAAAAACTGTGTGCGAACACATATTTTTTTTCCAAAAGTGTGTTCGCACACAGTTTTTTTTATTACATTTGCCTATATCATTATTAAAAAAATGTTATTTCGGCTCCAAATTATAAATCAAAATAAGAAGAAGCTAGATAAATGAAAAAGCCAATCCGAATAAAAGACATTGCCTCAAAATCAGGTGTATCTGTAGGCACAGTAGATCGTGTCATACATGGACGAGGTAATGTATCTCCCCAAAAGCGGAAACTGGTACTGGAAGTCATGAAGGAGCTTGGGTACGAGCGTAATTTAATTGCCAGTGCGCTTGCCTATAATAAAAACTTCAAAATAGCGACCTTACTTCCCGAGCCAACAATTGATCCGTATTGGCAAGCCCCTTTGTCAGGTGTCACCAACGCACTAAAAACTGTACAACATTACGGTGTAACAAGCAAGCTCTATTTTTTTAATTTATTCGACCCCTCTTCTTTTATAAAAAAAGCAGATGAAATATTGAATGACGCACCGGATGCCATCTTATTTGCCCCTTTATTTTTAAAAGAATCCAAAAGACTATTAGCACAAACCAAGGAACTAGGCATCCCCAATATAATGGTGAACACCAATATCGAAAATGCCAATTCCCTGAGTTATATCGGGCCCGATTCCTATCAAAGTGGTGTCCTCGCCGGCAGATTACTAGATTTCGGCCATTATAAGGATGCTACTTTTATTATTCTTAATCTGGCTAAAGGCAGCACCAACGCACATCATTTATTACAAAAAGAAAAAGGCTTTAGAGACTACTTCACCAATGCAAAGATCGACCATATTCAAGTCAAAAAGTACGATTTTGAGGGTTTTGACCAAGCTGATAAAATGAAGGCATTCATGCAGCAAGTCATATTGCAACATCCCAATCTAACCGGTATTTTTGTGACCAACTCAAGGGCATTCAAGGTCGTTTCAAGTATTTCGGAGGAACAGGCAGCAAAAATAAACATCGTCGGTTTTGACCTGTTGACTCAAAATTTGGAATACCTCAAAAGCAATAAAATCAACTTTCTAATCAACCAAAACTCCGTTCAGCAAGGTTATTGGGGTATTATGAGCTTATTCAACCACTTCATTCTAAAACAAGAAGTAAAAAAGATACAAAATCTGCCATTGGATATCGTCGTATTAGAAAACTACACCTACTATTTACAAAAGGAAAAATCTTTTCAGCTGGCTATTTAAAAGGAATGAGAAATAAATAAATGTTCTTTCTTTACTCGATTATTTTGTTCTTAGT
>CAZNCI010000197.1:0-7528 GCA_964571475.1 uncultured Saprospiraceae bacterium | reverse complement strand
TAGAGCGCCGGACTGTTAATCCGTAGGTCCAAGGTTCAAGTCCTTGAAGGGGCGCAAAAGGTCACACTTTCCGTGTGGCCTTTTTTTATTTTAGATCAACAATGAAAGCTCCTTTTTCTTTGGTGTAAAAAGATTCTATCCCCAATAATTCAGCTTGTTTTTGCCATTTTTTTACCTTCCATTCACTATTTGAACCATCAAAAATAAGATACTCAAAATCATAGTGAGGCAAGAGGTCTTTTATTGTACTGATGGCATTTTGAGTAATGAGCAGGTAATTTACTTTGGTCTTTTGCGCGGGAAAGACGGAACTTTTATAACAGAGCCCCATCTTAATATTCCTAAACTGCAATAAATTAGCTTGCTTATGGAAGTTTGTGAGGTGAATTGGCGTGTCCGATAATAAAAATTCATCCATCAATTTTGTTCGCAAAAACATATTATTATTTGTCGAAGCATAATTTTCTTTTTGATGGGTAAGACTTTCTGACCTTAGGCTAATTCTGTCATGCTGATCAATTAAGTCAATTAATGATGCCTTGGTTATATGGTAAATAATTATTTTACTTTGCTGTAATGTCTCCCAGCTTTTACAGGCATTTTGGAATAAAATAAGGTTGATCAGGAAGAAACCGTATATTATCCATCTGGCCTTTTTGCTTTCAATGAATCCAACACTGCTTATAATGAGAAGATACAATAGGAGAACTATTATTCCACTTATCCATACACCGTGAATTAAGCCAAAAGGCAATGAGTTGATCTGAAAAATAATGGAATCCAACAACCAAATGACAGCGTATAATATTTTCCCTGCCCACATCCCCAAAACGGGAATTGGATGGAAAAAAAATGTCGCAAAACCCAAAGGTAAAATAAGGATGGCGGCAGGAATCACGACCAGCCCCGAAAGCCAAAAATATATAGGGAACTGATGAAAATAAAACAAACTTAAAGGCAAGGTGACTATTTGTGCCGCAATCGAAACACTGGTTAATTTCCAGGCATAATCCCCTATTTTATTTTTTATATACCAGGCGCGGTATATTTTTGGTTGAAAATAGACAATCCCCAAAACAGCCAGATAGGACAATTGAAAACCCGGTTGAAAAAGCATCTTGGGTTCAATAATTAGGAGGAAAAAAGCGGATGCAGCCAATATGTTATATATGATTGCAGATTTGTTTAAGGTCGTCCCTATTATTATAAAGCTAAACATGGTTGCTGATCTCAATACAGAGGAGGATGCTCCTGTCAAAAGAGCAAACGTCCAGATGGAACACAATAATAGACCGGCCTTTAGCCAGCTCCACCATTTTCTTTTAATCGACAATAATCCAAGAAGGAAATTGACAAACAAAAAGACAAGCCCTGTATGTAAGCCTGATACGGCTAAAACGTGCATACTTCCCGTTTGAGAAAAGGCGTCCTTTATAGCAGAACTTAAATCAGACTTCTCCCCCAGAATAAGTGAAGCCCCCACGCCGTATTCATTTTTTGTTGGCAGATAGATGTGGAGAATTTTTAATAACTTTTCCCGAAGGTGTTGAGCAGAATTGAAAATGGAAAATGAAGAAGTACCTGTTTTAATTTTCCACTCATTTTCCTGGGGGAAAGATTGAAAATAGATATTCTTTAAATACCAGTATCGACTAAAATTAAATGCTTTTGGATTTTTATTTTTTGCTATGCGATGTAATCGAGCCTTCGTCCCCAGTCTTGAACCTAGCTTGATCTTTCTCGATCGTGCGCTTAATGGGAGGTAGGTTAATAGATTGCCGGTGCAGGATTGCGCCTCCGATTCTCCTATATATTGCCGATCTGTTTTTAGCACGACCTTTGTGTACCGTTCACCTTGTTTTAACCACATTACCCTGCCTTCTATCCATGAAGCGGGATTGGGGCTGTCCTTGAAATATAAAGGACTATTATTGTCTTGCCTGAGGAAATACAAAAAACTGGATAAAACAAATAAACCAATAAATAAGATACCCCCAAAAAGCAATCTTTGATTAAATTCCCGTTTGGTCACGGAAAGAAAAAACAGTACTAAAAGAAAAGAAATCGAAAATGCTCCACCGATTATGGGAGGCCATACAAGCCCCAGGTAATCCTGAAAGATGATTCCCAGAATTAAAGGTATGAGTAGCCGCACAAAAGGTATTTCTCTCCAAGACATCGTTATCCTGCTGGTATAAACCCTAAAGATAATACTATTCTATGACAACCCATACAACAAATGGGGTGCAATTTCTCAATTGCACCCCATTATGTGTATTGTATCTTCGGAAAAGCAAGGCTTCCCCTTTAGATCTTAATCTTCAAATACTTCAATAGCTACTTCAGGCGCTACTTCTTTGTGGAATTTAAGAACGACAGCATAAGTGCCTAGTTCCTTGATTTCCTCCGGCATTTGAACTTTCTTTTTATCTATCTCGATATTGAATTGATCCTGCAATGCAGCCGCCACCTGAATATTGGTGACACTACCAAAGATGCGACCTTTCTCTCCAGCCTTTGCTGCAATTCTGATGACTTTATCAGTCAATTGCGCAGCATACTCTTGGAAAGTACCGATCATCTGTTGAGCCAATGCTTCTTCCTTTTCTTTAAGGACGGCTAATTTTGCTCTATTAGCGGCATTGGCAATGATTGCTTTTTTTTGTGGGATTAAGTAATTACGTCCATAACCATTCTTAACAGTTACTATCGTATGCTTATCGCCAACTTTATCAATATCTTGGAGTAATATGATATCCATGATTGTAAATTTAATAATTGAAAAAAGGTGAATTCTCCTTATTTGAGCATATCTGCTACATAAGGTAATATTGCCAAATGGCGGGCACGTTTGATTGCTGTAGCCACTTTTCGTTGGTACTTCAATGAGTTACCAGTGATTCTTCTTGGCAAAATCTTTCCCTGCTCATTGATGAACTGTAAAAGAAAGTCTGCATCCTTATAATCAATATGTTTGATCCCATATTTTCGGAAACGGCAGTATTTTTTACGCTCGGATCCTATGTTGGGATTGCTTAGAAATTTTATATCGTCTCTAGAAGCCATGATTTTTTTAATTTAAAATTCTTTAAAATTGAATTACTCTTCCTCGTTGCTTTTGGCAACTTCTATTCCACCATCTAACTCATCCTGCCATTTTTTCAAGGCATCCCATTCGCCATTTGCAGCCATTTTTGCCTGTGCTGGCCATGTCGTAGGGTTGTGAGTAGCATATCGGCTTCCTGCTTCTGTTAAGATTTCTTTTATCTTATCTGCTGAAGTCTCCGCCAATTGTGCAAAAGTAAGGATTCCTGCATTCGCAATTAGTTCAGAAATTTTTGGACCAATTCCCTCAATTTTTTTGAAATCATCAGGCTTGGTAGTTTCAACTGGTGCAGCTGCTTCTACTTTTTTCTCCTCAACGGGATTTTGCTCTGCTGGTTTCTCTGTTCGTTTGGCAGGAGCGTGCTTGCGGGAAGAACGAGATCTTCGGTCGTTCGTTTCCTCTACCTCTACCGGCTTTTCCTTTTTCTTTACCTTTCCGATCAAGCCATTTCGCTTGTCCTCGTTGTATTTTACACCAAACTTATCTAAACTAACACTTAAAAAACGCATAATGCGTTCGTCTCGGCGCAATGACAGCTCAATTTTGTCAATAACAACTCCGGTCTCAGTTTCAAACTCTACACAGTAGTACACCCCTGAATTTCTCTTCTTGATAGGGTATGCCAACTGCTGAAGCCCAATCTCGTTTGTAAAAACGATATTACAACCTTCTCCTTTTAGTTGGTCAACGTATGTCTGAGCTGTCGATTTGATTTCATCATCGGACAGCACCGGGTCGACGATGAACGTAATTTCATAATTTCTCATTAAATCAGACATTTTTGTTAAATAAATTAAAAATCGGCTGCAAAGATACACTTTTTTATTTAACTTTCAAGCTCTTATGAAGCTTTATTTTTTGGGCGAGTCCCCAGCCTCCTATCGTCGGCTGCGGTCAGGCTATCCGTTCTTGCCCACTCTTCCGAAAAAACCGGAAGGTGGTCCCACTTCTATCCTTCTCGCGGGGGCGTTTGCCTGCCAAGCTCAAAGTCATAGTGGGGTGGTGTTTTACTGAAACGGGAGGTGGTTGAATTTTCACTGCCAAACGGATGGTTTTTACCCGCTCGACGAAATTAGAGCCCCATAAATTAAAAAGGAAGCTCTCTAAATAAGATGTTATTTTTTCTGACGGTTCAGTTGATTTTAAAAAAATGTATCGTTCACGCTATAAATGCAAACATTTTTCCACACTTTTACGTTCTCAATGAGGAGATGTTCTACCCGAACTGTTATCGAAAAAATGAAGAAGCATGCAGCCACAGAGTAATTATCAATTATTAATAGAGAAACTCGACGAGTTTACGCGTAAATTTTACGTTAACAAAATGTTGAGAGGTGCCTTATACAGTATAGGGCTTATTTTATTATTGTTTCTGATTGTCAGTATGGCAGAGTACCAGTTCTTTTTTGATAAAGGCACCCGGAAAGTATTGTTTTTTTCCTTTATTGGTATCAGTATAATAGCACTCTCCACTTGGGTTTTTATCCCAATGGCTAAGTATTTTAGATTAGGGAAAACGATTTCTCACGAACAGGCTGCAAAAATTGTCGGGGATCATTTTTCTAATGTACAGGATAAATTATTGAATATTCTTCAATTGAGGGATAAAGCGGATAATGCTCAGCAAAAAGACCTTATTTTGGCGAGTATTGAGCAGAAATCGGAAGCCATCAAACCCGTCCCATTCAAAAAAGCGATTGACCTTTCTCAAAACAAAAAATACGCTAAATATGCGCTACCTCCTTTATTATTATTTTTGCTAATCCTTTTTACGGCGCCAAGTATCATTAAAGATGGAACGAATAGGCTTTACCATAATAATACCGGATTTGAAAAGCCGGCACCCTTTGCTTTTATCATTAATGATGAAAAAATGGAAGTCGTCCAGTTTAGCAATTACCATCTGGGCGTAAAAATTAAAGGGGATGAATTGCCTAATGAAGCCTTTATTGATATTGACAACTTTAAATACAGGCTCAGGAAAGTAGCAGCAGATTCCTTTGAATACACCTTTAATAAAGTTCAAAAAAATACCGAATTTACTTTGTTCTCTTCTGGTGTCGAGTCCAAAGCATACGAGCTTGGAGTGCTCGAAAAGCCTAATATTTTACACTTTGAAACAAGCTTGGATTATCCGGCCTATACCGGTAGAAAGGATGAGGTGCTCAATAGTATTGGGGATCTCGTTGTCCCGGCAGGTACGAATGTTAACTGGAGTTTTGAATCTGAACATACGGACTCATTGAAAATGTTCTTTGCTAATGAAGGTATATTGCAGCCAGCCAATCGTTTTGATGATCAGTCATTCTCCTACAAAAAACGATTTTTAAGAGATGAACACTATAAAGTTTTTGTGTCAAACAAAAGATTGCCTAATGCAGACTCGATTGCCTATTCCATTTCTGTTATTCCCGATCGTTTTCCTGAAATTAGTGTAGAACAATTCATTGATAGTACCGATGAAAAACTTTATTTCTTTATTGGAAATGCCTCCGATGATTACGGCCTGAGAAGCTTGTCTTTTAATTATAAAATAAAACATTCCGATCAACGGGAAGAGCCCCTTCAGACCGTCGCTTTGGACTTAAATAAAGGCAGAACGGCTAATTATGATTACCTTTTTGATGTCAATCAAATCACCTTAGCCCCTGGAGATGAAATTTCCTATTACTTTGAAGTATTCGACAATGACGGAGTAACGGGCAGCAAATCTTCCCGCACCAATATGATGCTTTATAACGAGCCTACTCAGGAAGAAGTTGATGAGAAAATTGACAAAAACAAGGCCCAAATTAAAGATGATTTGAAAAAGTCAGTTAAGGATGCTAAAAAATTGCAAAAAGACCTAAAAAAAGCCAGAGATAAAATGCTCCAAAAAAAGGAGTTGAACTGGGAAGATAAAAAAGAACTGGAAAAGCTGCTCCAAAGACAAAAGGATTTAGAGAAGCAAATGGAGCAGGCCAAAAAAGCTTTTGAAGAAAATCAAAAGCAGGAGGAATCCAAAACACAGGAAGACCAAAAAATGCTTGAAAAACAGGAAAAAGTTCAGGAACTCTTTGAAAAGGTTATGAGTGATGAGATGAAAAAACTCATGAAACAAATCGAAGAACTCATGCAGGAACTCAATAAAGATGATGCATTGGATAAGATGGAGGAAATGGAAATGAACGACGAGGAATTGGAAATGGAACTGGATCGACTCACTGAACTTTACAAACAGCTTGAGGTAGAAAAGGAAATGCAGGACGCCATAGATGAATTAGAGAAATTGGCAGAAGAACAGGAGAAATTGAGCGAGGAAACCAAAGAAGAAAAATTGCCTCAGGAGGAATTGGAGAAAAAACAAGAGGAGCTGAATGAAAAAATGGATAAGCTCGAAGAGAAAATGGAAGAGACAAAGAAAAAAAATGAGGAATTAGAACATCCTGAAAATATCCCCGAAAATCAGGAAGAGATGGATGATATTCAGCAGGATATGAACGATAGCAAGGAACAATTGGAGCAAAAACAAAACGATGGCGCTTCTAAATCTCAAAAAGATGCTGCTCAGAAAATGAAGGACATGGCAGCTTCTATGGCTTCCAGTATGAAAGCAGGAGAAATGGAGCAAATGGAAGAAGATATGCAGGCACTGCGCCAATTATTGGAGAATCTGGTGAACCTTTCTTTCGACCAGGAAAATTTGATCGGTGACTTTGAGGCAGTTAAGATTAATACACCAAAATATGAAGATCTCGTTAGACAACAATTTAAACTCAAGGATGACTTTAAATTAATTGCCGACAGCCTTCAGGCTTTGAGCAAAAGAGTGGTGCAAATTGAAACCTTCGTCACTGAAAAAATCGGCGAAGTGAAAAGTAATATGAAGGAAAGCCTTAGCAAGCTGGAAGAGCGTAAAATTGGTTCTGCCGGCAATAATCAACACCGAACGATGAAAGCAACCAATGACCTGGCCCTGATGCTGAGCGAAGCAATGAATCAAATGCAACAACAGATGTCCGGCATGATGTCCGGCTCGCAAATGTGTAATAAACCCGGAGGAAAAGGAAAAGGAAGCGGTCCCTCAGATAAAATAAGTAAGGGGCAACAAGGGATCAATGACCAGATGAAAAAAATGGCCGAACGCATGAAAAATGGCAAAAGTGGCAGTAGTAAGGAATTTGCTCAAATGGCAGCAAAACAGGCAGCCATGCGAAGGGCACTCGAAGAAAAGCGGAAAAAACTCCAAGAACAGGGCAAAGGAAAAAATGGACAGGAACTCAATGATATAATCAATGAGATGAATAAAACGGAAGTCGAGCTGTTGAATAAAAAATTGACTAACGAAATGCTGAAACGCCAGCAGGATATTTTAACCCGATTATTAAAAGACGAAAAAGCAGAGCGCCAACGAGAGTTCGATCAAAAACGAAAGGCGGAAAG
>CAZNCI010000196.1:0-7545 GCA_964571475.1 uncultured Saprospiraceae bacterium | reverse complement strand
AAGGCTAATTTAGTAAATTTATGCCTTTTGGCAAAATTAAAGATATAATGTGCTAGTGTAATATGAAATTTCGCCGCTATAAAATCAGGCGCAAAGCCTTTTTCTATATCATTTAATATTTGCTGTATGATGTAAATGGTGAAATTTTCAGGGATTTTATCACCTTTTAAATAAGAATAAAATTTTGAAACACCATTTGCTCTGAAATATTGATGGGCTGCATTTTCCAGTAGCATCGCTGCCTCTCCTTCATAACTTTGTCTGTCAATACCAAGAACCAAAGCAGCAACACCATCAAATAGACGCCCTATACTAGATGTTTTTAAATTACCGGGCTGTTGCAATAGTTGTTGATAGATTCGCCGTTCTTCTTTATTGAATTTTTCTTTTACTCCGTCAGAATTTTCTTTCAGTGAAGAAACTAATGAAAGAGCTGAGATACGAGGTTCCTTAGGCATTTTATCTCCCAGAATAAAGTCAAAGTAGGGGAGATGCCCAATTCTTTCAATACATTGGTTTTTAAACTCAAAAAACTCTCCTCCCCAAATTTGTCCATCATCGCCAAGTCCGGTTCCATCCCAGATGACACCCAATATTTTCTCATGGCTACAAATCAAATCATGCTCTGCCAAGACTGCATACAAATGAGCTTTATGGTGTTGTACCTCATGAATTTTAATATTGTTTTTTTCTGCAATTTCTTTACCATATACAGAAGTGTAATAATTGGGGTGTTTATCTACCAAAATACATTCAATTTTTGGATGGAGCAAATGCTCAAAATGAGCTAGTGTCTTTTGGTAATTTAATTCCGCCTCATAATGGTCTGTATTGCCCAAATATTGGCTAATAAACAGATTTTTATTATGTAAAATAGTAAAAGTACTTTTCAACATAGCCCCCATTGACAAAATGGTCTCATCTGTCAATTGGAGGGTGCGATTGATATATGATGGAGCCAATCCTCTTGATCTTCGCAGAATGATCTTTTGGTACTTTAGGGTGCTATATTTGATGATGCTATCATCTTGTGGGGTGACAATCGCCCGGTTATTTGCCAGGATGAGATCCGCAATAGGAGAGAGTTGCTCTACGATTTTGTCATCTTGATAAATAATGGTTGAGTTGCTTCTATTGCCGCTTGTCGCAATGATTGGTTTTTTGAAAAGTTGTAATAATAAAGTGTAGAGTGGGGTATAAGGCATCATAACGCCTAATTGTTGAAGCCCGGGAGCAATATCCTCCTGTGCCAGAGGGGTCATTTTATCTTTTTTGGCACGCAAAATAGTGATGGGTGCGACCACACTCTCCAACTCGATTTTTTCAAAAATATCTACTTCTGTATCTTCAGCTAGTTCGTAAAGGTTGTGATACATCATTGCAAAGGGTTTGCCAGGCCTGTTTTTTAGCCTTCTTAACCTTTTGACGACTGTGGCATTTGTTGCATCACAAGTCAGGATATAACCACCAATTCCTTTGATGGCAATAATTTTCCCATTTTCCCATTGTGTAATTAAGTAATTTAAATCGTGGAAGTCATTTTTCCATTTTCCATTTTCCCAAAGGGCTAATTGGATGGCACAATCCGGACATGAATTTGTCTGGGAATAATATCGTCTATCATGCGGGTTGTCATATTCCTGTTGACAAGTAGGACACATCTGAAAGTAGTCCATCGTTGTATTGGATCGGTCATAAGGTAGCGACTTGATAATGGAAAACCTTGGACCGCAGTTGGTGCAGGTAGTGAAAGCATAGTTATTTCGCCGATTTTTTGCTTGGGTCAACTCCTCTTTACAGTCCTTACACAAAGCAAAATCAGGCGTAAATAATAAGTTGGGCGTAGCTTGGTCATTGCTATGGACAATGGAAAAAGTCTGAAAGGATTCAAATGGGACTTCCTTTATTTGGTGAGAGGTGATGTTCGAAAGGGTAGGGGCTTGACTGATAATTTGGTTTTGAAAGTATTTAGCATCAGAAAATTTCCTGACATTAAAACGAATATGAACACCATCCGTGCTGTTATTGACCCATCCTTCTATTTGATTGGCTACAGCCAATTTATAGACAAAAGGTCTAAATCCCACTCCCTGGACGATACCCTGAATATGAAGGTGGTAGGTTCTCACTGCACCTGATTTAATTTTTTTGCCAAAGATAATATTTGCTTAATGGCACTAGGAATAGCGGCTTCTACCTCTGCCGTCATTTCAATGGTCATGGGTTGAATACCTGTGACAGAGATAGTAATGATGTGTAGGTCAGGGAGTTTATCCTGTAAATAAAGTGCTTCAATCATATCTTTTAACCCGACGTCATGCACACTAAGCGCCGTAGGGAAATCAGCAGCAAATTTAGGTTTTAGAGCGGTAATGCTCCCCGCTGGTCTTCCATCCATGGTAGCATCGACAAAAATTACTGTTCCATACACATCAAAGACATTCATTAGAAAAAAACCTCCCGTTCCTCCATCCAAAACATCCACATAATCCGGCAACTCCATTTCGCCCATTTGGTGTACGATGTGTACGCCAACCCCTTCGTCTCCCATCAGGTAATTACCAATCCCCAAAATCAGAATACTATTCGATTTGTCACCACCAAAAACCAGATCATCGGTATTTTGTAGAGCGGTGATATTTTTGTCTTTTGACATATTTTCTTATTAAAAAAAACGAAGATTATTTCCTCTTTTGGGGCCGCATTATATTTGATACACTACCAAATATTGTTAGATTTTTTGATTTTGTAAGCATTGAAAGACCCTGGACAACAAGGTTGATAGAAATTATATGTTGCACTGGAATAAATGAAATACTCTTACCAAAGACTTAGTGCGAAGGCACTGGTCTATCGGTCATCGCCAAGCATAATTTAGCCAGAGCATTGCATTTTTTAAAAACAAAACTATTACCAACCCTCTAAACCTGTTCTTCCTTATTCTCGCTAATTCTGTCTTTTCGGACAAATTTGTACCCACTCAACATTGCAGAAGTCTCTCCCCTTACTTCCAGCCAATCATGAAATAGGACTAAATAAACATGGATGATTACGACAAACCATATCAACCACATGCCAATGTGATGAATCATTCTAGCTGCAAAATCCCCACCCAACGCAGGTACAACCCAAGCGAACATTTTAGGGAACCACCAACTTGCATTATTAGAATAAAGCCCGAATCCTGTAAACAAAATGACCAAAGCAACCAAAAACATAAAGAAATAAGAGGCGGCAGCAAGATAATTATGTCCAACACTTATATCAGAAAGTTTTTTATTCTTCACCGGAATTAATAAAATATCGTGTGTTAATACGTGAAAAATATTATGCCATGCTTTTTTGGTAGCCGGTATAAAATAACGCCAACTTGCATACCTGTTGCCGACAAATGACCAATAAATTCGTAAAACCATTACTCCTGCAAAAAAGTAGGCAGTTGAGAAATGTACCACGCGAACCCACCCAAATAAATATTGGTTACTAGCCTCTGCACTTGACATCAGGGCGGGAGGATTGGCGATAATCAGACCAGTGATTGATAAAACAACAATACAAAGTGCATTCAGCCAATGAAATATCCTTACCGGAATTTGCCAAACATATATCCTTTTAAAATCTTTTGATGATTCCATGAGTAATTGATTGATGCGTTAAGTAATGCTAAATGGTGCAAACAGAAATATTATCGACATTTGTAATATGCTTTCCGTGTTCATCATACAAATGCACAGAGCAGGCAATACATGGATCAAATGAATGAATAGTCCTTAATATTTCCAAAGGCAATTTCTCGTCTGCTACCGGCGTCCCAAGTAGAGTCGATTCGTAAGCCGATCGTTGTCCTTTTGGATCTCTTGGTGATGCATTCCAGGTAGAAGGAACAACCTGCTGATAGTTGGCTGTCTTTCCATCCTTGATTCTAACCCAATGCGCTAGTGCCCCCCTTGGTGCTTCAGTATAGCCGACACCTTTGCTTTCTGCTGGCCAAGTGGACGGGTCCCACTTTTCCATATTAGCCATTCGAGTGTCGCCATTTTTTATATTGGTAATCATCTGATCATAAAATTCCAGCCCCCATGAAGCGGAAAGTTTGGCACAAATGGCCCTCGCAGCTGTTCGCCCTAATGTGGAGAATAAGGCAGCAACCGGTACATCTAATTGTTTCAAAACCGCATTAACAATCTCCTGTGTTTCCTTATCACCTCTTCCATAATTAACCAATACTCTCGCTAAAGGACCGACCTCCATTGGTTTGCCTTTCCAACGGGGCGTTTTGATGAAACTATACTTCTGATCGACATCCAAGTGCTTATAAGGTGGTTTTGGTCCGGAATAATTGATATTAGTTTCCCCATCCCAAGGATGCTTACCCGCGTTTCCATCACCACTATAATCGTACCAGGAATTATTTACAAATTCCTGAATATCGTCATTTCGATGATTGACATCATGAATCTTTGTAATATCCCGGTCTAAAATGATGCCAGGCTGGAATTTAAAGGAAGAAATATCCTTATTATTGTACCCCATAGTAGGGTATTCTCCATAACTCATATAATTGCCGAATCCCTTACCGATGCCTCCCCAGTTTTTATAATAGGACGCAATGGCCATTAAATCAGGAATATAGACTTGTTCGATGAATCGTTTCCCTTCTTCCAATAAACTCCTGACGTATGCAAGCCGCTCCGCATTTAACCCGCCCGGATCTTCAATATTAATGGCGCAGGCCATTCCACCAACAAGATAATTGGGGTGTGGATTTTTTCCTCCAAAAATGGTATGAACTTTGACAATCTCTTTTTGCCACTCAAGAGCTTCTAAATAGTGGGCAGTTGCAATTAAGTTCACCTCGGGAGGTAACTTCATCGCAGGGTGTCCCCAATATCCGTTCGCAAAAATACCTAATTGCCCACTCTCTACAAACCGGGTTAATCTTTTTTGTAAATCAGAGAAATAACCGGGAGAACTTTTGGGCCAATTGGATATGCTTTGCGCAATCCGAGATGTTTCTTTTGGATCTGCTTTTAACGCGCTTACAATATCGACCCAATCCAAAGCGTGCAAATGGTAAAAGTGAACAACATGGTCATGCTGATAAAGTGCTGACACCATCATATTACGTACCATCTCTGCATTAGGCGGGATGACAATACCGAGGGCGTCTTCAACCGACCGGACAGACGAAAGAGCATGCACCGTCGTACAAACACCGCAGGTTCTTTGGACGAAAGCCCAAACATCGCGAGGGTCTCTTCCTTTAACTATATTTTCCAGTCCTCTTACCATTGTGCTAGAGCTCCATGCATCTACGATTACGCCATCTTTGACTTCTGCCTCTATTCGTAAGTGTCCTTCTATCCTGGTGATAGGATCTACTACTATTCTTTCAGCCATTTTATTTTGATTTTGTGTTTGTTCTTAAGATTCTAAATTTTCTTCATTTTTTGCTGCTCTGGCAAGTTGACTCTTCTTTTTCTTCCTTTTGGCAGCGATAGCAGCCACGGCATGAGCGCCTACACCGGCAGCGATGGCGGTTGCGACACCTACTCCAATCTTATCTGCTGTTGACTCTATTCCAAAACCATGAAGGTTGGTGATTCTTTCATAAATTGGACCATTGTCCCAAAAGTTTTCCTCGCTACATCCAAAACATCCATGACCAGATTGAATTGGGTAGCTCACTCCATTGTTCCATTTCATGGAACCACAGGCATTATAAGTCATCGGTCCTTTACAGCCTACTTTGTACAAACAATAGCCTTTTTTGGCATTTTCATCATCAAATGTTTCAGCAAATAAGCCCGCATCATAGTAGGGTCTTCTATAGCAACTATCGTGTACTCTCTTGGCATAAAAAGCTTTAGGGCGACCTATTCTGTCTAATTCAGGCAGCCTTCCAAAGGCGACAACGTGTACAATAACACCTGCCATGACCTCCCCAATTGGTGGGCAACCCGGTACTTTGATAATGGGTTTATTTTTGATGATTTTGTGAATAGGAGTAGCTTCGGTGGGGTTGGGGTAGGCAGATTGTACGCAGCCATTCGAAGCGCAACTTCCCCATGCAATAATTGCTTTAGCTCCCGCTGCCGCCTCTTTGAGTTGCTCTAAGGCCGTTTTTCCAGCGATGCAGCAATAATTTCCATCATCCCCCAAAGGAACTGAGCCTTCCACACATAAGATGTACTCCCCATGATATTTTTCCATGGTAGCATGTTTGGCAGCCTCCGCTTGTTCACCCGCAGCAGCCATTAATGTCTCTGTATAATCCAGTGATATTTTATCCAAAATAATATCCGCAACAATGGGGTGATCAGAGCGGATGAAGGATTCACTGCAACAGGTGCATTCTTGATAATGTTCCCATATAACCGGAAGTCTTCGAGTCGTCTCCAGCGCAGTGGTTATTTGACCAATAGCAGAAGTGTTCAAACCCATATATGCTGCCATATAGGTGGTGAATTTCATAAAATCTCTTCTGGAATAACCTTGTTTGATGATGGACTCGAAATAGGTATCTCGCTTTTTTTGGTTTGCCATATCGTTTATTTTAGAATAAATATAATACACACAAAAGTAATTATGTGCACCCCTGTGTACGCCAAATTTAAACAATCATTATTTGATTTCAAAATAAAATGAAAATTTACGTTTAATATATAATTAGTCTAAATATATTTACGCCATTCTCCATTCAAAATAGCACCCAATACAAGCCAACGAGTATGGCAAGTATTCCCGCTCCCCAGCGGATATAAGCATAGGTTTTTGATGGCACCTCTTTTTTAGATCGAATAGCAATTAACCCCAATAGGTAGGCAAACAGTACCATGGAGGTGATAGTGCCTCCAGTAAAGCCAATAATATAAAGTAACCCATCTTGCTGCGAGGAATAACTCAATATTGGGGAGAATAATATGAAATGTGAAATCCCAGCGAAGCCATGAACGATTCCGATGATAATTGATGCCTTCAGGCTATTGGTATTTTGTGAGGAGTGGGGGTGTTGATGGGAAGCAGGAGCGGTATGTTGATGAGGGTGAATATGGACATATTCATTGGCGTTTTGATGTATATGAGGATGATTATGCGTTTTAGGATGAAATTTTATTTTATAAATAGTCCATATTCCCAGCAAAATCAAAACGCCACCAACTAATTGTTCACTGTACATGGAAATTTTTTCAATCGGAATTAATTCTTTAAAAAACAAAAAAAGTAGTCCAATGAAACTCATGCCTAATACATGTCCCAGCCCCCATAATAACCCCACCTTCCAGTGCCGATATTTGGTTTCGAGCACAAGTGGAGTGACAGCAGCTAAATGATCCGGTCCGCTTAATACATGGATAAAAGCAATTCCAAAACCGACAAATAATGGAGTTGAATGGAAGTTAACTTCTAATAATAGCGTAGTCAAATAAACAATCATACCTTAATTTTTTTTAAACACAGAAAAAGGACACTCAATCCCTCATTTGACCAAACCATTCCAGCATCTGGCCGGTCGCTAAATAAGGGTACTTTTGACCCAATTCA
>CAZNCI010000195.1:0-7581 GCA_964571475.1 uncultured Saprospiraceae bacterium | reverse complement strand
AGACAAATATATTTGCCTGACCTTTACTTTGACGTCAAAGTATGAAAAAGATACTTATTTTTGACCCATTAATTACTAAACGACCTATATTGGGCTCATTATTGGTCGGTATATCTATTAAAAGGTAACAAATGGCGTCTTATTCCAATTTATCAGAAGAAGAAGCATTAAAAAAAATGCAAAAATACTGTGCCTATCAAGACAGGTGCCACCAGGAGGTTCGATCAAAATTATTATCCCTCCATGTTTATGGCGATGAGCTTGAAAACGTCATGATGTTATTGATACAGGAACGTTTTTTAGATGAAGAACGATTTGCGAAATCCTTCGCGCGGGGTAAATTTCGGATTAAAAAGTGGGGTAAAATTAGAATCGTAAAAGAACTAAAAAGAAAAGCTATCTCTGATTACTGTATCAAAAAAGGACTGGCAGAAATTGAAGACGATGATTACCACCAAACCATCCGACAGCTAATCACCAAAAAAAAATTAGTCCTAAAAGAGAAAAATGAATTTATTAGAAACAAAAAAATTGCTACCTTTCTGCAAAATAAAGGATTTGAGTCTTCCATTGTATGGGATATTATTAAAGAAGAAATAAAGAAGAAATGAAAAAATATATCGTAATTTCACTCCTGTCAGGTATCATGCTACTCGGCTGTGGTGGTGACACAAAAAACGCTCAAAAGTCAAAAAAAGTGACTATTGAAAAGCGGCCAATAGCGCTTATTCCCGAGCATTACGGGTTGGAAAAGTTCGACCAACTCGACACTCTGGCTTTTACTTTTAATGTAAAAAAAGGAGAAAAAATGGTAAAGCGACATTGGATATGGTCTCCTAAAACCCAAAAAATAACTTCCATTATAGGACAGGACACCTTTTCTTTCTTTCAGAATAACTTAGACAGCCTCTCCATCCCCTATAATAAAAAATTCATCAATGATTCATACTGGATGTTATTTCCATTTCATCTGGCGTGGGACAAAGATTTTTTTGATGTAACATACGGGAAGGGTGTTGCTCCTATTAGCGGAGCCGCTTTATCAAAAATAAGCATTCAGTATAAAAAAGAAGGTGGTTATACCCCCGGTGACCGATATGATATTTATTGGGATGCCAATCTGGATATTAAAGAATGGAGTTACTTCAAAGAGGGGGATTTAAGTAAATCTTTACACGTAACATGGGATAAACCTATAACAGAAGCAGGTGTAACCATCTCAACCTTTCATAAGACCAAGGCGGACGATTTTGAGTTATGGTTTGATAATATTGTATTCAAATAGCCCGCAAAGCCTGCCAAATTGACATATTAAATTAAAAACTATATGACAATTTTTCCAAAACGACAGCTTGGTAAGAAATTTGATATGTATAAGACATACGAGAGAATTGAATCTCACAACAAAAAAGAAAAAAATGACTTACGATAATTTTACCATAAAATCACAAGAAGCAATACTAAAAGCTCAGCAAATTGCAGGAGCAATCGATCAACAGGTAGTTGATACACCACACCTTATTTTAGGTATATTAGAGACAGAAGAAGAAGTCAGTAAATTCTTACTTCAAAAAATAAACATTGACTTCATTACTTTAAAGAAAAAGTTATATGATCTTATAAAAACTTACCCCAAAGTAGAGGGTAGCGATAAGCAATATTTATCCAATGATGCCAATAAAGCACTGAGTAGAGCCAAAAAAATGCTCAAACAGTTTGGGGATGAATTTATTTCCATTGAGCTCATTCTTCTGGCTTTAATAGAGGGAAGAGACAAAGGCGCACAGGCTTTAAAGGACTTAGGAGCGACTGCGACAGGCATGAAACGTGCGATTGAGGAACTAAGAAAAGGGCGAAAAGTAACGGATCAAAGTGCCGATGGCAATTATAATTCTTTGAAAAAATTTGCCATCAACCTCAATGAAAAAGCAGAAAACGGGAAACTAGATCCAATCATCGGGCGGGATGAGGAAATTCGAAGAGTTTTGCATATCCTTTCCAGACGAAAAAAGAATAACCCACTACTCATTGGTGAAGCCGGTGTAGGTAAAACCGCAATTGTAGAAGGCATCGCCTGGAGAATTGTCAATCAGGATGTACCCGAAAATTTAAAATCTAAAAAAATATTCACCTTGGATGTTTCCGGATTGGTTGCCGGAGCAAAGTACAAAGGCGAGTTTGAAGAAAGACTAAAAAGTGTCGTTAAGGAAGTGACTGAATCAGATGGGGAAATTATTCTCTTTATTGATGAAATTCATACCTTAATTGGCGCCGGAGGCGGACAGGGCGCAATGGATGCTGCCAACATATTAAAGCCTGCACTTGCCAGAGGAGAGTTAAGGACGATTGGTGCAACAACACTGGATGAATACCAGAAATATTTTGAAAAAGATAAAGCATTGGTTCGCCGTTTCCAAACAGTTTTGATAGAAGAACCTAGCATAGAGGATACCATCTCGATACTTCGTGGGCTACAGGAACGCTACGAAGTCTATCATAAAATGGAAATCCTCGATGAAGCACTTGTAGCTGCGGCTGAACTTTCAGCTCGGTACATTCCTGACAGAGCACTTCCGGATAAGGCAATTGACCTAATGGACGAAGCTGCTGCTAAATTGAGAATGGAGTTAGATTCCTTACCTGAAGAGGTCGATGAAAAGGACAGGCGCGTCCGTCAATTAGAAATAGAGCGTGAAGCGATCAAACGAGAAAAAAACAAAGCTCGTCTCGGCAAGATAAATGAAGAAATCGCCAATGCTAAACAGGAACGAGATGCCATTCGGGCTGCCTGGAAAAATGAAAAGGAAATTGTAGATGCGGTACAAAATATCAAGAAAAAAATAGAAGAACTCGATCTGGAAGCAGAGCAGGCAGAACGAAGAAGTGATTTTGAAAAAGTAGCCCAAATTCGCTACGGTGAAATGGAGCAACAAAAAAAATTACTGGAAGAAGCGGAGCAGAAATTGAACGAGCTTCCGGAAGAATCAAGGTTTACTAATGACAGCGTAACAGCTAATGACATTGCAGAAGTTGTCGCTCGCTGGACGGGTATCCCCGTTTCAAAAATGTTGCAGAGTGAAAAAGAAAAATTGCTTCATCTTGAGGATCAAATCGGTGAGCGACTCATTGGTCAAAAAGAAGCAGTTGTCGCTATTTCTGATGCCGTACGGAGAAGTCGGGCTGGTCTTCAGGATCCCAACCGTCCCATTGGTTCTTTTATCTTCATGGGACCGACGGGCGTAGGTAAAACTGAGCTTGCAAAAACCTTGGCAGAAGTCCTCTTTGATGACGAAAAAGCCATTACGCGAATTGACATGAGTGAGTATCAGGAAAAACACGCAGTTTCCAGATTGGTCGGTGCACCTCCGGGATATGTAGGCTATGATGAAGGGGGACAATTGACAGAAGCTGTCCGTCAAAAGCCCTATTCCATCATTTTATTAGATGAAATTGAAAAGGCTCACCCCGATACTTTTAATATATTATTACAGGTGTTAGACGATGGTCGATTAACAGACAATAGAGGACGGGTAGCTGACTTTCGGAATACCATTATTATAATGACATCGAATACCGGGGCGGAGATAATTTTAGAAAATTTTGAAGATTTGGCTGAAGCCAAACCGGAAAAAGCACAGGAAATTATTGATGCGACCAAAGAAGAAGTTTTTGAGAAACTTCAGGATAATATGCGCCCTGAATTTCTGAATAGGATTGATGAAATTATCATGTTTACGCCATTGTCTAAGGATGAGATAAAACAGATAATGAAATTGATGCTACGAAAGGTCGATAAAATGTTGGCTAAAAGAGGCATTTCAATTGAGATATCAGAAAAAGCCCAGGATTGGTTAGCCAAAGAGGGCTATAACCCTCAATTCGGTGCCCGACCTATGAAGAGAGTCCTTCAAAAGGATGTCATCAATGAATTGTCCAAGGTCTTATTAAGTGGCGAAATAATTAGTGGAGATACCATTTTAATTGATCTGGATAAGGACCATTTAACGTTTGGGAAGAAGTAAATTACCCACCCGCATCATACCAATCAATAGCATATAAAATGAAGCTCAATTGTCAAACAATTGGGCTTCTTTTTTTGTACTCAAAGCAACTTACCAAGCTATCTATTTAGCACGACCCACCACTACGGAATATAGCTAATGGCAGCAACCCTTTTTTCCTACAAATCTAATATAGCAATAATTTAGTTCCTAATAGTTGCTGATAATAAAGCATAAGTAGTTGGACAAAAAAAAGCCCGAGTATAAATACCCGGACTTTCAATCGTTTTGTTTTGAGTTTTTTAATACTCAGGAGATAAAATATGAATCCCCTATCGTTCAATTATTCTTATTTTTTCAAAGAATCTCTAATTTCTGCAAGTAACTCCTCTACCGTTGGTCCTGGAGGAGGTGCAGGTGCTGCTTCCTCTTCTTTCTTTTTCATTTTTGTAATTCCTCTTACGATCAAAAACATGACAAAAGCTACAATAATAAAGTCCAAAACAGCGGTCATAAATTCGCCATACTTAACTGCAACTTCAGCAACCGCTTTAGTTGTAACAGCACCGGATGCATCTTTAACTTCTGCTACGCCCTCTTTTAATACATACTTCAGTTTATTAAAGTCTGTATTGAATATCATACCAATGAGCGGAGAGACGATTCCCGCGGTGAAAGAAGTAACAACCTTATTAAAGGCTGCCCCCATGACGAATGCAACTGCAATGTCAACCAAATTGCCTTTCATGGCAAACGCTTTAAATTCTTTTAACATAATTAGTTGGTTTGTAATTAAAAAATTAAAAATTTATACAATGTAAATTTGTCATTTATGTATATCGTAGAGGGCAATAGACACCTAAAGATAGTAAAAACCATCATTTATTTATTTTTTAAAAAATAAAATTTTATTCCTTGGGGGGTTAGAACCTGTTTTTTTAGGCTATAAGCATAAAAAATGGCTGATTATTTGAATAAACAACCAGCCATTTTCTCACCTATTTAAAAAAGGTAATTTAAGATGCTTCAGACCTGATTTTATTCAAGGCTGACCCAAATCGAACCCATTCTATTTGTGCATCATTATACGTATGAGCAACCTCAAATTCATCAACCGTACCATCCGCATGACGCAAGACAATCGTTAAATTTTTGCCGGGTGCCATGGACTCAAAGCCTTCTATATCAATGATATCATCTTGTCGAATTTTGTCATAATCAGCCGGATTGACAAAAGTCAGTCCAAGCATACCCTGTTTTTTTAGATTTGTTTCGTGAATCCGCGCAAAAGACTTAACAATCACCGCTTTTACACCTAAAAATCGAGGCTCCATTGCTGCGTGTTCGCGAGAAGATCCCTCACCGTAATTATCCTCTCCAAAAATAACCGTTCCAATTCCTTTTTCCCTGTAAACAAGCGCTGAATCAGGAACCGGCATGTATTTATTTTCAACAAGGTTGAGTACATTATTAGTTTCTTCATTAAAATAATTCACCGCACCAATACAGCAATTTTGAGAAATATTTTGCAAATGACCTCTGTATTTTAACCAGGGACCTGCCATTGATATGTGGTCGGTTGTACACTTACCCTTAGCTTTAATTAATATTCGCATATTGTGCACTTCCTCATTAGAAATAGGGACAAATGGCGTCAATAATTGCAAACGCCTGGAATCCGGACTTACCTTGACTTCTATAGCGCTGCCATCTTTTGCAGGAGGGACATAGCCCATATCCTCTACTTCAAATCCTTTCGTCGGCAATTCTACTCCGACTGGAGGGGCAAGTTTTACCTCTTCCCCTTTATTATTGATTAAGGTATCCGTAATAGGGTTAAAATCGAGGTTTCCCGCAATAGCGATAGCCGCTACCAGCTCTGGAGAGCCGACAAAAGCATGAGTGTTTGGGTTACCATCAGCCCGTTTTGAAAAGTTTCTGTTAAAGGAGTGTACAATGGTATTTTTTTCTTGCTTTTCTGCTCCAGCTCTAGCCCATTGACCAATACAGGGACCGCAGGCGTTGGTGAATATATTAGCACCGGCATCGGTAAACACCTCCAACAATCCATCTCGATGAGCCGTATATCTCACTTGTTCGGATCCTGGGTTAATGTCCAGTTCTGACGTAAGTGTCAGTCCTTTTTCATTGGCCTGCCTGACAACAGAGGCCGCACGAGTCAGGTCTTCATACGAAGAGTTGGTACAAGATCCAATCAAACCCACCTCTACTTTTAAAGGCCAGCCCATTTCTCTTGCTTTCTTGTTCATCTTGGAAACCGGCGTACCCAAATCCGGGGTAAAAGGTCCGTTCAACATCGGCTCTAATTCAGACAAATTTATCTCAATTAACTGGTCAAAATATTTATTAGGATCAGCATAGACTTCTGGATCTCCTGTTAGATGTGGACGTATCTCATTAGCGAGTGTGGCTACATCCTCACGTCCGGTCGCCCGCAAATACCGCTCCATGGAGTCGTCGTATCCAAAAGTGGAGGTCGTTGCTCCGACTTCAGCACCCATATTACAAATGGTTCCCTTACCGGTACATGAAAGCGAAAGAGCCCCTTCACCAAAGTATTCAATAATATGTCCAGTTCCTCCCTTAGCGGTTAATATCTCTGCTACTTTTAAAATAACATCTTTAGCAGAAGCCCATCCATTTAATCGTCCTGTTAATTTAACGCCGATCAATTTAGGCATCTTTAATTCCCAGGGCATGCCTGCCATCACATCAACGGCATCTGCGCCACCTACCCCAATAGCGACCATACCAAGTCCTCCCGCATTGACTGTATGGGAGTCGGTACCGATCATCATCCCACCGGGGAATGCGTAATTTTCAAGTACCACCTGATGAATAATACCAGCACCTGGTTTCCAAAAACCAATGCCATATTTATTGGAGACAGAGTGAAGGAAGTCATAAACTTCAGCATTAACATCTTCTGCAATTTGTAAATCTTTATCCGCTCCGACCTTCGCCTGAATCAGGTGATCACAGTGAGTTGTTGACGGAACAGCCACCTTTTCTTTTCCTGCCATCATAAATTGCAATAAAGCCATCTGAGCTGTTGCATCCTGCATGGCAACTCTATCAGGTGAAAAGAAAACATAATCCCCACCCCTGGTGAAAGATTTTAAAGGAGACTCCGCGTTAACATGCGCATAGAGTATTTTTTCGGCGAGTGTCAAAGGTCGCTTTAATTTCGCTTTGACTTCGTTTAATTTTATTGATAAATTTGCGTAATGATTTTTAATCATCTCAATATCAAAAGCCATAAAATTTCGATTTTACCAAGTCTATTTTATTTAAAATAAAAAGACTCTTTTGTTAGAGAATATTGAAGGACGACAAAGTTACGCAATTAGTACAGAATATGCTAAAGCTACTGCTGGTTTTTAGTAAGTTTTATTTTAAAACATTCAACTAACGACAATATAGGATTTAAATCAGGTGATTTTTTCTCTTTCACTTCATTGTCTCCTTAAATTCCTGACACATTGATACATTGAATCCTTGTTGCTTTAGTGCCCTGAAAACATACCTTTCATTCTTGCGTTTGCAACTCACAGGTCAT
>CAZNCI010000194.1:0-7605 GCA_964571475.1 uncultured Saprospiraceae bacterium | reverse complement strand
CTTGCTTTTTAGACAGAAAATAAGTTAGAGGTGCACCTAATTATCTTTCCACTTAATAATATATCCAACTCGAAATGTCACTCTAATATTTGGAAATATGCTATTCTCTCTTCCCAGATTTTCATACTTAGAAGTGGCGATGTAATATGAATTGGGATCTGTGATAATTGCATCCGGAGGCGTTGTACTTTTTATTTTTGAATGCGATAGACCAACACCTAGTTTAGCCCCAATTTCAAATGTAAATATATCATCAATGTAATAAATAACACCAGCCACTAAATTGGCACTATACCTGTTATTGGAGGTCGAAAAAGGAAACCTTTGAAAGAAGGCACCATTGGCTCTGCTGTAAGTGGTCCGCCCTTCTCCCTTCAAATGTGCATAATCGAGAGATAGCCCGATGAACGGCGAAGACCTGCGGAAAATACCTCTCTCAATTTGATAACGGTAGGCCAGATTTAGTTTTTGTCCGTTAATTTTGTCGAACCTTGGATTGATAGCAAATTGGATGGTCGAGCCAATTTGTACATCTACATATTGATTTCGTCCTACCCTTTTATTGCCAAATAGGGTAAATGAAGGCAACGAAATTGACACCAATTCTCCAAGAGATACACCAACGCTTAAATCCAGATAAGAAACCGTATCTAACTGCGCATGACTATGATTTAGTATCATAAAAAAGGAGACTAAAAGTAATACTTTTTTCATATTTCGGGTTTGTTTTCTGTAAAAAAAAGTGAGTTACTCCCCTACGGCTTGATTGAAATTCTGGAAACCTCCCTGATATCATTCAGGTCAGAATAATCAAATTGATATAGATTTTCCGGACCGACCACCAGCAATAATCCTCCTAGTGGAATGACATCATAGGCTTTGAAGCCATCCTTATGGGCAATAAGTTTTATGTCTAATTTATTCGTAACATCGAATATTTTCAAACCCTCCTCATTATCACAAACGAAAAGCGTATTACCATCCAGTCCGACACCCTTTGGTCCACTTAATGAATATTCACTAATGATTTGTGGATTCGAAATATCCGTAATGTCAAATATGACCAATTCGTTCACCTGTATGTCTATATTACCCCTACAGCTGGAACCCGATAGTACCGTATTTAAGGTAACGAAGGCAAAACTATCATTGGCTACAACGGGGTCGCATGGGTAAATCGGAAATACATCATAGGAGAAATGGCTGGTATATGCCGGGATGCCATCATCCTGTATCGTGTAAATGTACAGACCACTACCAGACCCGATAAATAATCGGTTATCCAGATTAAATATGGATTCAATCCGCTCCCCTATTTCCTGCGTATGTATTAGTACAGGTGCGGAGGCATCCTCCAAACTCAATGTTTTGATCTCTGTATCATTAATGGTGTATAAAAAATCACCAACGATCATAAATTGAGCATAAGAGCCGGCGGTGCCAGTCGTGCTCGTAGGAGATAAAGGACTGTTAGAACTTTTCTCACAACTCCAAAAGGTGAAGAGAAATACGGTGTAAATAAAAAGTTTTGAATACTTCATAAGTTATTTTTTTGGTGAATTACCTGACGATGCAATCTGGATTTTCTATCTTGGCTTCTTCCCAGCCGATGACAAACCCTTTTTCGGGGTCGGGACATTCAAAATAGCCGGTATAAGAAGGAGGAAATTGAACAACATTTTCCTTTGGAATATAATTACTAATGCGATTAACGACCTGTATATTATCTAAGTCGTGAATGTCTAACGTGACCAAATCTGTATAGTTATCAGCATATAAAAAACCATTATTGATACTAATATCTTTATTACCAATTATATGAATAAATTTGATCTTAACTGGATTTTCCGGATCCGTATTGTCGAAAATGTGGATACCTGTCAAATATTCATTAATAAAAAGGTAGTCATTATAATAGTAAATTTTGGTTAAATGCTTGATAGGTTCCGGTCCGGAAACATAAATCTCTTTCCAGTCTTTATCAAGGTAAATTGGAATCACACCATCTACCACACCTCGGTCTTCGATTTGAAAAGGAGGAACGTTGGGACAAGCGGTTAAGCCAACCATTATGAATAAAAATAAAAGAAGCTGTTTCATAAGGAATTGCTTTTGTTTTTTAGTTATACAATGATAACGATTTTTCTGGAGAATTGTAACTGTTTTATCGGCTTTTTTTTGATTTCAATTCTTCTTGTGTATAAAATAATAAGGAATTGGTCGTAATTTGATTCCTTTTGCAACCTTTTATTTTACCTTGGTGTTGAAAAATGCAGAAACGGCACCTTTTTGATGAAAAAACATAAAATGCGAATTAAAATATATTTGGTCTTATTATTTTTCCTTCCGACTGTCTGGTCATTTGCCCAGCAGCCAATTCCAAAAAGTAGGGAGGATCATCTGGTATTGGATAATGCTCATCTCATGTCAGGGGCTGAGGTTGCGCAATTGGATCGAAAGCTCATAGACTATGCCAGGGCAACCTCTGTGCAGATTGTCGTTTATACCGTGCTGTCTTTAAATGGAGAATCCGCTAGTGAATTCACCACCCGATTGGGGCATGAGTGGCAAATTGGTGATGCGGAAAAAGATAATGGGGTTATCGTTTTTGTTTCCAAAAATGATCGGCGGATACAAATTCAAACCGGTTATGGCAGCGAAATTTTCCTTCCGGATGCCATCGCTAAACGAATAGTGGATAACATACTGACCCCCGCTTTCAAAAAAGGGCAGTTTTATGCGGGAATAGATCGCGCTACGGATGCTATTATGGAATTGGCCAGCGATGATTATAAACCTAAGAAGAAAAAAAGAAATTTCAATATCGTTCCGGATAAAAAGGAAAAAGAGGACGGCATCCCTCCTATTGTGATCATCGTGGGCGTCATTCTGCTATTTATTATCCTTTCCCGACTAAACAATGGCGGCGGCGGAAATGGTGGAGATGGTGGTTATAATCGGGACGGTCGTTATGATTATCCCGGTCGCAGAAGACGTGGCGGCGGCTGGATATTCTTCCCCGGGGGCGGTTTTGGCGGTGGCGGCAGTTCTGGTGGCGGCGGCTTCGGTGGCGGTGGCGGCGGTTTTGGCGGCTTTGGCGGCGGTGATTTTGGTGGTGGCGGTGCCGGCGGCGGATGGTAGGCTACCAATTCATATTTTTTTGATATTTGAGTCGATGATATTTTGAATATCCAGATTTGAACTTTCATCTTTTATGATGAGGTCATATCTGATTTTTCCACAGAGTTTTGCCAACTTCGAGGAAAGTTCTTCCGATTCCAATGGGCTTATTTTTGAATCGGCTGAAGTTGTTTTTACTGTTTGAACAAAATTAGAATATTCCTGAAGCACCTCGGGGCTCGCAATAACAGAAATTTTGTGTGTGAGAAACTCTAAGGTAATTAAATCCTTGTGATTAATTTCGCTTTTGCGAATGATCTCTTCAATAAAGTTAATTAATTCAAAATAGAGGTCTGATTTGATGTCAAAAATTTTGACCCTTTGTTCTTTTTCGATTTCCACCTCACTTTGTTTATTTAGTAAGGCTGCGGTAATGGCAATGGTCACAATTGTTCCTAATACAATGAGTATAATTTCATTGAGAAAAGGTGTTTTTTGTGTATAATCATAAGCAAATCGCAGATAAAGGTAGCCAAGTAAAAAGGTAATCGCTGAAATGAATAAATATTGAAAACTTTTTTGCACAGTTAGCTTTATTTTTGATAAAAATCTAGTTGATTATTGAGTGAAATAATTTCGTTTTGCAGGCGGTCAATTTTATTGATTAAATTGGTAATGACATCCAGCCCTTCGAAATTAATATTCAGATCGTAGTGTAAGCGCATCAGTCTTTCAATCGTATTGATTTGATCGATTTGCAGGTGCTTTTCATCTTCAATCACAATGATTGTGATGAGATCTAATTCACACAGCGACTCGATAAAAGAGGCAGGTACCTTATAGTGTGAATTGAATTCTTCCATCGAAATAGTACGCATGGTTTCCATGTTTTATCTTAGTTTGGATAGTTCGGTGAATAATTCTTTTTCTTTGGCGGACAAATGGGTCGGAATTTTGATTTGATAAGTAATGTACAAATCACCAAACTGCCCTTCTTTCTTATAGACAGGAAAGCCCTTGCCCCGGAGTTTGACCTTCGTCCCATTTTGAGTTTCCGGTTTTATTTTGAGTTTCACCTTTCCTCCAAGGGTGTTGATGATAAGCTCGCCTCCAAGGATTGCTTTGTATAAATCCAAATCAACCGTCAAGTGTAAATCGTTTTTATTCCTCCTGAAATTAGTGTTATTATTGATATTGAATTTAATATATAAATCGCCTTTAGCACCACCATTAACGCCCGGTCCTCCATGTCCTTTTATCTTAATGCTTTGCCCATTTTTGACACCAGCCGGGATGGTCAAACGGATATTTTTACCATCAACCGTTAGCGTTCTTTTGTGCGTTTTATAAACATCCGTCAGATTGAGGTTTAATTCTGCATTATAATCGCTACCTTTAAATCGCGCACTTTGGCGACTCCTGCCCCCCGAATAGCCTCCTCCAAACATGGAGCTAAAAAAATCGGAAAAATCCTGCTCAGAGAAATTACCATAACTACCACTACCCTGGTACTGATATTGTTGTTGTTGTTGCTGTTGCTGTTTTGCTTTTTCAAAAGCCTCCGCGTGTTCCCAGTCTTTGCCGTATTTATCGTATTTTTTACGATTTTCCGGATGGCTGAGCACCTCATTGGCTTCATTGATTTCCCGAAACTTTTTTTCAGCCGTTTTGTCACCCGGATTTAAGTCAGGGTGGTACTTTCTGGCCAATTTCCGGTAGGCTTTTTTGATGTCTTTTTCGGAGGCATCTTTTTTTATTCCCAGTATTTTATAATAATCTATATATTTCATTTAGTATAATTCTAATGCTGTTACTTCAATAATACAAGCTGCCTGATGTTTTGTTTAACCAAAGCTAATTTTAATGGCAAAGCCTACTCCGGCAAGGAGCAGGCTTTGTACCGAATTGAGCGATACTGAATGTTACAATCGCTCTGTTTTTTTTGAAAACTGCTGTTCAAAAAAGAGGTTTTTGATTGAATCCATTTCCTGTAATTGTTGCTGAAAGTGCTTCGAGAAAAAATCATCGGTGTAAAAGTCATCCATGATTTTGCCATCGGGCTTTAGAAAGAATTTTTCAAAAAATGGATCTTCAAAGGATTTAAACTGACCTTCCATAAGAGATCTAAACTGATTGAAGATACTGTCCTCAAGAATTGGATTATCTTCAATGTTTGAGTAAAAATAAGAATACGTAGAGTCGTATCTGATTAAATTGCCATCCTCATCGTATTCAGTATTTACCCTGGTTTCTACTTTCGGTTCAATTTGTTTTCCCTTCGTAATACCTTCCGTTGATTCCTTATCGGATTGCGCATTGCACCCCACTAGAAAAAAGGAAAGAAGGATTGATAAAAACAGTGTCTTTTTCATTGTCTCAATATTTTATTTGATTAATAAAAATGATGGACAAGGTCATTCCTCCTCATTACTTAATTGGAATTTGCTGGATGGGTTTTGGTTTTGCTTCCTCTTTCTTTGGAATGACGATTGTCAAAATACCATCCTTGTATTTAGCCGTTATTTTATCGCTCTTAACCGTTTCCGGCAAGGTAAATGAACGAGAAAATGACTGATAGCTAAACTCTCTTTTTGTGAATTTTTCATCTTCTTTTACCTCATTTTCAATCTCCTTTTCAGATGAAATCGTCAAAATGTTATTATCCAATTTGACATTAAAATCACTTTTCTCAAAACCGGGTGCGGCCACTTCTACCGTATATCCATCGGTATTTTCCTTGATGTTAACAGAAGGTAGTGTCGTATCCGTTGCGGAATAATTCTTATTTGCCCAATCAAACATTTCTGTATCAAAAAAGCGGTCAAATAAGCTTGGTAACTGGTTTGAATATCTTACTAATGCCATATCTGATTATTTTTTTGTTTATTTAATAATGTTTACACACAAAATATTTCAAATACAATGCCAATAGAAAAAAAAGGAAAAAATGTCAGACACACAGCCCTTTTGCTGTCAATTTGTCCGTATTGAATGACATTTTTTAGGATGGATGGTATCTTTATTTGGGCGAGCCCACGCCTACGGACGTCCCCGGGTTCACCTAGTGGCTCAAGAACTAAGTTATTCCTATATTAAACGCCGTCTATTTTTTGTCTAATCGAACCAGCAAATGGTTTAATACTTTTTTATCCTTTTTTACATTTTTTTGATACTTTGATACCCAATATGCCCATAATTTTGTAGTTGAAAAATATTCAATTCACCTTAAATCTTTTAATAATGAATTATTCAGCTAAAAATTTTATGTTTAAATTTTCAATTTTCATCGTATTGCTTTACCTGCTTCCCGCTTGTGAAAAAGAAAAAAGCCCCGTATCTGTTTTTTATGGTACAGAGCAGCCGATGGGGGATGGAACAATCAAATCCTTTATAGAAACAGATGAAACCGGAGCGCCCACTTCACTGGGAGTCACTTTTACCGATGCGGCCTTACAAAATTTACCAACGGGTTTTGAATTTGGCTACTCCTATACATTGGACTTGCCCGTTGAGGTCAAAATACCGCCTTATAATCATATTTCCTGTGATTGGAATGAGCATGGGCATCCGCCAATGGGGGTGTATAATGTTCCTCATTTTGACTTTCATAACTACTTTATTTCCTTGGATGAAAGGGCCGCAATCAAAGCAGAGGATTCCCTGCAATTTGCAAATCATCCTTTGGATAAATACATCCCGGAGCATTATGAGGCGGAAGAAGGCGGAATTCCAAATATGGGCGGACACTTTGTAGATGTTACCTCAGGAGAGTTTAATGACCAAAAATTTGATTATACCTTTATTTTCGGGAATTATGACGCGCAGGTTATTTTCATAGAGCCAATGATTACCTTGGAGGTTTTCAAGTCTAAAAAGGATGTTTCCATTCCTATTACACAACCAAAGGCATGGCAAAAATCTGGTTATTATCCACAAAATTACCACTTTTATTACGACACTGAAAAAGATAGCCATATCGTTGTAATGGAAAATATGGTCTGGCATGATGCCCAGTAAATTGCTTTAAATTTTAAGGCTTTGCACCAATATCAGTCGCTTATTGGTACGCTTCAGTAGCATTGATTTTCTTGCCATTGGCAAAAAAATCAATGCACAACTGAAGGCTACTGTAGATTACCATTAAAAAGTGAACCACCTAATCATGCGATAAAGTTAAAACCTGCCTAGCCTGACGAATGTCCCATTGACCTCAAATGAATAATTTTAAATGTAAAATTGGTGCATTCCAATAAAATCACTCCTTCACCAATCACCAGTTCTCTCCCCCACTTTTAAATTTCAAATTTAACCTTCACCCTTTTAAATTCCAACTCTCAACTCCCCCACTTTTTAATTTTAAATTCACACTTTAGACTTTTAAATTTAGACTTTAAAACTTTTAAATTTAGACTCTCAACTCCCCCACTTTTTAATTTCAAATTCACACTTTAGACTTTTAAATTTAGACTTTAAAACTTTTAAATT
>CAZNCI010000193.1:0-7642 GCA_964571475.1 uncultured Saprospiraceae bacterium | reverse complement strand
ACACTAATTATCCTGCTATTTAACTCGCATTGTTCAAGGCTTTTTATGACAATAATCCATGAGAAATATGGGTTTAAAAAGATAAAATAAATACAGCAATTATGAAAAATACAAATCAACCGTTCTTGATCTTATGGATTTTTATTTTCCTTTTGGCTGCTTGTAATAATGCCAGTCACGAAAAAGAATTAGACCAAAAAGAAAGAGAAACTGAAATATTGCAAAAAGAACCAGGCCTAAAAGATAAACAAACTGTTGTCGATAGCATAAATAGTAATAGCCCCAAAAAACCAAATGCCCAACCAATAAACAAGACCGAAAATAACGCTACGGAAACGGTTAAAGACAGATTATCCGGCAAACACAGCCTGACTATCCAATGGATAAGCTGGGAGAAACCCGGAGAAATTACCTTTAATTCCATTGGAAACAACACCTATAAAGTGGCAGGTTTTCAGAAAGCAAACAAAGCTGATAAATGTCCGGAATGTTATTTGCAAATAAATGGTATTATAAAAGAAATAACACCCAAAAAATTGCGCTTTACAGGAAAAATAGAATCGTCTATATACCATATCCAAGGAGGAAAACCCTGTATTAAAGAAGGTACATTCGATTTTGTTTCAACAAAAAACAGGAAGTACTGGAGATGCCGAAATATGAGTGGATGCGATGGAGTGACTACGGACTATATTGATATATATTTTGATTAAGTCAATTCGTCAAGGGCATCAAAGTACCAAGGTCTCAAAAAACGAGAGCGTGAATATGGTCAACTACCATTCGCTCGAACAGATATTTTAGTGCACCCAAATTTTCAGGGGCATGAGCGCCTTTTCCTGTAAAAAAACTTGAAAAAGTGAATTTTTTTTTACTAAATTGAGGGAAAAATGCAATTTAAGAAAAATTTAATATGGAAAAATAATTAAAATTTAACATTATGGGAAAAATAAAATTATTTTATCTGGCAGCACTAATGGGATTAGGATTGATAATTATTAGTTCTTGTCGTAAACACGATGACTGCACAGAACAAACTTGGTATCAAGATGCAGATGCAGATGGATTTGGAAATGTAAATCAATCACAACAGTCTTGTACTCAGCCAACAGGTTATGTATCTGATAATACGGATTTTGATGATACAAATCCAGCGTTAAATCCGGGGGCACCAGAAATTCCAGACAATAATACAGATGAAAATGGAGACGGAATTTTTGCATATTATTTATTTGTCGATAATGATAGTGATGGATTTGGGGCAAAGGGAACTTCAGCAGTACTGGTAGATGTGCCAAATGTCATAAACAGCGCTTCTGATATACCATCTGGCTACGCTCAAAATGATGGTGATTGTAATGATACTGACGACACTATTTATCCCGATGCACCTGAAAACACTACAGATGGAGTTGATAATAATTGCAATGGTTACATTGATGAATATTTATGTTTTGTGGACCAAGATTGCCCTATAGGTATGACTTGTGTAAATGGAATTTGTCAGTAAACTTCGAGTCCACTCCAAAAAGTCATCAACACACAAATTGCCACTTTTCGGAGTGGACGCAATGTTAATATTTCACAAATTTAACAGGAGAATTTTTACCTTGTTTAACATAATAAATTCCATTCTGAAATTCGGATATATTTATTGTTTGGTTTTTATAGATGGATTGGTAAACAATTTCTCCCAGAGCATTGTATATGCAAATTGTTTCATTTATATCATATCCTGTTAGTTTTATCATCTCTTGGGCAGGATTGGGATATACCCCGATCTGTTTTTGTATTTTTTGAGGATAAATTCCCGTTGTTGTATTCAGCTCAAATACATAAACAGAGCCGGCTTCTGCCAGGATGTTATTCCCGTTTTCATCTTCTTTATCAGAAAATGCTCCAATAAGACAATTACTATCATCTATCGAAACTGAAAAGCCAAACCAATCTCCCCCACCTCTGTCACTTGAAGTTAATTTTTGCACCTCTTGCCAATTACCTATTGTATTTTTATGATATACATAGGCCGAACCTGATTCAGGCATCGTATTGCCACCTAAGGAGTCTTCATCCTCTTGCCTTGCCCCAACTACAATATAATCATTGCTAATGTCTAGAGCATAGCCAAACCAGTCTTCTGTATTTCTGTCGGAGGCAACTATCTTTTGTATTTCTACCCAATTGCCATTTACATCACGTTCAAAAATATAAGCAGCACCTGCATTAGAAAGATTCGCATCTCCGTTTACATCATTATCTTCCTGATAAGCTCCAACGACCGCGGTGTTCCCACTAATAGCAACGTTGTAGCCAAACCAATCGGCATTATTGCGGTCAGAAGCAGTTAACTTATCAACTTGTGTCCAAATACCATTAATTCTTTCAAAAATATAAGCCGCTCCGGCATTTGTTTTAGGCTGTAAGCCTGTTGAATTTTCATTTTCTTTATAGGCTCCTATGACCGCATAATTACCCGAAATGGCAACGGACCAACCAAAAATTGAAAAGGCTTCAAAATCGGATGCCACTACTTTTTGCTGTTGCTCCCAAACACCTTGGTTGTTGCGTTCAAAAAAGTAAGCTGCTCCAGCTTGCGGAACAGTTCCTGAAAAATCGGAAGTGTCCCGAAATGCCGCACCTATAACCATATTATTTCCTGAAATGGCAACTGATTTACCAAAGAAGTTTAATGAATCCATGTCAGAAGCTATTAATTTTTGTACTTCATTCCATTCTCCACTAACATCTTTTTCAAAAACATAAGCAGCTCCAACCTGACTATAAAAAACACCTTGGATAGTTGTATCCCTTTTATAAGCGCCCACTACAGCTATATTTCCATCAACAGAAATGCTTGTTCCAAAATTATCCTCTGTATTTCGGTCGGAGGCAACAATTTTTTGGATTTGCAACCAATTACCATTGGTTTGTTTTTCAAAAATATATGCAGCTCCTGCTTTTGGCAGAACATCCATTCCATGCTCATCCGTACCTTCTCTGTGTGCTCCAACAAAGGCGTAATTACCACTAATATCTACGGATTTTGAAAAATGTTGGGATATTTTTCTGTCAGAAGCAACGATTTTTTGGATCTGATTCCAATTTTGTGACATTGCACAAAACGAAAACAGAGTTACAATAGATGCGGTTATGATTCTCTTACAATTCATCACATAGTCTTTAAAAATTTTATTGGCTGATTATCTCCTATTTTCAATATGTATAAACCTGCTCCCAATTTTGTAACATCAATTTGTTGGCTACTAATAAAAGCCTGATAAACTTTTTCTCCCAAGAGATTAAAAATCTGTAATTCTTGATTCAATTGAACATTTCCCTTAACATTTATGAAATTTTGTGTTGGGTTCGGATAAATTGATAGTTTGCTACTATATAAATTGTTTTCATCAACAGCCAATACAACATCTGCGCAATCAAAATTGAAATGATCATTAGGGTTGGTGTGTTGCGCATACCATCTATCGTATTTTTCACCCAATGTTGCCCACACGATCTTGCCCTGACTCACATAATCATTAAGCCCTTCTATTATGACCCCAATACTATCAGCAAAATTTGGAATTAAAGGGATATCTCTAAAGTTAACAAGCATATTCATCGTATAAAAATCATTGGGAGATGTGGGATTGTTTTGAATGCCATCAACAATACTTTTGATATTCGAAATTACTTCATCCGTCGTTCTTCTCAAATTACCCTGCCCATCTAAAATATAACTTACATCTCCTTTACAACCACCACCTATATGCGTGATAGTCGCATTTGGATCGTGTGTGCCAAACTGGGCAGGTGATGAACCTCCGGCAGGTTTCCACACGCCGAAATGGGTATAATCGGCTATATGATTAGGGGATGCTGTGCCCCATACGATATCTGCCTGCCATAAAAAATTAGAGAAAGTATAACCTGGTATCGGGGTGGCATACTGTGTCCAGTTTTCGTTCAACTCAATATTACCAACGGTCACGTCTGCATAAGTCACTCCACCCAAAATATTGTGAACTAATGTTACTCCACAAGAGTCTAATAATTTTGCCAAATCAGAATATTTGTAAGGATTGTGCAAGCTGGAATGATGTGGAATATCTGCATAATCGGGCAAAGGATTAAAATGATTATGTCCATCCACATCAATATATGGCGAGTTATTTGCCCATTCTAAAATGTCATTAGGATTATTCGCTCCATTATCCCATGTTAATACGCCATTAATAAAGTTGCCATCTACCTGCATATTGTACCTGGCCTGCTTAGATATAATGGTGTCGCATAGTTCTTTTACCAGCGGTTGAATGGTATTAAAATCAGCTACGTTATCCCTATAATTTAAAGGATCTGATATTTCATTATGTGAAATTATATTAAAATAAACTGGCGTTTGCCCCCGAGTGTGTCCTAAATTAAATAAAATTTGAATGGCGATTAATGTAATTAACTTTTTCATTTTTTCATTATTGTTTAGTCTCTTTAGACTAAAAAGTTAAAAAAAGGTTTAATTAATATTGTATTTTTTTGGGCATATATCAAATCGGGAGCAATGGAAACAAAATATTGATCAATTACTTCGTTTGTATCAACACTTTTCCTATATACTCAAGGCTCAAATTTCCTACAGCAGTCGATTGACTTATCAATAGGTACAGGATTTTAAAGCTTCCGTCATTCGTCAAAGCAAGCTTCTCCAGGCTGATTCCGGCACTTTCCTTTAGTCATAAGTAAAAAGGAAATCTATTGCTCAGGTGTTTTTTATTTTCATTTTTTTTTGAAAACAATAAAATAATTTATACCTTTATGGCAGTATTACGAGTCCTACCAAAATATAAACCAATTTCAAAGTGTATAACCTGAGTCAGGCAGTCTTGCTTTCAGGCAAGTCGTTTTCGCCTACTCTTTAGCAATAAATGGGGCATTTATCCAGACAAAGCTGTCGGGTCGCCCAGACGGGACACCCATTTATTGACTCGATTAGACAAAAAATAAACGGCGTTTAATATAGGCATAACTTAGTTCTTAATCCGCTGGGTATTTTCTGCACAAGCCCTCCATTAAAAGAGCGTGCCTGCTGCAAATATTTCTAAACATCTAAATACAAAAGAGATGAGAGTAACAGGAATGCGCTACGGCGCAAATCTCTTGAAATTGGCAGATTTTCCCATCCCGGTTATTTTGCCTTCGAATGCTACCGTTGCACAAATCGAATCACTACTAGACAAACGGGGCAAGGTGGTCATCAAGCCTATTTTTTACGGAGGTGTTGGCAAAAAAGGCAAGGCCGGGCTGGTAAAAATAGTCAGTTCTGTGGCAGAAGCACTAAAAGCCAAGCGGCAACTATTTTTTGCAGAACATAGATTCCATAATGAAACGGTCATGGCTCATGGTGTGACTTTTGAGGAATTTATTCCCTCCGAGTACGAGATCTATTTCAACATTAATGTTTCGACCATCACGAGGCGTGTTTCGTTCACACTCACCCATCACGGCGGAGTTGACATCGAAGAATTACCACCTGCCAAAATTTTTGAGCGCTCCTTCGATTCCCTAACGGGCATCAAGGCCTTTCACATTGTCGATGCGCTGGCCGAACTTGGCGCACCGGATGAACTCGTCAGCCCACTTGTCCGGTTTTTACCCAGACTTTGGGATTTATATAATGATTTCGGATTAGATACACTAGAGCTAAATCCAATTCGCATGGAAAGGGTAAACGGTCGATTAACGCCCTTGGCATGTGATTTCAAATGTATGTTGGATCAGGATAATCCACTCATCAACCGGCTTAATCTTCCGGAAGAAATTTTCAATACCAACCTTAGTGAATTTGAAGTTGAAATTAATAAACTAAGGACTTATCAGGGGCAGAGCGATGTCGCTGTTATCAACCCAAAGGGAACGATTACGCCCTTTATGTTTGGAGGAGGTGCCAATAGTGCAGCCACAGAGGTATTATCTGACAAGACTACTATTTCAACTGATTTTGGAGGCAATCCTCCTTATAAAAAAATGTATGGAATTGCCGAAATTGTCTATAAATACTGGTTAAAAAACTCCAATGTATTGCTCGTCATAGGAGGGAAAGCCAATAATACGGACATCTTTGTAACCCTCAAAGCCATTGCGGATGCGCTACGCGATTATACTGCAAAAAATGGAAAGCCGGAGCTCTATGTCGTTATTGGCAGAGGTGGTCCCAACCTCATCAAGGGGTTCGCTTACGCCAAAGACATATTTAACAACCTCGGTATCCCGTACCGTTTTTTTGGTTATGACAGCTCAATGATTGAAGTCATTCAATATGCCGTCGAAATAGATAATTGGATGCTAAACCGTTCACAAAAATAAACAAATCATGACAATTCAAGAAAATATACTTCCCTGCTACCTTGGTATTTCATCTTTAGAAGAAATTGCCGCACCAAACAATCGCGTATTAGTTATGAATATTCTCGGAAATGAAAGCCGAAAAGTAACGCCTATTTCCCATGAATACAGTGGCGGCAATGTCATTGCCGGGGTGCAATACGGACGACCAGGTAAAATGAAAACGCCCATTGGCGACATTCCCGTCTATAGCCGGCTGGCAGATGCTGTCAAAAATCATGCATTTGATACCGGAGTCATCTATCTGCCTCCCACTGCCGTTACTTACGCCGTTATGGAACTGACCCATTACAACAAACAGCTCAGGAAAATTATTATCGTCACCGAAAAACTCAGCACCAAGGATCAGCGCATTATCCGAACGATTGCCCAATCGAATAATATCGATATTTTTGGCGCCAACTCCCTCGGTGTCGCCGATGCGTGGAATCACGTGCGAATAGGCGGTGGACTTGGCGGTGACCGTCCGGGAGAATTATTGATTAAAGGAACGATTGCCATCCATAGTAATTCCGGTAATTTCAGTACGACTATGACGGAATACCTCAAGACAGAGGGCTTTGGTGTGACCACAGTCATCAGCTCCGGCAAAGACAAAATCATCCAGTTTGCCGTTCCTGAATTCCTCATCGCTGCCCAAAATGATCCAAGAACCAAAGCCGTCGTTCTCTACATCGAACCGGGTGGTTTTTATGAAAAAATGGGATTGGATTTAATCGAAGCAGGTAAGTTGAAATTCGATAAACCCATCATCGCTTTGGTGACTGGCAGGTGGAAAGCCAACTTATCCAGAGCCGTCGGTCATGCCGGAGCATTGGCAGGATCAGGAGACGGTGCATTAGCAAAAGAGCAAATCTTTGACGACTATTTTGGACAGGGCGCCTTTGACCCCAATCATCCAGAACGCGTCAGCGAACGGGGAGTGCGCATTACTTCTCTCCAGCATATTGCCTTAGCAATGAAGGCCGTTTACGACAAAAAGGGTTGGCAACCCGATTTTGAGCCCAAAGGAGACCTAAGTCTAAAACCATGGTTTGCCAATGATATGGACTGGGATTTGCCTGAACACCTGAAAATTCCCGTTGTCGAGGCACTTTATCCCTATAATGAAGAAATTGCGCTAAGCAACAAACAATTAGGGGCGATTTATTTACGTAGAAATATGCGAAATGCCTCCGGAGCTTCCAGCATGGATATCAAAACCAAAATCACCGACGCTTTGAAACAGGCCATGCGGGACAAA